>NZ_JACJLC010000056.1 GCF_016901955.1 Pseudoflavonifractor phocaeensis
CACCACAGCCCCGCCGACACCCCCCTGGTGCAGACCCTGCTCAAGTGCTACGAGCAGTACACCGGGCGGAAGGGAGAGTGCCTGGCCATCGGCGGCGGCACCTACGTCCACGATATCCCCGGCGGGGTGGCCTTCGGCTGCGCCATGCCCGGATTCAACGGCAATATGCACGGCGCTGACGAGCATACCTCCATCGCCGACCAGCTCACCGCCGCCAAGATCTTCGCCCAGGCCATCATCGATCTGTGCGGCTGAGCTGAGGGGGCGGCCTGTGGCCGCCTGACCTTCCCCCCACAGGGGGGAAGGTGGCACGGCGCAAGCCGTGACGGATGAGGGGGCGGGCGCAACAACCGTTTCGATTTACGCCCTGTTGCGGCGGGTGATTGATAATCGCCCCTACAGGCAGATCGTCGCGTCTCCGTAGGGGCGCGCAGTACGCGCCCATGGTTTCGTTTCCCGCCCCGTAACGAAGGACCCGCCGCAGATTGGTTTCATTCTGCGGCGGGCCCTTTTTCAGCGCTGATTTTTGCATTTTTGCCGTTTGTTTTTTCGGCATTCTGTGATATACTAGGGTGCTACGAAGATTTTACCGGAAAAAACCGGGAAAGCCATAAAGGAGTACGATATGATCACTGTTTCCGACCTGACCCTGGCCTACAGCGGCCAGCCCCTCTTTTCCCACGTGGATCTCCAGTTTGTCAAGGGCAACTGCTACGGCATCATCGGCGCCAACGGCGCCGGCAAGTCCACCTTTTTGAAGATTCTCTCCGGCGACCTGGAGGCCACCTCCGGCGAGGTGTCCATCCTGCCCAAGACCCGCATGTCGGTGCTCAAGCAGGACCAGAACGCCTACAACGCCTATAACGTCATGGACACCGTCATCATGGGTAACCAGCGGCTGTACGACATCGGCAAGGAGAAGGACGCCCTCTACGAGAAAGAGGAGATGACGGAAGAGGACGGCATCCGGGCCTGCGAGCTGGAGGAGGAGTTTGCCGAGCTGGGGGGCTGGGAGGCCGAGAGCGACGCCTCCCGCATCCTCCAGGGCCTGGGGGTGGGCACCGAGTTCCACCAGAGCTCCATGGAAACCCTGGACGCCCGGCTGAAGGTGAAGGTGCTGCTGGCCCAGGCCCTGTTCGGCAATCCGGACATCCTGCTGCTGGACGAGCCCACCAACAACCTGGACATCAACGCCGTCAACTGGCTGGAGGACTTCCTGTTGGACTTTGAGGGTACCGTCATCGTGGTGAGCCACGACCGCCACTTCCTCAACACCATCTGTACCCACATCGTGGACATCGACTACAACAAGATCAAGCTGTATGTGGGCAACTATGACTTCTGGTACGACGCCTCCCAGCTCATGCAGAACCTGATGAAAAACCAGAACAAGAAGAACGAGGAGAAGGCCCAGGAGCTGAAGGAATTCATCTCCCGGTTCTCCGCCAACAAGTCCAAGTCCAAGCAGGCCACCGCCCGGCGGAAGCTGCTGGAGAAGATCACCCTGGAGGAGATCCCCGCCTCCTCCCGCCGGTATCCCTGGGTAGCCTTCAATCCCGACCGGGAGGTGGGCAAGGACATCCTCTTTGTTACCGACGTGTCCAAGACCATTGACGGGGTGAAGGTGCTGGACAAGGTGAGCTTCATCGTGGGCCACGGGGACAAGATCGCCTTCGTGGGCGACAACGAGAACGCCCACACCGCCCTGTTCAAGATCCTCACCGGGGAGCTGGAGCCCGACGAGGGCACCGTCAAGTGGGGCCAGACCGCCACCTGCTCCTATTTCCCCAAGGACAACACCGAATTTTTCAAGGACTGCGACGACAACCTGGTGGAGTGGCTGCGCCAGTGGTCCTCCGACCCCCACGAGGCCTACCTCCGGGGCTTTTTGGGCCGGATGCTCTTCTCCGGGGACGAGGTGTACAAGCCCGTCAAGGTGCTCTCCGGCGGGGAGAAGGTGCGGTGCATGCTCTCCCGCATGATGCTGTCCGGGGCCAACGTGCTGCTGCTGGATCAGCCCACCAACCACCTGGACCTGGAGTCCATCGCCGCCCTGAACAACGGCCTGGAGGCCGTCAAGTGCAACGTGCTGGTGGCCTCCCACGACCATCAGCTCATCCAGACTGTCTGTAACCGGGTGTTCGACTTCACCGCCGACGGCCAGCTCATCGACCGGAAAATGACCTACGACGAGTACCTGGAGAGCCAGAAGGCGGAGTAAAGAGCGGAGAGTGGGGAGTGGAGATAGCCGCCTTGCGGGGGCCGTTTTCTGCCCGGGAACGGGGCCGGGATATCCGTGGGGGACTGTCGCAAAATAGAACCCAGCTGTCATTCTGAGCCCCAAAGGGGCGAAGAATCTTTCTGCGGCGGACAAACCGGCAGGAAAGATCCTTCGCTGCGCTCAGGATGACAAAATTGGGACCTGCTGCGTTATGTTGCAACAGGCCCGTCCTCCCGGCAGAGCTCCAGCGCCAGCTGACCCCCCAGCCGGAACCCCCGGGCAAAGGCCTCCGCCAGCTCAAATTCATTGACCCGGGCCTGCTTTTCCCAGACGTCGTTGGCAAAGTCCAGGCCGAAGGCGGCCTTCATCCGCTCGTAACAGGGTTCCAGTTCCGCTGCCGCCGCCCGCTGCTCCGGCCCCATCTGATCCGGGGCGGTTAAACTGCGTAGCGTTTCCAAAGTCATAAGACATCGCTCCTTACGGTGTTTTCATTCGTAGTATATACGAATGAAAACACCGTGTCAAGAGCAAAGAAAGGATTTGTCATGGAGTTTTGCCAGCGCCTTCGGGAGATCCGCAACGCCAAAGAGAAAAAACAGCGGGAGGTGGCGGAGTATTTGAATGTCAACATCCGCACCTACCAGCTGTACGAGGAGGGGAAAAACGAACCCTCCATCCAAAAGCTCATCGCCCTGGCCGACTACTTCCAGGTCACCCTGGACCAGCTGGTGGGCCGGGCGGATTGGTAGAAACGGGCCGGAAATTTGGTCAGACCGGCGGGCGGGTCTGGGACCCGCCCCTACGAATAAGGAGAGGGTACCCGGGCGGGGGCCCCGACGGCCCGGGCCGGGATGTCCCCGGCAAAAAGAAATCCGTGCCATTTCCGTCAAACTGTGCTATAATCAATATCTGTATTCTTCATCCGGAAAGGATGCTGTCTATGCGAAAAGAGATCCTTTTGCCCGTCGTTGCCGTCATCGGCGGCGGTGTGGGCTTCGGTCTGCGCCGGTGGGAGCTGGCCACCGCCTTTGAGGCGGACACCGGCCTGCCCATCGCCGGGGCCACGGCCACCACGGCCCTCATCCTCCTGTCGGTGGTGATGGCGGTGGCGCTGCTGGCCCTGAGCCGGGGCAGATACCCCGACTTCGGCGGCTGCGACGTGGCCTTCCGGGCCAAGGGCAACACCCTGTACGCCATGGCCGGAGTGCTCTCCGCCTTCCTGCTGCTGGGAGCGGGGGGTCTGGCCGGGCTGGAGTTTGTCCGGGCGGAGGAGCCCATGTACACCTACCTCATCGTGGGGGCCATGGCCATCGCCTCCGGGTTCTGCGTGCTGGCCACGGTGCGCAACCACTTCCGGGAGGCGGGGAAGGGCAGGTACAGCGCCGCCCTGCTGGTGCCCGCCTTCACCTACTGCGTGTGGCTTATCGCCGCCTATCAGGTCCGGGCGGGGGACCCGGTGCAGCTGGACTATGTGTATGAGCTCTTCGCCATCATCGCCGCTCTGCTGGCCTTCTACTTCATTGCCGGGTTCTCCTTTGAGAAGGGCAAGCCGGCAGTCACCGTCTTTTTCTCCCTGCTGGCGGTGTACTTCTCCCTTACCACCCTGGCCGACCAGCACAGCTGGTCCACCGTGCTGCTCTACTGCTTCACCATCCTCTATCTGCTGACCAACAGCGCCATTCTGCTGTACAATGCCGCCCGGCCTCTCCCCGCAAAGCCGGTCGAGAACGATACGGAGGGATCCTCTGATGTCTGAGAACAAGAAATTCTATATCACCACTCCCATCTACTACCCCAGCGACAAGCTCCACATCGGCCACACCTACTGCACCGTGGCCACTGACGCCATGGCCCGGTACAAGCGGCTCCAGGGCTACGACGTGATGTTCCTCACCGGCACCGACGAGCACGGCCAGAAGATCGAGGACAAGGCCAAGGAGGCCGGTGTGGACCCCAAGACCTTTGTGGACCGCATCGTGGACGGGCCCCAGGGGGTGAAGGACCTGTGGAAGCTGATGAACATCTCCAACGACCGGTTCATCCGCACCACCGACGACTACCACGTCTCCGCCATCCAGAAGATCTTCAAGGCCATGTACGACAAGGGGGACATCTACAAGGGCAAGTACGTGGGCAAGTACTGCAAGCCCTGTGAGTCCTTCTGGACCGAGTCCCAGCTGGTGGACGGCAAGTGCCCCGACTGCGGACGGGAGGTCCAGGACGCCGAGGAGGAGGCCTACTTCTTCCGCCTGTCCAAGTACGCCGACCGCATCCAGGACCTGCTGGAGAACACCGACTTCCTGGAGCCCCGCAGCCGGGTCAACGAGATGGTGAACAACTTCATCAAGCCCGGCCTGGAGGACCTGTGCGTCTCCCGCACCTCCTTCAAGTGGGGCATCCCCGTGGACTTCGATCCCGGCCACGTGGTGTACGTGTGGATCGACGCCCTGTTCAACTACACCACCGCCCTGGGCTTCATGAACGACCAGTACGACGATTATGACAAGTTCTGGCCCGCCGACGTCCACTTCATCGGCAAGGAGATCGTCCGCTTCCACTCCATCATCTGGCCCGCCATGCTCATGAGCATGGACATGCCCCTGCCCAAGAAGGTGTTCGGCCACGGCTGGCTGCTGCTGGACGGCGGCAAGATGAGCAAGTCCAAGGGCAACGTGGTGGACCCCTACCTGCTGGCCCAGCGGTACGGGGTGGACGCCCTGCGCTACTTCCTGCTGCGGGAGTTCCCCTTCGGTACCGACGGCAACTTCTCCAACGAGACCCTCATCAGCCGCATCAACACCGACCTGGCCAACGACCTGGGCAACCTGGTCAGCCGCACCACCGCCATGGTGGGCAAGTATTTCGGGCCCAATCTGCCCGCCTGCCCCGACGCCGACCCTGCCCAGGATGACGAGCTCATGGGCCTGGCAAAGGGCCTGCGGGACGCCTATGAGACCCAGATGGAGGGCTACGCCTTCCAGAACGCCCTGATGGAGGTGTTCAAGCTCATCGGCCGGGCCAACAAGTATATCGACGAGAACAAGCCCTGGCTGCTGGCCAAGGACGAGGCCCAGAAGGGCCGCCTGGTCCGGGTGCTGTACAACCTGCTGGAGTGCGTGCGCATCTCCGCCGTCCTCCTCACCCCCTTCATGCCCCAGACCTGCCAGAGCATTTTTGAGCAGATCGGCGCCGGGGCGGAGCTCCAGAGCTGGGACTCCGCCGGCCAGTGGGGCCTGCTGCCGGTGGACGCCCCGGTGGCCAAGGGGGCCGGCCTCTTTCCCCGTATCGATGTGGCCAAGGAGCTGGAGGAGCTGGCCGCCCTGGAGGAGGCCGCCAAGGCCGCCGCCGCGCCGGAGGAGGAAAAGGAGCCTGAGTATATCACCATCGACGACTTTAACAAGGTCCACTTTGTCACCGCCAAGATCCTGGCCTGTGAGGCGGTGAAGAAGAGCAAGAAGCTGCTCCGCTTCACCCTGGACTGCGGCGAGGGCAAGCCCCGGCAGATCCTCTCCGGTATCCACGAGTACTACGAGCCCGAGGAGCTGGTGGGCAAGACGGTAGTGGCCTGCACCAACCTGGCCCCCCGGAAGATGATGGGCCTGGAGTCCAACGGTATGCTCATCTCCGCCGTGAAGGAGGAGAGCGACGGTACCGAGAAGCTCCACCTCATCATGCTGGACGACAAGGTGCCCGCCGGCTACGGCCTTTGCTGAGCTGATCGAAAAAGTGGCTTGCCACTTTTTCGAGTTGGTTGCAGCCTGAGAAGCGTTTTCAGCCACGCACATATCGCGGCTGAAAACGGATTAGACTTTTTTCGCGTCTGCGGACGCGAACTCTGCAAGGCTGCTTTGCTGGCCTGACCGGGGCCTGCCGTGAATCACGCGGCAGGCCCCATTGTTTTCTCACGGGAAAGTGCGCCAAACTGCCGGCGGCATATTGGCAGTAACCTGAAAATGTGGTATGATAAACTCCGTTGAAAGGGGCGATAGAGCCCCATCAAAGAGAAAAGGGGAAGCTGTTATGACTGAGATTACCGCGCTGTTCCAGGCGCTGGAACGGGGCGAGCTGGACCAGACCCTGCGCACCCTGCGCTGCGGGGGAGAGGTCCAGGCTGCCCGTGCCAGAGTGACCGCCCTGGTGAAGGGCTTCCAGACCGCCTTCGGCAAGGGGGAGGACGCCCAGGTTGCCCTCCTGTCCGCCCCCGGCCGCACCGAGATCTGCGGCAATCACACCGACCACCAGCACGGCCGGGTGCTGGCCGCCGCCGTCAACCTGGACTTTTTGGCCTGCGCCGCCCCCAACGGCACCAACACCATTCGCTTCCAGTCCCAGGGCTGGCCCATGGTAGAGGTGACTCTGGACGGCAGCGGTCCCCGGGAGGACGAGAAGGAGAGCACTCCCGCCCTGGTCCGGGGCATGGCCGACCGCATCGCCGGCTTGGGCTACCCGGTGGCGGGCTTTGACGCCTACGCCGTCTCCGACGTGCTGCCCGGCTCCGGCCTGTCCTCCTCGGCGGCCTGCGAGGTGCTGCTGGGGGTCATCCTCAACCACCTGTTCTGCCAGGATGCCCTGGACGCCGTCACCATCGCCCAGATCGGCCAGTACGCCGAAAACGTCTACTTCGGCAAGCCCAGCGGCCTGATGGACCAGACCGCATCCTCGGTGGGGGGCGCGGTGGCCATCGATTTCGCCGACCCCGCCAAGCCGGTGGTGCGGCCCATGCAGGTGGACCTGAACGCCGCGGGCTACGCCCTGTGCATCATCGACTCGGGGGCCGACCACGCTGACCTCACCGCCGAGTACGCCGCCATCCCCCAGGACATGAAGGGCATTGCCGGTTGGTTTGGAAAAGAGGTACTGCGTCAGCTGACCCAGGCCGACGTGCTGGCCAACCTGCCCGCCCTGCGGAAGGAATTCGGGGACCGGGCGGTGCTGCGGGCCCTCCACTTCTTCGCCGACGACCAGCGGGTGGAGGCCGAAGCCAATGCTTTGGAGCAGGGGGACTTTGATACCTTCCTGGCTCTGGTGAAGGAGTCCGGCCGCTCCTCCTGGATGTACCTCCAGGATATCGTCCCCGCCGGGGCGGTGCGGGAGCAGGCCATGGCGGTGGCCCTGGCGGTGGCCGAGACCGCCTTGGCCGGCCGGGGGGCCTATCGGGTCCACGGCGGCGGCTTTGCAGGCACCATCCAGGTCTTTGTGCCCCTGGACATGCTGGACCAGTTCAAGGCCCAGGTGGAGCCCCTGCTGGGGGAGGGCAGCTGTCATGTGCTGTCCATCCGCCCCGTGGGCGGCGCCGTGGTCTGGGGTTAAGGAGGAGCAGTCATGGAGCGGAACGAAGCTATTTTTCAGCTGGTGACCTATGCCCTGCGCACCGGCCTCATCCAGCCCTGCGAGGAGCTGTGGGCGGTCAACGCCCTGCTGGCCCAGCTTAAGCTGGACAGCTATACGCCTCCTGTGGGGGAGGCTCCGGCGGACATCGACCTGCCGGCCGTCCTGGACGCCCTTACCGACGACGCCTATGAGCGGGGGGTGCTGGAGGAGAACTCCATCGTCTACCGGGACCTGTTTGACACCGGCCTGATGGGGGTGCTCACACCCCGGCCCGCTCAGGTCATCTACACCTTCCAGGCCCTCCGGGCGGAAAGCCCGGAACAGGCCACCGATTGGTACTACAAATTCAGCCAGGACACCAACTACATCCGCCGGGACCGCATCGCCAAGGACGTGCAGTGGAAGGCCGACACCGAGTACGGCGAGCTGGACGTGACCATCAACCTGTCCAAGCCGGAGAAGGACCCCAAGGCCATCGCCGCCGCCCGCAACCTGCCCGCCTCGGCCTATCCCCGCTGCCAGCTGTGCGCCGAGAACGAGGGGTACGCCGGTCGTGTGAACCACCCCGCCCGGCAGAACCACCGCGTTGTGCCCATCACCATCAATGGCTCTCCATGGTTCCTGCAGTACTCCCCCTATGTGTACTACAATGAGCACTGCATTTGCTTCAACCGGGAGCATACCCCCATGAAGATCGACCGGGCCTGCTTTGCCAAGCTGCTGGACTTTGTGGGCCAGTTCCCCCACTACTTCGTGGGCTCCAACGCCGACCTGCCCATCGTGGGCGGCTCTATCCTGGCCCACGACCACTTCCAGGGCGGCCGGTACACCTTCGCCATGGCCAAGGCCCCGGTGGAGACCCCCTTTACCTTCCCCGGCTTTGAGGACGTGCAGGCGGGCATCGTCAAGTGGCCTATGTCGGTGGTGCGCCTCACCGCCGCCGACCCGGCCCGGCTGGTGGAGCTGGCCGACAGGATCCTCACCGCCTGGCGGGGCTACACCGACGAGGCTGCCTTCATCTTTGCCCAGACCGACGGGGAGCCCCATAACACCATCACCCCCATTGCCCGCCGCCGGGGAGAGGACTACGAGCTGGACCTGGTGCTGCGCAACAACATCACCACCGAAGAGCACCCCCTGGGGGTCTACCATCCCCATGCCGAGCTCCACCACATCAAGAAGGAGAACATCGGCCTCATCGAGGTCATGGGCCTGGCGGTGCTCCCCGCCCGGCTGAAGACCGAGCTGGCCGCCGTGGCGGACAAGCTGGCCTCTGGCGATGACCTGACCGCCGACCCCCTCACCGCCGCCCACGCCCAGTGGGCCGAGGAATTTAAGGGCAAGTATGAGATCACCGCCGATAACGCCCTGGACATCGTGTACAAGGAGACAGGGCTGGTGTTCGCCAAGGTGCTGGAGCACGCCGGAGTGTACGCCCGCACCCCCGAAGGGAAGGAAGCCTTCCTCAAATTCCTGGGCACCATCTGACCCATTCCCCCAAAGCGCCTGCCGTCCGGCAGGCGCTTTTGTCCTGGCGGGGAAAATCGCTGGACTTGGCAGGGAAAAACGGGTAAAATATAAAGGATATTTTGCGCAAAGGAGAACCCTATGGATACCATCGTTGCCATCCTGGCCAGGGAACTGGGCCAGAAGGAGACCTATGTTCAGAATGTGGTGGAGCTCATCGACGAGGGCAACACCATTCCCTTTATCGCCCGCTACCGGAAGGAGCTCCACGGGGCCATGGACGACACCACCCTGCGTACCCTGGCCGACCGGCTGCAATATCTGCGCAACCTGGATAAGCGGCGTGAGGAGGTCAAGTCCGCCATTGAGGGTCAGGGCAAGCTCACCGAGGAGCTCTCCGCCGCCATCGACGCCGCCGCCACCCTGGCAGAGGTGGAGGACCTGTACCGGCCCTACAAGCAGAAGCGGCGCACCCGGGCCACCGTGGCCAAGGAGAAGGGGCTGGAGCCCCTGGCCGTTCTCCTCTTTGCCCAGGCCATGGACGGTCCCGCTCCGGAGGAGGCCGCCCAGGCTTACATCGACCCGGAGAAGGGGGTGGAAAATGCGGAGGAGGCCCTCCAGGGGGCCAACGATATCATCGCCGAGCAGATCTCTGACGACGCGGATATCCGCAAGCTGCTCCGGGAGTTGGTGTGGAAACGGGGCTATCTGGTGTCCGCCGCCGCGGCCAAGGAGCCGGACGACAGCGTGTACCGGCTGTACTACGACTTCAAATCCCCCCTGAACCGGCTCCAGGGCCATCAGGTACTGGCCATCAACCGGGGCGAGCGGGAGGATATTCTGAAGGTAGGGGTGGAAATGGACCGGGAGGCCGCCCTTGTGCCTGTGCGCCGCCGGGTGCTCCATCCTGGAGCTCCTGCCATGGCCTTTGTCCGGGCCGCCGCTGAGGACGCCTACGACCGTCTCATCTTTCCCTCAGTGGAGCGGGAGATGCGCAACCTGCTGACGGAAAACGCCAACGAGGGGGCCATCAAAATGTTTGGCCTCAACCTGAAGCCCCTGCTGATGCAGCCCCCGGTGAAGGGGTTTGTCACCATGGGCCTGGACCCGGGCTACCGCAACGGCTGCAAGGTGGCGGTGGTGGACGGTACCGGCAAGGTGCTGGATACGGCGGTGGTCTATCCCACCTTCAGCGAGAAGAAAAAGCAGGAGGCCATTGACCTGCTGTCCAAATTGATCCGCAAGCACGGCGTGGCCCACATCGCCATTGGCAACGGTACCGCCAGCCGGGAGACCGAGCAGATGGCGGTGGAGATGATCCGTAAACTGGGGGGCGGCGTCAGCTACATGATCGTGAACGAGGCGGGAGCCAGCGTGTACTCCGCCTCCAAGCTGGCCGCTGAGGAGTTCCCCGACTACGACGTGAACCTGAGAAGCGCCGTGTCCATCGCCCGGCGGCTCCAGGACCCCCTGGCGGAGCTGGTGAAGATCGACCCCAAATCCATCGGCGTGGGCCAGTACCAGCACGACATGCCCCAGGCCAGGCTGGACGAGACCCTGGGCGGGGTGGTGGAGGACTGCGTCAACGC
This sequence comes from Pseudoflavonifractor phocaeensis, assembly GCF_016901955.1. Taxonomy (GTDB): domain Bacteria; phylum Bacillota; class Clostridia; order Oscillospirales; family Oscillospiraceae; genus Flavonifractor; species Flavonifractor phocaeensis_A. The sequence goes on from NZ_JACJLC010000056.1 coordinate 10,609, forward strand.
CGTGGGGGTGGACCTGAACACCGCCTCCGCTCCGCTGCTGTCCTATGTGGCGGGGCTCAACAACACCACCGCCAAGAACATCGTCAAATTCCGGGAGGAAAACGGGGCCTTCACCACCCGGAAGGGGGTGCTGAAGGTGCCCAAGGTGGGCCCCAAGGCCTTTGAGCAGTGCGCCGGGTTCCTGCGGGTGCCCGAGAGCAAGAACGTGCTGGACCACACCGGGGTCCACCCGGAGAGCTATGAGGCGGCCCAGAAGCTGCTGGAGCTGTGCGGCTACACCCTGAAGGACGTGGCCGCCGGGGCCATTGGGGAGCTGGCCGGCCGGGTGGATGCCTATGGCAGAGAGAAGGCGGCCCAGGCCTGCGGGGTGGGCATGCCCACCCTGGAGGACATTGTGAAGGAGCTGCTCAAGCCCGGCCGGGACCCCCGGGACGAGCTGCCAAAGCCCATCCTGCGTACCGATGTGCTGGAGATGAAGGATCTGAAGCCGGGCATGGAGCTGACGGGTACCGTCCGCAATGTCATCGACTTCGGGGTCTTTGTGGACATCGGCGTCCACCAGGACGGGCTGGTCCACATCTCTCAGCTGCGGGAGGGCCGCCGGGTGCGCCACCCCAGCGAGGTGTGCACTGTAGGGGATATCGTCACCGTGTGGGTGCTGGAAGTGGACGAAAAGAAAAAGCGCATTTCCCTGACCATGAAAAAGCCCAAGGAGGGAGCGGTATGATCCTCAGCTTTGACGAAGTGGGCGATCTGCTGGATGAGCTGGCGGAGGAATTCCCGGAGGAATTTTACCGGGACCTGAACGGGGGGATCTCCCTGCTGCCCGAGGCTAAGGAGGACCCGGAGGGACAGGCGGGGGACCTGTACATCATGGGGGAGTACTGCAACGACATGATGGGGAAGTATATCAACCTGTACTATGGCTCCTTTGCCGCCCTGGCCCGACAGGAGGGCTGGACGGAGGAGGACTGGGAGGACGAGCTGTACACCACCCTGTCCCACGAGTTCACCCACCATGTGGAGGGCCTGGCCGGAGAGCGGGGCCTGGAGGCCCGGGACGAGCTGGAAATGGAGGAATACCGCCGGGAGGGACGGCTCTGACCGGTGCAAGGTGCATAAAAATAGCCGCTGTAGGAATTTGGCCTGTTACGGTGTGGGGATTTGTGGTATAATGGCGGCTGTTGATGGAATACGCAGGAGAAGGGACGGAGTTGGCAATGGACAGGATGGGATTTGACAATCAGAAGTATCTGGAGCTCCAGTCGGCGCATATTCGGGAGCGGATCAGCCAGTTCGACAACAAGCTCTACCTGGAGTTCGGCGGCAAGCTCTTTGACGACCACCACGCCTCCCGGGTGCTGCCGGGGTTCGAGCCGGACAGCAAGATCCGGATGCTCAAGGAGCTGCGGGACTCGGTGGAGGTGGTCATCGCCATCTGTGCCAACGACATTGAGAAGAACAAGGTCCGGGGCGACCTGGGCATCACCTACGACGTGGACGTGCTGCGGCTCATCGACGCCTTCCGGGGCCAGGGCCTGCTGGTGGGCAGCGTGGTCATCACCCAGTACGCCGGGCAGCCCGCCGCCGACGCTTTCCGCCGCAGGATGGAGCATCTGGGGGTCAAGACCTACCTGCACTACCCCATCGTGGGCTATCCCCACAATTTGCCCCTTATCGTCAGCGACGAGGGCTACGGCAAAAACGAGTATATCGAGACCGGCCGGCCTCTGGTGGTGGTCACCGCCCCCGGCCCGGGCAGCGGCAAGATGGCTGTGTGCCTGTCTCAGCTGTACCACGAGTACAAGCGGGGGGTAAAGGCGGGGTACGCCAAGTTTGAGACCTTCCCCATCTGGAATCTGCCCCTCCAGCATCCGGTGAACCTGGCCTACGAGGCGGCCACCGCCGATCTGGGGGACGTGAACATGATTGACCCCTTCCACCTGTCGGCTTATGGGGAAACCACCGTGAACTACAACCGGGACGTGGAGATCTTCCCCGTCCTCTCCGCCATGCTGGAGAAGATTATGGGGGAGTGCCCCTACAAGTCCCCCACCGACATGGGGGTGAACATGGCGGGCAAGTGCATCGTGGACGACGAGGCGGTGCAGGCCGCCGCCCGGCAGGAGATCGTCCGCCGCTACTATACCGCCCTGTGCGACCGCCGGGTGGGCAGCGCCGACGACGAGCTGGTATACAAGCTGGAGATGATCATGCAGCAGGCCCACGTGGACGTGTCCATCCGCCCGGTGGTGGCCGCCGCAGCCCAGGTGGCCGAGGAGACCGGCAACCCCGCCGGGGCCATCCAGCTGCCCGATGGCCAGGTGGTTACCGGCAAGACCACCGATCTGATGGGCCCCTCCTCCTCCACTTTGCTCAACGCCCTGAAGGCCCTGGCGGGCATCGATCACCGGCACCACCTGATCTCCCGGGAGGCTCTGGAGCCCATCCAGCAGGTGAAGGTCCATCACCTGGGATCGGTGAATCCCCGGCTCCACTCCGACGAGATCCTCATTGCCCTGGCCATTTCGGCCACCACCAATCCCCTGGCCCGGGAGGCCCTGGATCAGCTCTCCGCGCTCCGGGGGTGCGAGGCCCACTCCACCGTCATCCTTTCCCCGGTGGACTCGGGCACCTACAGCCGCCTGGGCCTCCGCCTCACCTGCGAGCCCCAGTATGAGACCAACAAGCTGTACCATAAAAAATAAACCATGGACATAAAAAATGACCGCCATTGGCGGTCATTTTTTATGATCAAAAGCAGGGGTCAGTCCTGGGCCAGTTCAAAGCCCATGGTCTCACCATCCTGGGTCAGGGTGAGAGAGGTGCCGATCAGTTCTCCGGCCAGCTCCTCCCCCTCGCTGGTGAGGGTCAGATCGGTACCGTCCAGGGTCCAGGTACCTTCCACCGTTTCGGAGACACCATCGGTGTACATGTCCAGCTGGAAGACGCCGTCGTCCAGCAGATTCAGGGTGATGAGAAACTCCTCGTCGGACAGTGCGCTCAGCGTGTCTATATCGTAGCGGTCTCCATCCATCTCCATCCAGGTCAGGCGGTAGGAGGAGCCCAGGCTGTTGTCGGCGCTGAGCGGGTCATCCACGGCGGAGCCGCTCCCCTGAGCGGCCTCCAGGGCCTCCTGGGGAATGGTAAACTCAGTGGCGTTGCCAAAGTTGTAGCAGTCCATGGTGATAGTCAGCTGGTCCACGGTCATCATCCCGCTGAGGTTGGCCTCTCCCGACTCCACAGCGGCGGCCATGGTTTTTTCCAGGATGGACTGCATCATCTTGGTCATGACCAGATAGTAGCGCACCGGATAGCCGGTCTCCCGGTCCACACAAACGGTGATGGGCAGGTCCCCCAGGTCGCTGTACAGATCGGCCAGGTCCAGTTCCCCGGAGATCGACTCCACGCTCTGAGTGGCGGCGCTGCTGGCCAGCACCTTCTCCAGCGCCTCTCCCCGGATGACGCCGGTGTATTTGTCGGCGGTGGAGCCGTTGATCTTCTCGCTGCCCGCCAGGGTAAAGTCCTCCCCGCACTCCAGGTAGAGGCTCATGCTCTCCTGGGCGTCATACTGCTGCAAATCGCCCAGGTCCATGGTTTCCACCGTCCAGCCGGTGCCGTCGTACAAATAGGTGCTGCACATTTCTCCGTCCTGCTGGGCATAAATGCTCATGGATACGGAACCCATAGCTCCCATGTTCATGGTCATGTCAGCCTTTAGCTTCACAGGATCATTGAAGCAGGACATATTCATCGTGGTATCGGCCTCAATGCTCTGACCCATGACCGACATATCCATTTCCATGAACATGACGGCGTCCATGCTCTCCACGGCGTCGATTTTTTCCAGGGCGGCCTGAATGGCGGCGGTGGGGTCCTGGTTGGCGCCGTTTCCGCAGGCGGCCAGGGAGACCGTCATCGCGGCGGCCAGCAGAAGGGCCGCGGTCCGTCGGTTGCTGTTCATTTCATTGCCTCCTTTTCAGGTCTGATACAGGTTCGGATGTTTGACTGGGGAAAAAGGGGCCTGTTGCAACAGGTTGCAGCAGGCCCCGGTTTTGCCATCCCAAGCGGGAGCAAAGATCTGTTTTACCGGAGTGGAAGGAACAGATCCTTCGCCCCCCTGGGGCTCAGGATGACAGTGTGATTGGATTGTGATGGAGTTAGTTGGCCTCGTCCTGCATGGCCTTGGCGGCCTCGATGGCCTTCTCCTGGGCGGCAGGAGGCGCGTCCTCGTAGCGGATGAAGTGGAAGGTGAAGGAGCCGCGACCCTGGGTCATGGAGCGCAGGTCAATGGCGTAACGGCCCATTTCGGCCATAGGCACCTCGGCCTCCACCACCTGGTTGCCATCGCCGTCAGGGTTCATGCCCATGATACGGCCCCGGCGCTTGTTCAGGTCGCCGATGACGTCGCCCATATAGCTGTCGGGGATGGTGACCTTCAGCTCGCCGATGGGCTCCAGCAGCACGGGGCTGGCCTGGGGCATACCGGCCTTGTAGGCCAGCTGCACGGCGGTCTTGAAGGCCATTTCGGAGGAGTCCACCGGGTGGTAGGAGCCGTCATACAAGGTGGCCTTCAGATACACTACGGGATAGCCCGCCAGCACGCCGTGGACCACGGCCTCCCGCAGGCCCTTTTCAACGGCGGGGAAGTAGTTCTTGGGCACGGCGCCGCCCACGACCTCCTCGCAGAACTGGAGTTCCTCGGTGTCGCCGGGCTCAAAGCGCATCCACACGTCACCGAACTGGCCGTGACCGCCGGTCTGCTTCTTGTGGCGGCCCTGGACCTCCACCTTCTTGCGGATCTTTTCCCGGTAGGCCACACGGGGCTCAGACAGCTCGGCGTCCACGCCGAAGCGGCTCTTCAGCCGGGACAGGATCACGTCCATCTGCATATCGCCGGTACCGGAGACCACCATCTGGTGGGTCTCGGCGTTGTTCACCCAGTTGAAGGTCACGTCCTCCTCGTTCAGGCGGATGAGGCCGGCGGCCACCTTGTCCTCCTGGCCCTTGGTTTTGGGAGTAATGGCCACAGAGTAGCAGGGCTCGGGGAAGGGGATGTCCTCGATCTTGACCACCTTCCGGGGATCGGAGAGGGTATCGCCGGTCTTGACCTTATCCATCTTGCCGATGGCGCCAATGTCGCCGCACTCCAGCTCCTTGACCTCTTCGGCCTTCTTGCCCTTCATGACATACAGCCGGCCCAGCTTCTCGGTGGCGCCGGTGCGGGCGTTGACCAGCTGCATATCGGGCTTCAGGTTGCCGGAGAGCACTTTTACAAAGGAATATTTTCCGTACTGGTCGGACACGGTCTTCCATACCAGGGCGCAGGGCAGCGCGCCGGGGAAGGGGACGAACTCGTCCAGCTCGCCCTTTTCGTTCTCGCCCATGAGGGGCTGGCCCTCCAGGGGAGAGGGGAGCAACTCCACGATGATGTCCAGCAGCATACGGGTGCCCAGGCCGGTGACGGCGGAGCCGCACACCACGGGGAAGAGGGACAGATCCTTCACGCCCTGGCGCAGGCCCTGGATCATCTCGGCGTAGGTGAAGTCCTCGCCGGAGAAATACTTCTCCATCAGCTCCTCGCTGGTCTCGGCCACAGACTCCTTCAGGGCGTCGTACAGCTCATCCAGCACGGGCAGCTTGTCCTCGGGTACCTCGATCTCGATGCGCTCCCCCTTGGGGCCGGGCTTGAAGGCACGCTTATGGAGCACGTCGATAAAGCCGATGACCTTCTTGTCGGCGTCCCAGATGGGGGCCACGGCGGGGGCGATGTTCTTGCCGAAGCGCTCCCGCAGAGTGTCGAAGGCGGCGTTGTAGTCGGAATTCTCCTCATCGGTCTTGGAGATGTAGAGGATCCGGGGGAGCTTGCGCTGCTGGCACAGCTTCCAGGCCTTCTCGGCGCCCACGCTCATGCCGGCCTTGGCGGAGCAGACGATGATGGCGGCGTCGGACACCTGGAGGGCCTCGATGGCCTCGCCGGTGAAGTCGAAGTAGCCCGGAGTGTCCAGCACGTTGATCTTACAGCCGTTGTACTCGATGGGAGCCACCGCCGTGGAGATGGAAATCTGGCGGCGGGTCTCCTCAGGATCATAATCACAAACGGTGTTGCCGTCGGCGGGATTGCCCAGCCGGGGGGTGCCACCGGTCAAATACAGCATGCTTTCCGCCAGGGAGGTCTTTCCGTTACCACCGTGACCCAGCAGACAGACATTGCGGATATTTTGTACGGAATAGCTCATATCTAGTTTCCTCTCCTTACATTTGGAATCGCCGGGCAGTATCAGAACTGCTGTTGTCCATTATACATGAAACTGCCGGCAGTTACAACAGAAATTTTAGAAAAACCGCGCAAACGCCCTGGTAAAGAAAAAAGACCGCCCACAAACGTGGACAGTCTCTTGCTGACAGGGCCTATGGGGCGATGACTGCGCCGTCAAAGGAGACGGTGTAGGAGGTGCAGCTGGCCACGCCGTCGGGGCCGGGAGTGATCTCCTCCAGCTGGCACAGCCAGCCGGAGCCGTCGGCGGCGAGACCCACGCAGGTGATGGTGCGGGTGGTGCCGTCGGCGTCGGTGGGGCCGGTGAGCGTTCCGCTGCTGTCCCCGGTCAGCAGGTCCTCCGGCCAGCCCAGATACCGGGCCAGGGCCAGGGCGGCCTCCGCCTGAGTGATGGCACCCGCCGGCGGAGTGGGCAGGGGGGTGGCCTCCGGGCTCTCCCCAATGGCAATGTCGCCGCCCACGGCGTAGGGCTCGATGTTGGCCCGGGCCACAGACCCGGCCTCTTCGCCGGCGGCGGGCTGGGTGACGGCCACGCCGGCGGTGCCGGAGGTCAGGGCCCCGTCGGAGAGCCGGCTCATGGCGGTATAGCCCGCCACCACCAGGGCGGCCACCGCCGCCAGGGAGGCCAGGCTCTGCCACCGCCACTGGCGCTTTTTGCTCTGGAAGGGGGTGACCTTGGAGGCGTGGATCCGCTCCATCACGTCCTCCTTCAGCCCGGCGGGGGGCTGGGCCGCCAGCAGGGGCAGCTCGTCGTGGAGGACGGCCAGGTCGTCCGCGAGGGCCCGGCATGCCGGACATACCGACAGATGTTCCTCCAGCGCGGCGGCGTCCTCCGGCCCCAGGGGGCCGTCCAGTCTGGCGCTCAGCAGCTCCAGGGTCTGATCACAGTTCAGCATATCGTTCCCTCCTCTCTGGGGATCTCTTCCCCTTTGTTCAGTCTTTGGACGAGGGCGAATCGAAAAAGTTCCCAGTACCCAACAAATATTTCCGCAGGGCCAGCCGGGCCCGGGCGATGCGGGATTTCACCGTGCCCTCCTCCAGGGCCAGCAGCTGGGCGATTTCCCCGTAGGACAGCCCCTCCAGCTCCCGTAGGATGAGCACCCGCCGGTGCTCGGAGGACAGGGTGCTCAGCCCCGCCCGCAGCATGGCCTGCCGTTCCCGGCGCTCGGCCTCCTGGTGGGGGGAGAAACGCTCGTCGGGTAGTTCGGCCTGACGGGCCTCCTCCTCATCGTCCAGGGAGAGGGTCATGGACAGGGCGCTGCGCCGCTTCTCCTTTCGGAGAAAATCGATGCACACGTTGCTGGTCAGCCGGTAGAGCCAGGTGGCAAAGGAGCTGTCCCCCTGGAATTTCCCCAGGCCCTTCCAGGCGTTGAGAAAGGCCTCCTGGCATAGCTCCGCCGCGTCGTCCGGATTGTTCACCATCCGCAGGGCCAGATTGTAGATCCGCCCCTGATTCTGCTCCACCAGCTCCCCGAAGGCGGACTCATCCCCCTGCCGGGCCCGCTGTACCAGCTCCCATTCCGGTCTCATGCCTATCTCACCTGCCTTTTGCTTTGCGGCCGTCCTGTATGGCGGCCCTATTGTCTGGGATCATCCCTCAGGTCCCGCTTGATGCCGGCGGTCACCTTGTAGATGTCCTCCAGGGTGGACACGTGGCTGATCTGCTCCTTGTAGTACCCGGCGTGGGGGACTCCCTTCAGGTACCAGGCGTAGTGCTTCCGGGCCTCCAGACAGGCGATGTGCTCCCCCTTCTGGGCGGCGGAGAGGGTAAATTGCCGTACCGCCGTGTCGCACCGCTCCGCCAGCGGGGGCAGGGGCGGGATCTCCCGCCCCTCCAGGGCGGCCTGGGCCCGCTGGAACAGCCAGGGGTTGCCAAAGCACCCCCGGCCGATCATGGCCATGTCCGCCCCGGTGTACTTCAGGATGCGCACTGCGTCCCGGGGCTCAAAAATATCCCCGTTGGCGATGACCGGAATGGACACGGCCTCCTTCACCGCCCGAATGTAGTCCCAGTTGGCGGTACCGGAGTACATCTGGGTCTTGGTGCGGCCGTGGACCGCCACGGCGGCCACCCCGGCCCCCTCCATGGCTTTGGCGAACTCCACGCAGTTAATGGAGCCCTTGTCCCAGCCCAGGCGGAATTTCACCGTTACCGGCCGGCCGCCTGCCCCACGGATCACCGCCTCGGCCACCTTGACCGCCAGGTCGGGGTTTTTCATCAGGCCGGAGCCGTCGCCGGAGTTGGCCACCTTGGGCACCGGGCAGCCCATGTTGATGTCGATGATATCCGCCCCGGACACCTCCGCCGCGATGCCGGCGGCCTGCTCCATGCAGGCCGGATCGCTGCCGAAGAGCTGGGCGGCGGCGGGGTGCTCCCCATCCCCCAGCTTCAGCAGGGGGATGGACTTTTTGTCCTGGTAGCACAGGGCCTTGGCGCTCACCATTTCGGTGACGGTGTAGCCCGCTCCCAGCTCCCGGCAGATGGTGCGGAAGCCCAGGTCGGTCACTCCGGCCATGGGAGCCAGGGCCAGTAATGAATTTATGGTAATATTGCCAATTTTCACGAGGTCCCCCAATGTGTTATAAATGATGGCGTAACAAGGGTATCATACCACAGGACAGGAGAATGGGCAAGGCTGTTCGGCTGCCGCCGCCTGGCCCTGTTGGACCCAAAATAGAAAAGGAGTAAATGAATATGGATAAGTATGTATGCGATATCTGCGGTTACATCTATGATCCCGCCAACGGGGATCCTGACAATGGCGTGGCCGCCGGCACTCCCTGGGAGCAGGTGCCTGACAGCTGGGTCTGCCCCCTGTGCGGCGTGGGTAAGGACCAGTTCTCCAAGGAGTAAGATTACCGTATAAAAATCCGCTCTGTGTATGGATTTTCCGGCACAGGGCGGATTTTTTTCGCCCGTGGACCCCATTGACAGGCCTATGGAGGGCCGATATAATGGCCTCGACAAATCTCACAAAAAAGTCTTGGAAGGGAGGCCCTGCTTTGGAACTGCTGTTAGCCCCCCTGGTGGGGGACGCCTCGCCGGTGACCGTCATCGGCCTGTGCAAGAACGCGGGCAAGACCACCGCCATGCGCCGGCTCATGGCTGAGTTGGGGGAGGAGCGGTTGGCCCTTACCTCGGTGGGCCGGGACGGGGAACGCACCGACCTGGTCACCGGTACGGAGAAGCCCGACCTGTACCTGAAGGAAGGGGATCTGTTTGCCACCGCCCGGGGGATGCTCACCCTGTGCGACGCTACCCTGGAGGTGGTGGACCTCACCGACGTGATGACCCCCCTGGGGCCGGTGGCGATCTTCCGCACCTTGTCCGATGGCTATGTCCAGCTGGCGGGGCCCTCCGCCGCCGGGCAGCTGGGGCCCCTCACTGCCCGCTTCATGGAGCTGGGCGTCCAGCGGGTGCTCATCGATGGGGCGGCGGGCCGGAAATCCCTGGCGGGAGCCGGGGTGGAGGG
>NZ_JACJLC010000057.1 GCF_016901955.1 Pseudoflavonifractor phocaeensis
TCGGCCTGGTCAGCGAGGTCTATCCCGCCGAGGAGCTGATGGACAAGGCCATGGAGCTGGCCAACGCCATCTGCGCCAACGCCCAGATCGCCGTGCAGGAGTCCAAGCGGTGTATCCGCATGGGCATGCAGACCGACATCGCCACCGGCTCCGCCTTTGAGGCCGAGGCCTTCGGCGTCTGCTGCGGCACCGCCGACAAGGACGAGGGCATGGGCGCGTTCCTGGAGAAGCGGGCCGAGAAGCATTTCCAGAACAAGTAAGCTGCCCGGAAGCGAGTATTGCCCCGGCCCATGACCGAGTCCTCCGGCGCTTGCGCCGTCAAGTGTTTTGGCCTGGGGCCAAAACCTTGAAATCGACGGAATTCATTTCCGGCGATTTGAGTGAGATCATGGGGCCCCCGCACGGTGCGCAGCACCGGGTGGGGCGAGGGCATCGGCCCCTATGTCTCCAATCCCCTCGGAGAGCGGAGGGGGTATCGCGCCGCTTGCGGCGCGTATCTAGGGGGAACTGGTTCCCCCTGGACGGCGCGGACGTAATACCCGCGTTTCCCGCAGGAAACGCCCGCGCCGTGGAGAAGCACTTCCAGAACAAGTAAGCATCGACATCACCACCTTTAAAATAGATTTCATAATTGGAGGTACATAGCCATGAAAAAGATTGTTGTGATCGGCGGCGGCACCATGGGCCTGGACATCGCTCAGGTTTTTGCCAAGAAGGGGTTTGACGTGGTGGTCCGCGACATCAGCGACGCCATCATCCAGGCCTCCGAGGCCCGGCTGAACAAGGGCCTGGACAAGCTGGTTGCCAAGGGCAAGATGGACGAGGCCAAGAAGGCTGACATCCTGGCTCACATGAGCTTCACCACCGATCTGGCCGCCGCTGCCGACGCCGACCTGGTTGTCGAGGCCGCCATCGAGAACCTGGACATCAAGAAGAGTATCTTTGCCGAGCTGGACAGCCTGTGCAAGCCCGAGACCATCCTGGCCTCCAACACCTCTTCCATCTCCATCACCGCCATCGCCGCCGCCACCAAGCGGCCCGACAAGTTCATCGGCATGCACTTCTTCAACCCCGCCACCGTCATGAAGCTGGTGGAGGTCATCCGGGGCGCTCACACCTCCGACGAGACCTTCAACACCATCCGTGACCTGTCCGTGGAGATCGGCAAGGAGCCCGTTGAGGTCAACGAGGCCCCCGGCTTTGTGGTCAACAAGATCCTGATCCCCATGATCAACGAGGCTGTTGACCTGCTGTACACCGGCGTGGCTTCCGCCGAAGGCATCGACACCGCCATGAAGCTGGGCGCCAACCACCCCATGGGCCCCCTGGCTCTGGGCGATCTGGTGGGCCTGGACGTGTGCCTGGCCATCATGGACACCCTGTACAATGAGACCCACGATCCCAAGTACCGCGCCTCCCTGCTGCTGCGGAAGATGGTCCGCGCCGGCAAGCTGGGCCGCAAGACCGGCATCGGCTTCTACGACTACCGGAAGTAATCCCTGGGATCAGCGGTCGGATATACCGCGTGTAACGACGGGCGGGAGCCCAAACCACTCCCGCCCGCTCGTTCTGAAATAAATATCTTAGGAGGAAGGCAACAAATGGATCTGCACCTTTCCAAAGAGCAGGAAATGCTCCGCAAGATGTACCGTGACTTCGCCGAGAACGAAGTCAAACCCCTGGCCGAGTGGGTGGACGAGAACGAGGCGTTCCCCGAGGAGACCGTGAAGAAGATGGCCAAGCTGGGCATGATGGGCATCTACTTCCCCAAGGAGTACGGCGGCGCCGGCGCTGACGTGCTCAGCTACGTCATGGCCGTGGAGGAGATGAGCAAGGTCTGCGGCACCACCGGCGTTATCATCTCCGCCCACACCTCTCTGTGCTGCGCTCCCATCTATGAGAACGGCACCGAGGAGCAGAAGCAGAAGTATCTGCCCAAGCTGTGCTCCGGCGAGTGGATCGGCGCCTTCGGCCTGACCGAGCCCGGCGCCGGCACCGACGCCCAGGGCCAGCAGACCACCGCCGTGAAGAATGAGAACGGCGACTGGGTGCTCAACGGCTCCAAGATCTTCATCACCAACGCCGGTTACGCCAACGTGTTCGTCATCTTCGCCATCACCAACATCCTCACCGACAAGCGCGGCCGCAAGAAGAAGGAGATTTCCGCCTTCATCGTGGAGCGCACCGATCCCGGCTTCTCCGTGGGCAAGCACGAGAAGAAGATGGGCATCAAGGGCTCCTCCACCTGCGAGCTGATCATGGAGGACTGCACCATTCCCGCCGACCGTCTCCTGGGCAAGCAGGGGAAGGGCTTCGGCATCGCCATGAAGACCCTGGACGGCGGCCGTATCGGCATCGCCTCCCAGGCTCTGGGTCTGGCCGAGGGCGCCATCGAGGAGACCATCAAGTATACCAAGGAGCGCGTCCAGTTCGGCCGCCGCATCTCCCAGTTCCAGAACACCCAGTTCCAGCTGGCTGACATGTACGCCAAGACCGAGGCTGCCAAGTGGCTGGTGTATTCCGCCGCCATGAAGAAGCAGAACCATGAGCCCTACACCATGGACGCTGCCATGGCCAAGCTGCATGCCGCCGAGGTGGCTTCCGACGTGACCCGCCGCTGCGTGCAGCTGTTCGGCGGTTACGGCTACACCCGTGAGTATCCCGTGGAGCGCATGATGCGCGACGCCAAGATCACCGAGATCTACGAGGGTACCAGCGAGGTCCAGCGCATGGTCATTGCCGCCAATCTGGGCATCAACTAAGACGGAACTGGAGGGAAATTAACGCTATGAAATGCATCGTTTGTGTCAAGCAGGTCCCGGATACCTCCGGCGTGGTGGCGGTGAAGGAAGACGGCACCATGGATCGTGCCGCTATGGCCACCATTACCAACCACGACGACCTGGCTGCTGTTGAAGCCGCCCTGCGGATCAAGGACGCCACCGGCTGCAAGGTGGTCGTGATCTCCATGGGTCCCGCCCCTGCCGAGGGCATGCTCCGCGAGCTGCTGGCCATGGGCTGCGACGAGGCCGTGCTGGTCTCCGCCCGTGAGTTCGGCGGATCCGATACTTACGCCACTTCTCAGATCCTGGCCGCCGCCATCAAGAAGGTGGGCGTGGAGGACGACGACATCGTGTTCTGCGGCCGCCAGGCCATTGACGGCGACACCGCCCAGGTGGGCCCCCAGATCGCCGAGAAGCTGCACCTGCCCCAGGTCTCCTATGTTGCCGAGATCGCCGTGGAGGGCAAGTCCGTCACCGTGAAGCGTCTGCTGGAGGACGGGTACATGACCATCAAGGTCCAGACCCCCTGCCTGCTGACCTGCGTGAAGGAGCTCAACGACGCCCGCTACATGAGCGTGGGTGGCATTATGGAGTGCTACCAGAAGCCTCTGGAAATCTATAACTATGAGACCCTGAAGGACGATCCCCTCATCGATGTGGACACCATCGGTCTGAAAGGCTCTCCCACCAATGTGTATAAGTCCTTCTCTCCCCCGGTGAAGGGCGCCGGTATGATGATGGAGGGCGCCGACAAGGCGACCGTGGACAAGCTGGTCTCCATCCTCAACGACAAGCACATTATCTGATTGAAAGGAGAGCAAACAATGGCTTTTGATAGTAAAGACACCGCCGCCTTCAAGGGCGTATGGGTTTTCTGTGAGCAGCGCGAGGGCGTTATCATGTCCACCAGCTACCAGCTCCTGTCTGAGGGCCGCAAGCTGGCCAACGACCTGGGCGTGGAGCTGTGCGGCGTGGTCCTGGGCAAGGACATCAAGGAGGACTACCTGAAGGCCCTGGGCGGCTACGGCGCCGACAAGGTCTACTACTGCAACCACGAGCTGCTGGACGTTTACACCACCGACGCCTACACCAAGGTCATCTGCGACCTGGTGGAGGACAAGAAGCCTGAGATCTTCCTCATTGGCGCTACCAACATCGGCCGTGACCTGGGCCCCCGCTGCGCTGCCCGGCTGCACACCGGTCTGACCGCCGACTGTACCCACCTGGATGTGGACGTGGCCAAGTATAAGGAGTTCCTGAAGACCACCTCCACCATCGACGTGGACAACACCGTGTTCGAGGAGAACACCAACCTGAAGATGACCCGTCCCGCCTTTGGCGGTCACCTGATGGCCACCATCATCTGCCCCCGCTTCCGTCCCCAGATGTCCACCGTCCGTCCCGGCGTGATGCAGACCCAGCCCTATGACGAGGCCGGCGCTGCCAAGACCGTGATCGAGAACGTGAACGTGGCTCTGTCCAAGGACGACATCCATGTGGACGTCATTGAGGTGAAGAAGGCCGCCAAGAAGCTGGTGGACCTGATCGGCGCCGACGTAGTGGTGTCCGTGGGCCGCGGCATCTCCAAGGATGTGGAGGGCGGCATCAAGCTGGCTGAGGAACTGGCGGGCGTCCTGGGCGGCGTGGTTGGTTCCTCCCGTGCCTGCGTGGACGCCGGCTGGATCACCGCCGACCACCAGGTTGGCCAGACCGGCAAGACCGTACATCCCCGCATCTATGTGGCTCTGGGCATCTCCGGCGCCATCCAGCACCTGGCCGGCATGCAGGACTCCGAGTGCATCATCGCGGTGAACAAGAACGAGTCCGCTCCCATTTTCGACGTTGCTTCCTACGGCATCTGCGGCGACCTGTACAAGGTCACCCCCATGCTCATCGAAGCCATCCGGGCCGCCAAGGCTGCCAAGTAAAAAAACTTACCTTTAAAATCACCGGCCGGATTTCCGGCTGGTGATTTTTTTCTGGCGATTTGGGGCCGCCGGCGGTATACTGGGAGAGTACGTGAGAGGAGAGAGACTGCCATGTTTGCCAACCACCCAAAATCGGCGCTCATGCTTGGAGTTCTGGGAATCTCCATTTCCGCTATCCTGGTCCGCTGGTCCCAGGCTCCGTCGGTGGTCACCGCCGCCTACCGCCTGGGGTGGACGGTGCTCCTGCTGTTGCCTGCGGTGCTCACCAAATTCCGGAGAGAGCTGCTGCGGGTGCGGCCCCGGGACCTGTGGCTGTGCGCCCTCAGCGGGCTTTGCCTGGCCCTTCATTTCCTCACTTGGTTTGAATCCCTGAAATGGACCGGCGTGGCCATCTCTACCGTGTTAGTGTCCACCGAGGTCATCTTTACCGCCCTGGGTTTCGCCCTCTTTCTCAAGGGCAAAATCCCGCCCATGGGGGTGGCAGCTATCCTGCTGGACTTCGGCGGCAGCGCCGTCCTGGCCCTGGCAGGGGACGGGGAGGGCAGTCAGCTCTACGGCAACCTGCTGGCCCTGGCCGCCGCGGTCTTTGTGGCCATGTATACCCTGATCGGACGAATCCAGCGGGGCTACCTGTCCACCACTGTCTATACCTTTTTGACCTACCTGGCCTGTTTTCTTGCCCTTGTGCTTATGGCCCTTTGCTCCGGTACCCCTCTGGTGGGCTACCCGCCCAGAGAATGGCTTATCGGCCTGGGCCTGGCAGTGCTGTGTACTCTGATGGGGCACTCCCTGTTCAGCTGGTGCCTGAAATACCTGTCCCCCGCCTATGTGTCGGCGGTCAAGCTGTGTGAGCCGGTATTCTCCGGAGCTCTGGCCGTTCCCTTGTTTGGGGAGATTCCTGGCCCTATGCAGCTGTTGGGTGCGGCCGTCATTTTGGGCTCTGTGCTGCTGTACACCAAGGCGGAAGCTTCCTGACTTGTCTGAGACGATTTGTGACGAAAGAATACGAAAGGTAATGCTTTACAAATAATGGTAAAGATGTATAATTGAGTCATAGAATCGTACTAAGGAGGGAGCGCCATGCGGGAGCTGCTGCTGGAGGCGCAGGAGAGCCAGAGCTATCGCTATTCGATCCTGGTGGATGAAATGGCGGTGGGGGGCCTGAGCTGTGAGAGCTATGGACTGAAGGTGGTAGGGCCGGACGGCGACTGGGCGGAGGTGCCCAACATCACGGTGAGCGTAAGGAAGATCGACGCTCTGGCCGAGCTGGTGCGTCGCAATCAGGTGTCACCGGTGACCCTGAGGGATGTGGTGGAGGACTGGCTACCGTAGGTTTTGTTGCGGATTGTTGAAAAAGACCCGCATAACGGATGTTTAATTTATTCCCGCAGCTGTGGCGGCGGGAACTCTGCCAAGCCTCCCCTTGGGGAAGGGGGTGACCGCTGAAGCAGGGTATCGGGGGTGGCGTTGACAGGCCCCCTAAAGTGGTCTATAATATCCTCTGCTGAATCCATTCTGTCGGGGCTTGACACTGGGCAAGTCCATAACGGAAACTGTCGTTCCCGCGGCTGTGGCCGCGGGAATTCTCTTGGGCAAAATGCAGGCTGAAGGGAAGCTGGCAGGCCCCCGAAGGGATGGCTTTACAAGGAGGAAAAGTTGTGAAAGAGAGAGAAACCTTTGCGTCCCGGCTGGGCTTTGTGCTCATTTCCGCCGGGTGCGCCATCGGTCTGGGCAACGTCTGGCGCTTCCCCTACATCGTGGGGCAGTACGGCGGCGCCGCCTTCGTACTGATCTATCTGGTGTTTCTGGTGGCCATGGGGCTGCCCATCATGGCCATGGAGTATGCCGTGGGACGGGCCAGCCGGAAGAGCATCACCATGTCCTTCCAGGTCCTGGAGCCCAAGGGTACCAAGTGGCACTGGTACGGCTGGTTTGGTATGGCGGGCAACTACCTGCTCATGATGTTTTACACCACCATCGCCGGCTGGCTGCTGATGTACTTCTTCAAGATCGCCGCCGGCCAGTTCGAGGGCTTGGATCAGGCCGGTGTTGCCGGCGCTTACAGCGCCATGGTGGCAGATCCGTCTATCCAGGTGATTTTTATGGCTATCGTGGTAGTCCTGGGCATGGTGATTTGCAGTCGGGGGCTTCAGAACGGCGTGGAGAAGGCCAACAAGTTTATGATGCTCTGTCTGCTCTGCCTGCTGGTGGTGCTGGCCATCCGGGCTGTCACCCTGGACGGAGCGGTGGAGGGCCTGAAGTTCTATCTGGTGCCCAATTTCCACAACCTGATGTACAATGCCCAGGGCGGCTTCCGGCTGGGCGAGGCCATTTATGCCGCCATGGGTCAGGCCTTCTTTACTCTCAGCCTGGGCATCGGAGCTATGGCCATCTTCGGCAGTTACATCGGCAAAGACCGGCGGCTGTTCGGTGAGACCATCAGCGTGGGCATTCTGGACACCTGCGTGGCCTTCGTGTCCGGTCTGATCATTTTCCCCTCCGCCTTCGCCTTTGGGGTGAACCCCGACTCGGGCTCTAACCTGATCTTTGTCACCCTGCCCAATGTGTTCAACGCCATGCCCGGCGGCCGGCTGTGGGGAGCCCTGTTCTTCGTGTTCCTGTTCTTTGCCGCCCTGTCTACCGTCACCGCGGTGTTCGAGAATATCCTGGCCTGCTGGATGGACAAGTGGGGGATCTCCCGCCGGAAGGCCGTGCTCGCCAATCTGGTGCTCATCTTCCTGCTCAGCCTGCCCTGCCTGCTGGGCAACAACCTGTGGTCCGGCGCCAAGATCCTGGGTATGGGCATCATGGACTTTGAGGACTTCCTGGTGAGCAATAATCTGCTGCCTCTGGGATCGGTCATCTATCTGCTGTTCTGTTGCCTGTCCAAGAAGGTGGCCTGGGGCTTTGACAACTTCCTGGCAGAGGCCGATCAGGGCAAGGGGATCCGCTTTCCCGCCAAGCTGCGGATGTACTTCACCGTGGTGGTGCCTATCATCGTGCTCATCATCTTTGTCATGGGCTATGTGGATAAATTCAAAGCCACAGTGTAATGCTGAGGTAAAATATTACGTATTGTAAAGAGAAAGACCTGCCAAACGGCAGGTCTTTCTCTTTACGGGTAGGCGTTCCAGTAGACCTCCCCGGGCTGGAGGGTGATCCCCCGGGCGGCGAAAAGCTCCTCGATGGTGCAGAAGTAATAGCCCTGGGCGTGGAGGGCGTCCACCGTCCGCAGGGCCCCCTCCACCGAGGAGGCGAAGATGTCATGGAAGAGAAGGATCCCCCCGTCCCTGGTCTGGGACAGGGCCTGGGACACCATCCGCTCCACGTCGTCGTCCTTCCAGTCCTCCGGATCGATGGACCAGAGGATGATGGGGCAGCCCGCCCGGGCCTGGACGGCGGCGTCCCACTTGCCGAAGGGGGGCCGGAGGAGAAAGTCGTTGTGGCCCAGGATCTCCTTGAGCTGGGCCCGGGTGGCCTCCACCTGGGCGTCAAAGTCGGCCTGGTTCAGGCCGGTGAGCAGCACATGGTCATAGGTGTGAATGCCGATCTGGTGGCCCTCCCGGTCCATGCGTTGGATCACATCCTCCTGGTCTGCCAGTCGGGAGCCTACCAGGAAGAAGGTGGCCTTGACCCCCCGTTCCGCCAGACCGTCCAGCAGCTGGGTAGTGGTGGACCGGCGAGGGCCGTCGTCAAAGGTGAGGGCCACCAGTTTCTTTTGCCCGGGGACGACGCCCACAGCGGGAGCCGACTCCTGGCAGCCAGGCAGCCATAGGGCCAGCGCCGCTGCCAACAGGATGGGGATCCACCGCCTGCCGCAAGTTTTCACACCTTCGCCCCCCTGTTCTCTGCTGCATCTTAGTATGAGTCATAGGGGGAAATACTTGCGGCACAATTTTTGTCAATGCTCCCTGGGGTCCGGATCGCTGCTCACCAGCAGCATATACTGGTAATAGGGCAGCAAAAAGTCATAGGCCTCCATCAAAACATCGGCCAGTCCGGGAGTCCACAGCAGGGCCTCGTGGGGAGCGGCGTGGGTGAGGGCAAAGCTCTTTTTGTTGTACCAGGGGGCCAGTAGAGGAGAGGGGGCCGCCTTGGGCCGCTTGTAGTCCTGCCCCTCCAGGACAAAACGGTCCTGCCTGGCAAAGGCCCGGGCCAGCTTCTCCATGGGCTTGGGGTCCCGGTCCATGCGGGCCCGGAATTTGGCCATGGTCACCGCCGGGGCCATCCAAAATCCCATGCCGCAGGACCAGCCCTCGGGTTCCAGCTCAAACCAGAACACCGGCTCGCTGCCTCCTTCGGCATGGGGGCGCACCAGGCTGAGCCACAGGTGGTCCTTATAGGGCCCACGACCGAAGAGGCGCCGGGCATCCCGATAGATCCGGGATACCTTGCACACCAGATCCAGGTCGGGATGCCTGTCCAGAAATGCGGTGTACACCTGGTTGGCCAGCTCCTTCATGGGCCGCTGGAAGTGGGTCAGGTACTCCTCCTTGTGGGCCTCAAACCAGCTTTTTTCATTGTTGAACCGGATGCCCCACATGAAATCCACGGTGGCGCCGGAAAACCCTTCAAACATATTTGTTTCCTTTCTGTGTATTGAGTTAGGCAAGCAAGGCCCCCCGCGGCGCGGGGGGCCTTGCTGATGGAGCACGTTACGCAGGAGCGTCCGCCGCCGGCTCCATGCCGGGGCCGTTAGAGGCGGGGGTAGCCGCCGGGGTGGGTGTGGCCGCGGGAGTGGCTGCCGGGGTAGGTGTGGCTACCGGGGTAGGCGTGGCTGCCGGGGTAGGCGTGGCCGCAGGAGTGGGAGTGGTTACAGGGGTAGGCGTGGCTACCGGAGTGGGCGTAGCTACCGGGGTAGGCGTGACTACCGGAGTAGGCGTGACTACCGGAGTAGGCGTGGCCGACGGCGTGGGCGTAGCCGACGGCGTGGGGGTGGGGGTGGGAGTGGGCTCCACCGGGGTCAGAGTTTTCAGACCGGTGGAGGGATCAATGCCCCAGCGGGCCGCGTCGGCGGGGTTGTAGTAGTAGACGGCGTCAGAGGATTTATAGCTGTTGCGGTAGAGGAAGATGGTCTCCACCACGTTGCCGCTGCTGTCAACCAACTGCTGGTACACGTCCACCGTGACCCCGTTGTAGCGGGAGTAGTTGGGGTCCCGCTGGGGCTGGGTGCCCTGGGGGATGGAGGCGTCCGGCTTGTAGGTGTTCTTGTAGGGGGTAGTGGATACCACCACGGAGTAGGGCTGGCCGTGGATGCCGGTGGTATCGGTACCGTAGATGGTGACGTGGAGCTTGTGGCTGCTGTCCTGATAGGCCTCGATCTTGATCGGATATTCTGTGTCGTTTTTAAACTTAAAGTCCAGCTGGTCGCTCCACACGGTGGCGTCGGTGCCGATCACCGGCATGTAGCCGCCGTTGAAGGCGTGCTTGTAGCGCTCCACCGTCTCCAGATTGGCCTTCAGGGTCACCCAGTACAGGGTGGAGGACAGCTGACAGATGCCGCCGGCGGTGGCGTCGATGCTCTGGCCGTTCTGATAGGTGCCTGCGTCCTTGTAGCCGCTGGCCTTGGTGTAGGGACCGGCGGCGGCGTTGTAGGAGAAGGTCTCCCCGGGCAGAAGGATGGTGCCGTTGATCCGGCTGGCGGCAAGGTCGATGTTGTACCACCGGTTGGAGGGCCCGGCGCAGCTGGTGGTGCCGGTGCCCAGCACATCCTTAAACAGGTTCTCCTGGAGCTTGGCGGTGGTCATATTGGGTTCGGTATAGGTCAGGGGGACGGAGACCAGGGCGCCCTCCTCGGCGCTGTCCAGGGCCTCCTTAGCGACGGCGGAATCCAGACTGACGCCGGTGACGGAGGGAACGATCTCCTTGGTGGCCTTGTCTAAGTAGGCGTCGGCCGCTTCCACCGTCACCTGGGCCTGGATGGCATCATAATCAGGGTCCATAGGGGGCGCGGTGGTCACCTGAGTCTCAATGGGGGCCAGATCTCCGCTCTCTCCGGACAGCAGGGCGGTGAACCGCTCCTCCAGCTCAGCAGTAAGGGACTCGGTATCAATGGTACGGCCAGTGACGCCCTTGTGGAACACCAGCTGATTATCCACCACTTCCCAGGTGGTCTGGGCCTCCGGATCGGCGCATTCCTCAATGGCCTGGGTAATAGCCTGAGGGGTGGCGTTCAGACTGACCTGGACGTTGTAGTTGCTGCCGCCGGTCAAGGCGGTCAGATACTGGCCGCCCCGGGCCAGGAAGTTGCCGCTCTGGGCCTCCTGAGCCGCCTGAATGGCGGGAGCCAGTTGGACCTGGGCTTCGCTGCCTGAAACGGTGTATTCCTTACCTTCGCAGGTAAAGGTAGCCGAGAGCTGAGCCAGGCGCTGGGGCACCTGCTCCTCCAGCAGGGTGGTAGCCTCCTCTGCGGTGCGGCCGCCTACATCCACCCCGGCAATGGTGGTATGGGGCAGGAAGGTGCCGTTGCCGGCCATGGCGCACAGGATCAGATATCCGGCGACCAGAAGGGCCACCACGGCCAGCACCACGATCAGGGCGATCTTGCCGCCCGCCGGCTTGCCGCTGGCGGTGGTCCGCTTGCCCTCTGTTTGTGCCATAACGATCACTCCAACTTTCTTTCTGATGCTTGTCTCCAAAGAGACGGAAAGGAAAACTGTCTTATCAGCCCCAAAATACTGCGGTGTGGGGCTTACCGCGTACCATTATAGAGTGTTTTGGTGGGAAATGCAATTACAGAATGGTTACACCGGAGGCAAGCGGGAAAACGCTTTACACAGGCTGGGATTCAGTGTATGATAATAAATACGGGTGCTATGCTCAGCATGGCCTGTTTCAGACGATTTATCCTGAATAACTCCGGGAAAACTGTCAGGATTTGAGGTAATTTCCGCGTTTTGAGCCCAAAGAAAGGGTGATGGGTATGGCATATTATCGTAATGACCGGGAGGATGGTCCACTGTCCTGGATTCTTCCCGTGATACTGCTGGTGACTCCCCTGTGGTTTGTGGGGGTGATCCTCCTGCTGCGCAAGCTGAAAGGACCCCGGCGCCCCCCATCCTTTCCCTACCTGGGGCCCAGCCCCGTGGGAGGCCAGAGGAGCGGCCCGGTGCGTACCCCCAACGTGGGACGGCCCGGCGGGCTCCGGCTGGAGAAGGGTAAGGTCATGACTGTGGCCGGGGCCGCCATGGCCATTCTGTTCGGGATCGCCGCCATTACCGGCGTGCCGTCTGTGGCGAGCGCGTTGGGTTTCCCCCTGGCGCTGGCCACCATGTCACCGGTGCTGGGCCTGTGCGCCGGCGGTCTGGCCCTGATGGGGGTAGGCTCTGCCCGGACCAGAAAGGCCAGACGGTTCCGCAAATATCTGGCTCTTATCGGCCGGAGGGAGAAGCTGAATGTGGTGCAGCTGGCCCACGCCATGCCGGTGCCGGTGCGGAAAGCCTGTAACGACCTCCAGGAGATGCTGGACGAGGGTATCCTGCCCAGGGGCTATCTGGACATGTCCACCCATCAGCTCATCCTCAGCGACGAGGGCCTGGATCAGGAGCCGCCCCCGGAGGAGGAGAAGCAGGAGCCACAAGAGGAGGCGCCCCTGGACCTGCGGGACGACGACGCGGTGCTCCGGGAGATCCGCCGGCTCAACGACGACATTGACGACGAGGCCATGAGCCGGAAGATCGACCGCATCGGGGAGATCACCAGCAAGATCTACGGCTACGTCAAGCAGAACCCCAGCAAGGAAGGAGAGCTGCGTCAGTTCCTCAATTACTATCTGCCCACCACCCTGAAGATCCTGAAGGCCTACGCCCGAATGGAGGACCAGGGGGTGGAGGGGGAGAACATCCGCGCCGCCAAGGCCCGCATTGAGGGCATGATGGATAAGGTGGTGGAGGGCTTCGAGAAGCAGCTGGACCGGCTCTTCGAGGTGGACACCATGGACGTCACTGCCGACGTGGAGGTGCTGGAGCGGATGCTGGAGAAGGATGGACTGGCCGGGGGGCTGGAGTTTGAGCGCCCCGACAGTATTTCTTAATCAGCTTCATAAAATGTTTACACCAGGTCTATAAACTGTCTCATTCTCGACAGGGAAACTGTGCTATTGTATATACACAGCCAAGGTTCAAGGGCAAAGGCGAGACGCCGGGAGCGTGCGGGGGAGAAATGCCATCCGGAGCGCGTTCAGAAACCGGCCCGCTTTTGTGACTGCCCCCCGGCTGTTGGGGGCAGACAAACAATAACACACCGGCCCTGCCGGCGTGATGAGATAGACAGACAGGTTTCCTCCCAAATCAAATGAGGGTCTGCCGCGACGCGTCGTGGCAGACCCTCATGCTGTTCTTGGGAGGGGCTGTCAGGCATTGACCTGACAAAGCTACGAATCGGGGCCACTGCCCACGGGTGGATTGGGATCCGTGTCCACGGACGACGGGGCTGTTATTTCCAGCAGCTGTTGTATTTTTTGAAGCTGCATCATGTCAGAATGGAAGATCTGAGGCCGTATGATGGAATCGATCGACGCGGTATGGAGTGTTTTCCGCCATGAAATCAGATCCATTCGAAAGGCCTCTAAGCAATCCTCCGGAAACAGCCTCCAAAAATCCCTGCTCTGCTCTATGGCTCCGATGAAGCGTCCGGAGCGCAGATGGGCTTTTATATCGTCCATCAGGAGCCTCCAGCAGTGGTCCCTCTGGCGCCTGTTTCTGATCTTGTGGATCAGTCCTCCCAGCGCGGTGACCTCAGACCAATCTGGCCGCAGCTTCCCAGTGCTCAGCTCTTGCAGAAAGAGCCTGTGTCTTGACGGTTTCAGCAGATAGGATTGAAAGGAGGCCGGACAGCGCCGTTCCACCAGAAAGAATTCATATACCCGCGGGAACAGGACCTGATCCGGAACTGTACTTAGTTCTGCCAGAATGGCGGACGCCTCTTCTTCGTTTTCCCTTCGAAGCTGAATGGGAAAGGTGCGCCACCAGAAAGCGATAGCTTGTCTCCTTATGCTCTGAGCGGGGTCCAATAATTCAGGGAGCCTGTGGATGGGGCCATTGTCCCCAAACACGTAGCCCCAATTCAAAAGGATCAGATCGTTCGGGTCGTCCTTGACGATCTGCCAGAGTCCGTCGGCATCCAGAGCGTATAGGCCGTGGGCGATGTCCAACAGATCCCGGTATCTCTGATCTTCAAACCGTCCGGAAAACCGGGAGATCCATCTGTGTAAGTTGGGGAACCTGTTGTCTGTCCAGGAAATGACGAGCTGACTTTTCTTGTTCCGGTTACACAGGAAGGCTCCAAATCCAATGGATAGCATTTTGACAAGCTCCAGCCGTTGAAGAGCGGAAAAGACGGTGCTGTATTTCTCCTTTCCTATACGAAGTAAAGCACAGGTCAACAGAAACGTGCGGTGGGGAATATCTTTGCAGGCACCCGATTGCTTCTGCTGATACACCTCTCTGAGCAAGCTGTGGGCCTTTTTTCGGGGCAGCAGCTTGTTTAGCTCGGTCGCGGCGTCACGTGGAGTTGCCGACCCGTTCCATTGACTGTAGAGGCATCGCTCAAGCTTCAGGTAGTCCATTGGATCACCTCGGATTCTACGGTATTGGCCTGAACCACCTCATGAAAGACGCGCCAGCATTCCTCCGCGAAGGAAGGGGCCAGGTTATGAACACAAAAGTAGTTGGAATGCAGGGAGTTGACAGAGGTTCCCAGGGACAGGCCGGCATATCGGTTCCCCTCCCGGCATAACAGGAACCGGTCGTGGATATATTCGCGCAGGCCCACAAAGGTCAGCTTGTTTTTGTTCCGGCGGAAGCTTTGGTTCAGAAGCCAGTCGTTTGAAATGCTTTGGCAGGCTTCTGCGATGGTCATCGCCTTCTGAGTTCCCTCTTTCTTATAATAGATGGCATGGATCCATTTCACGGGGCTTCCGCAGAGCAGCCGCATCCAATCCATCATCATCTGCTTTCTGTCCAGGTCAAGAAGATAGGGATCCAGCAAAAGAACATCCTCCCAGGGGTGGTCCAGAAGCTGGTTGACGATCTGATATACCTTGCGGTCGCTCCCCTTTAAGATCAGGTGGGAGGTCTCCTTGGCTGGTTTCAGGCCGGCTAAAATTTGCGCTTCCCTTTCCTCCTGCTGGATTCGGAGGGTGCTCTTTTCCTGCCCGATGGTCATCTCGCTGGGCTTGCCAAAATGGGTGTATTGGGGTTTGTAGTCGCTTTTCTTCAAAGGGGCGTTGCGGGGAAGGTCAAGGTGCTGTGCGAGATGGATGGAATGGATAAATGAAACGTCCTGGGCGAAAAAGTATAGCTGATTTTTCTCGTAGGCATAGATGTCAAAGGTGTCCCAATCCGATGTGGGGACGAATTGAAGCTCTGTCCTTCGGGTGGGAGAGAGGGTTTTTGTTTGATGCTCGCAGATGGCCTTCTGCTGGTGGAAATGGATATCAATCCTGTCAAAGCCTATGGATTCAACCGCGATGTTACCCTCCTTTGTTTCGTAATAGCGCAGCTGTATATAGTGAAACAAAATGATATCTCCAAAGATCAGGGGAGATTTTGCGGCGTTAATACCCGTGTATTGCTTGACAAAGCCGCACAGCGCCTCCCACGTTTCATGTCCAAGGCGGAGGCTACCGTCAGCGTGAAAGAGGCGGGAAGGCTTCTGGATGGACCGAACCCGCCGCATCAGGACGCAGATTTCGTGATCGTCGGCAGGGGACAATGGGTGATTGTAGGGCAGCAGGATTTCTTCGCTCTCATCTTTTATAGCAGAGGCTTCCGTCCCACAGCAGGAGCGTTCTTCAAATATGGCCCAATAGGCCCCAATTTTTTGCCGTTGGAGCCAGTGCCGGTCGGGGACATCCAGCTCCTCATTTTCGTGATAAATCGTTAAAATCGTCTGTCCGCCATAGACAATCGTATCTTTTAACATTTTGACACTCCTAACAGGACCATCCGCTCGGTCCCTGAACGGGACGCAACCGGAGGTTCAACCTATACTGACGCTTATGGACTTGCTATACTGCTTTCCGGCAATATTGTATCAAAATATGCGCGCGACAGAACGCATTTTGCCCCAAAATTTGGAGAGATGGTTTCCGGGTTTTGCTCCTGTATCTGCTGAGGGTTCCTGTTTCCCGGCTTGAACCTCTCCCTGCTGCCCTGATAGAAAAAGCAGACGCCCATCTTTCAGGGACGTCTGCTTTTCTTTCAACAGGGGGCGCTGTATAACCTGACCCATCCGCTTGCTCATTATTAGCTGCAGCGCACGATGCAGGTAAGGGTCTGGCCGTCCACGGTGCAGGTGAGGGTAGTCTGGCCGCGGCTCACATAGGTGACAGTGCCGTCGGCGGACACGGTGGCTACCCCGGTATTGGCGATGCTCCAGGTGGGGGTGGAGGAGGTGCCGCTCACCTTTACCTGGTAGGAGGGATAGGCGGAGGACAGAGTAAAGTCCGTCCGGTTCAGGGACAGGGTGGCAGAGGCTGTGCCGCCGCCGGAGGGGGACTGACTGGGTTCGGTAGTGGAGCCGCCGGAAGAAGTCACCGAGTTGCGTACCAGGCAGGTCTGGGTGACCCCACCGGCCATAGTTGCGGTAATGGTGGCGCTGCCTGTCTTGGAGCCCGGGCTGACGGTGCCGTTCTCATCCACGGACACCACCTCGGGATCGCTGCTGGTCCAGGTGATGGTGCCGGTGGAACCTGCCGGGATGAAGGTGACGGTGAGGGTCACCGGGTCGGGATAGCGGTTGCTGAGAGAAAACTCGGTATAGTTCAGGGTAAAGCCGGTGGCCGTCTGATCCGCCGGGATGGTCTCCGTGGGAGAGGGCGCGGGGGTCTCCTCCACAGGAGTGGTGGAGGTGGCGGGCGGAGTGCTCTCCAGCGTACCGGGATCGTCCACCGAGCCCCCCTTGGTGACCAAGGGGATGATGACGGAAATCACGATGATGACGGCGGCGATGATGATGGCCAGAGAGACCACGATGCCGAGCATCCGCAGAGGAGAGGGGCCCCGGCCGTAGCCGCCGCCCCGGGTGTTGGTGGCCAGTCTCCGGCCTTTTCTCGGCGTATAGCTTCCGTCCTCAACAGAGGCCTCCGGGTCCATGGGGACCTCGTCGCAGAACGGGCAGTGCTTATAGGTGGAGGCGTAATCTTCGCCGCAATACTCGCAATGTTTCATCGTGGGACGATTGCTCCAGGGTTGTTTGGGTGCCACAGGAATCCCTCCAATCGACGTTATTATCAATATTGTACAACGACGCCACCGGATACGTCAACGGTAGAGTGTGAATTGAAGGATACTTTTTCGGTTTTATGTGAACTTTTGGGGCAAAAGACAAAAAGGCGGGCCTGCCGTGGCTACGGCAGGCCCGTCAATGTGTCAAAGAAGCCGTGCAGAGTTTGTGCCCGCTGGCGCGAAAAAATCAAATCTGTTTTCAGCCGCGGCATATGCGAGTCTGAAAGCATTTCTTAGGCTACAGCGGGCCGTTTACAGATGATCGCTGTCTACCAGGATATTGTCGGTCCCGTGCTCGGTGAACTCGGCGATATAGGCGTCGATACGGCTGGTGAGCTCGTCATAGTTACTCTCGTCGATGGGAGCGTCGTCCATGTCCCGGCGGGCCAGGTCTTCCGCCAGGATGTCAAAAAAGACATTGTTCTCATATTCGATGATGGCTTCATGGATGCCTCCCTCGGCAAAGGCCCGGGACGGGATCACCTCGCCCTGCCAGTCCTCCGCCAGGCTGGGCATCCCCTCCGCCCTGGCCTTGGCGAACAGCAGGCTTTCCACCTCGTCGTAGTCTCTGAACCGGTCCTCCCCACGGGTGGAATTGAGGATCCAGTTTCCGATATAGGCCATATCCAGCAGACGTCGAAACTGCTTGGTGGTCAGTTCCAGTTTCATACCATGCGCCTCCTTGCTATGGTGACCTGGGGGCAGCACACCATCCCCCATCTTCATATTATAATCAGCACCGGGAAAATGTCAAACCGGAGAGACAAAAATGTGAAAATAGACTCTTGTTTTCCTGCTCCATTTCCCCTATCATTAGAAGGAAACTGAAGGGGCGACCGCCGGGACGCGGTCTGCCGCGGACAAGGGGGAGACGTCTTGGATCCAAGACCCATCGGAGTGTTTGATTCCGGCCTGGGGGGCCTGACCACCGTGCGGGAGCTGCGACGCCTGCTGCCCGGAGAGGACATCGTCTACTTCGGGGACACCGGTCGGGTGCCCTATGGCAGCCGCTCCCGGGAGACCATCATCCGCTATGCCCGGCAGG
This sequence comes from Pseudoflavonifractor phocaeensis, assembly GCF_016901955.1. Lineage (GTDB taxonomy): Bacteria > Bacillota > Clostridia > Oscillospirales > Oscillospiraceae > Flavonifractor > Flavonifractor phocaeensis_A. Next base: position 17,984 of record NZ_JACJLC010000057.1, read on the forward strand.
ATGTGGCCTTTTTGCGCACCTTTGACCTGAAGCTCATCGTTATCGCCTGTGGCACCGTGTCTACCACCGCCATGGAGGTGCTGGCCAGGGAGAACTCCATTCCGGTGCTGGGCGTGGTGGCCCCCGCCGCCGACGCCGCTGCCCAGGTCACCCGCAGCGGTAAGATCGGCCTGATTGGCACCCAGGCGTCCATCCGAAGCGGGGCCTATGAGGCTCTGATCCACGCCAGGGATCCCATGGCCCAGGTGATCTCCCAGCCCTGCCCCCTCTTTGTGCCCCTGGTGGAAAACGGCCGGTTTCGGCCGGGGGATGTGGTTATCGAGACGGTGGTGGGGGAATACCTCGCCCCCCTGAAGCGCCGTGGGGTGGATACCCTGGTGCTGGGCTGTACCCACTACCCTCTGCTGGAGGAGGTCATCTCCAACTTTATGGGTCCTGACGTGGTCCTGGTGAACGCCGGGGCGGAAGGGGCCCGAGCGGCGGCGGAGCGTCTGGCCTTCGAGGGAGCGCTGTCCGACCGGACGGAGGGCGGCGGCTGCCGCTACTTTGTCAGCGACCGACAGGAGGATTTCTCCCGGCTGGCCTCCATCTTCCTGGGCTGGGATGTTACCGGTCAGGTGGGGAAGGTGGATATCGGCCAATATTGAGATATTCTCTTTACAATGGTGGAGAAATTCGATATAATATCATGCATTTATTTGCGACATACCGTGAAGAGGTACAAGGAATCATGGAAAACAACGTGATTATCTCCATTCAGGGCCGCCAGTCTTTTGAGGACCAGGAGCCTGAGGTCATTGAGCTGGTCACTGAGGGCCAGTTGGCCCAGGACGGAGAGGACGGCTATACCCTCAGCTATCAGGAGAGCGAGCTCACCGGTCTGGAGGGCACCCTTACTACCTTTCAGGTGGAGCCCAACCGGGTGACGCTGCTGCGGGTAGGAGAGGTCAACTCTCAGATGGTCTTTGAGGAAGGCCGGCGGCATCTGTCCATGTACAACACCCCCTACGGCGCTTTGTCGGTGGGGGTGAGTACCCGGAAGATGAAGGCTCAGCTCAGCGACGCCGGGGGCAGCATCGAGATCGACTATGCCCTGGAAATTGATCATGCGGTGGCGGGAGAAAACCTGTTTAAGATTGACATCCGGAAAAAGGGATTGACCATTAGGCAATGACAGCCCTTTCGTCGAACAACCCTCGGCAGAGAAAAAATACCTGTGTTTTTGAGAAGTAAAAAGAAAAGGTGATAAGGTTGAAACATTGTAATTTAGGCACCATTCCGAAAAAAGGCGCACAAAACCCAGCCCCCTAAAAGCGGGCAAAATTGAAGTCATGCTTAAAGTCTACGCAGTAGGAG
>NZ_JACJLC010000058.1 GCF_016901955.1 Pseudoflavonifractor phocaeensis
AGATCGAGGCTGTCGCCGCCAAGTAAGACAACCGCACAAAGCAACGCAGCCATGCCGGGGCCTTCCCCTTGGGAGACCCTGGCATGGCCTTTTCGTTTGTCCAAAGCAAGTCCATGGAATGGGAGGAATGGATATGTCGTCACAAGAAAAACGGGACGGCTTCAGGGGGAAATGGGGCTTTATTTTGGCCTGTATCGGCTCGGCGGTGGGGATGGCCAACATCTGGCGGTTTCCCTACCTGGTGGCCCGGTACGGCGGTCTTACCTTTCTGCTGCCCTATCTGCTGTTTGTCCTGGTCATCGCCGCTTCCGGAGTGATGGAGGAGTTTGCCCTGGGCCGCTGGGCGGAGGCGGGACCGGTGGGGGCCTTCGGGAAGGCCACCCGGGAACGGCTGGGTGACCCCCGACCGGGGGAAGCCATCGGTCTGCTGCCGGTGGTGGGATCCCTGGGCCTGGCTATTGGCTATACCGTGGTCATGGGCTGGATCTTCAAGTATGCCGTTATGGCGGTCACCGGCCGGCTCTTCGCCCTGGGCCAGGATATGGACGCCATCGTCAACACCTTCAATGCCGCCGCACCAACCACAGACACGTTGGGGGAGGGTGTAGGAATGATGGTGCAGAACAGCGTCTTTGGCATCGGCAATGGCCTGTGGATCGTGGTGGCGGTACTGGCCTCAGCGGTCATCATGGCCCTGGGTGTGGCCGGGGGCATTGAAAAGGCCTGCAAGGTGATGATCCCCCTGCTCTTCGGCCTGTTTCTGGTGATGGCGGTGTACATCGCCTTCCTGCCCGGGGCCGCCGACGGCTACCGCTTCATCTTTACTCTGGACCCGGCGGGGCTATTGGACTGGGAGGTGTGGATCTACGCCTTTGGCCAGGCCTTCTTCTCCCTGTCGGTGGCGGGCAGCGGCTCGGTGATCTACGGCTCCTACCTGAGCAAAAAGGTGGAGCTGTCCTCCTCCGCCCGGAACGTGGCGGTGTTCGACACCCTGGCCGCCCTGGTGGCCACCCTGGTCATTATCCCCGCCATGGCCACCACCGGCAGCCAGGTGGATAGCCGGGGCCCCGGCCTCATGTTCATTTCCCTGCCCGGGGTGTTCAACGGCATGGGGGCGGTAGGCTGGGCGGTGGGTGCCTTCTTCTTCCTGGCGGTGCTCTTCGCCGGTGCCACCTCCATCATCAACCTGTATGAGACCCCGGTGGCCTTCTGTCAGGAAAAGTTAAAGCTGGGCCGGGTGCCCGCCGTGCTGGTCATCCATATCCTGGGCCTGGCGGTGGCCCTGCTGATCCAGCCCTGGACCTCCCAGTGGATGGACATGGTCTCCATCTATATCTGCCCCTTTGGGGCCGCCCTGGCGGGGATCATGTTCTTCTGGGTGCTGCGCAAGAAAACCGCCCTGGAGGCGGTGAACCAGGGCGCCCGGAAGCCTGTGGGGAGCTGGTTCCTCCCCTTCGGCAAATGGGTGTACGTCCCCCTGTGTGTGGTGGCCCTGGTGGCCGGGGCCATTCTGGGGGGCATCGGTTAGGTTAAAAAAATTCCGCAGGATGTTTGTCCTGCGGAATTTTTTATCTCTGATCCAGGGGCACAAAGGGCCGGCTGGGGGCCACCGCCTTGTAGGCGGGGCGGATGATCCGGTTGCCCGGCTGGTAGACCTCCTCGATGCGGTGGGCGCACCAGCCTACGATGCGGGCCACGGCGAAGAGGGGAGTATACAGCTCCTGGGGGATGCCCATCATCTGGTACACCAGGCCGGAGAACAGGTCCACGTTGGCGCAGACCATCTTGCTTTCCCCCTTGACGGTGTGCATCATCTCCGGGGTAAGCCGCTCCACCGCTTCGTACAGCCGGAACTCCTCCTGCATGCCCTTGGTCTCGGCCAGCTGGCGGGCGAACTTCTTCAGCAGCACCGCCCGGGGATCGGAGATGGTGTAGATGGCGTGGCCCATGCCGTAGATGAGCCCCGACTTGTCGCCGCCCTCCTTCTTCAGCAGCTTGGTCAGGCAGGCCCGGACCTCGTCGTCGTCGGTCCAGTCCTTCACTTCGCCCTTGATGTAGCTGAACATCTCCATGACCTTTTTGTTGGCGCCGCCGTGGCGGGGACCCTTCAGGGAACCCACCGCCGCCGCAATGGCGGAGTAGATATCGGTGCCGGAGGAGGACAGCACCCGGCAGGCGAAGGCGGAGTTGTTGCCGCCGCCGTGCTCAGCGTGGAGCACCAGGCACAGGTCCAGCAGCTTGGCCTCCTGCTCGGTGAACTGGTTGTCGTGGCGGACGGAATAGAGGAAGTTTTCCGCCACGCTGAGCCCCGGCTGGGGCCGGTGGAGGTAGAGGGATTCATTATCGTAGTAGTGGCGCTTCACAGCGAAGGCGTGGGCTACGATGACAGGCACCCGGGCCACCAGCTGGACAGCCTGCCGCAGCTGATTCTCCAAGGCCATGTCGTCGGGGTTGTCGTCGTAGGAATAGAGGGCCAGCACGGACCGGGCCAGCTTGTTCATCACGTCGGGGCTGGGAGCCTTGATGATCATGTCCTCGGTAAACATCCTGGGCAGGGTATGGTTGTCCGAGAGGATCTGCTGGAAGGTGGTCAACTGCTCCCGGGTGGGCAGGGCCCCGAAGAGGAGCAGATAGGCGGTCTCCTCAAAGCCAAAGCGGTTCTCGCTGACGAAGCCGTCCACCAGATCCTCCACGTCAATGCCCCGGTAGATCAGCTTGCCGGGGGCGGGCAGCTTCTCCCCGTCCTGGAGGTAGTAGCCAAGCACGTTACCGATCTGGGTGACCCCTGCCATAACGCCGGTACCGTCGGCGTTGCGCAGGCCCCGCTTGACCTGGTAACGCTCATAATAGGCGGGATCGATTTGGTTATATTTGCGGTATTCCCCGCATAGACTCTGGATGAAGTCTGTGGAATTGACCTTGGCTTCGTTTTGCATCTTCGGCGACTCCTTTGCCCAAATACTTTTGCACAGTATTGTACAACCATTTTGCAATACCGTCAATAAGCAAACTTCATAAAATATAATTTGAAGGCCAATGAATTTTAACTTGCAAAACGGAGGGAGATGGTGGGGATGAGACAGGTGGCCGTCACCGCCCTGGCCCTGCTGCTGGCCCTGTTCCTGCTGCCCCTGCTGCTGGTGCCCCGGGGGGAGGTGGAGGGACCGGTAGAGAGCGGCAGCCTGCCCATCGACCACACGGTGGTCACCCCGGAGCCCTCCCTGGACAGTGCCACCCAGGTCACGGTAAAGGAAGCCGACGGGACGGTGGACACCCTGGCCCTGGATGACTACCTGTGGGGGGTGGTGGCCGCCGAGATGCCCGCCTCCTTTGAGCCAGAGGCGTTAAAGGCCCAGGCGGTGGCCGCCCGCACCTATACCCTGGGCAAGCTGGAGCGGGAGACCGCCGCCCACCCGGAGGCAGACCTGTGTACCGATGTGAACTGCTGCCAGGCCTACCGCACCCAGGAGGAGGCGGCGGAGAGCTGGGGGGACATGGCCCAGAGCTACACGCAAAAAATCACCGCCGCAGTAGCGGACACCGACGGGGTAGCGGTGCTCTATGAGGGAACGCCCATCCAGGCAGTGTTTTTCTCCTCCGCTGACGGCCGGACGGTGGACGCGGTGGAGGTGTGGGGCAATTCTGTGCCCTATCTCACTGGGGTGGACAGCCCCGAGGGGGAGGAGGTGCCCAACTACCACTCCACCGTCACCGTTCCCCTGGAAGAGTTCAAGACCAAGCTGCTGGCCCGGTATCCCGCCGCGAACCTGTCCGGCGACCCCGCCGGGTGGTTTGTCAACCGGGTGGCCAACTCCGCCGGCGGGGTGAGCTCGGTGGATGTGGGGGGCGTCACTGCCAGCGGTCAGGACCTGCGTACTCTCTTTGAGCTGCGCTCCACCAGCTTCACCGTCACCGCCTCCGCTGATGGTGTGACCTTTGCCGTCACCGGCTACGGCCACGGGGTAGGTATGAGCCAGTACGGAGCCAACGCCCTGGCCAAGGAGGGCAAGAGCTATGAGGACATCCTGAAGTGGTACTACACCGGGGTGGAGGTGGACACTTACACCCCGGCGGCATAACAGAAGGGCCTGCCGCGTCCGCGGCAGGCCCTTGCGCTGCGCTGTTACCAGCCGGCACCCACGATATTGCCGTGCCAGCCGTTGGTCTCCATGGTCATATAGCCGCAGAGGCCGTATTCATAGGCTCCTTCCGGGAGCGATGGGTCGCTTCCGGCGTACCGCTCCGTGCCGCCCGCCGACGCATGGGCCAGGGCGGTCTCGTTTTCCGGGACAAAAATGGTGGTCAGGCGGAAGGGATGGACGTTGTCCGGCAGGTCGGCCAGGGCGGGGATCTGTTCTTCCTCCGGCTTTACCTGGCACTGGACATAGTTCCAGCGGAAACTGCCGCCGGAGCTGGCCTGGAGGTGACGTTCTTCCACCTGGCTGCAAAACGCCTGGGCCGCTGCCAGGTAGTCCTGGCCGGAATCGGGGATCACCGCCGGAGCTGTCCCATCAAAACCGCCTCCCAGTGCATGGAACTCCACCTCGTCATACCAGCCCCGCAGGAGCTGATATGGGCTTACCTCCTCCGCTCCGTCCGGCTTGAGCCATACCGCGCCGGAGCCGTCGTCAAAGGCCGCCGCCGGATATCCCTCATAGGCGGTAATCGTCCATCCCGGCCCGGTCAGGGTCACGCCGGCCCCTTTGGGGGCCTCTCCCGCCGGGGCGCTGTAGGCCCGCCAGGTGAGAGCGGCCAATTCACTGTAAAAGTACCGGCTGTTGCCGCAGCTCCAGCAATCTCCAAGCCCGTCACCCGCCTGGCCATCCTCGGGCAGCAGGGTAAGGGTAAGGGGCGTCTCTCCCGCGGTCACCCCGGTCAGCAGGCTGGCGGAGGTCTGGGTGGGGGTGATCCGGTTGTCCGGGGTGAAGCTCTCCGCCATCAGCGCCAGCGCCTGCCGGTGGATGGGCGCCATGGGGCCGGGGGCGGGAGACACCGCGGAGGTGGAATCGGTGCGGTCGGGGTCAAACCACTTGGTGGAGATCTTCCAGCAGCCGCCGTCCACCGCGTCCACATAGCAGTCCCGGTAGACCCAGCCGTCCCACTGGGCGGTAAAGACCCGCCCGCTGTCGTCGGCGGGGGTCATGCCCTGGGTCTCCCCGGCCAGATAGTCGGCCAGGTTGGTGGTGATATACTCCACCGTCAGGGTGAAGCCGGAGCAATAGTCGGAGGTCCAGAACCAGTTGGTATCACCGGCGATCCACTGGGTCCAGCCCTCCACCGGCAGGTAGAGGTACCAGCCGTCCCCGTCGTAGCGGTGGACGGGATAGCTGCCGGGCTCGGTCCCTTCCGGGTAGGTGATCCGATCCCCCCAATCCTGCACATAAAGGGGCAGATCCATGGCTTCCTCTCCCACATACCAGTCGTAAATGGCCTCCTCATAGCTGTTGTGCCAGCCGTAGAAGCTCATGTTGTCGTTGACCGGCCCGTCATACAGGATATCATAGCTGCCGTCGGGGTAGCGCAGGGCCACGATGTTGCGGCCCCCCCTGGCCCTCCAGGTCGAACCAGCCGTCCTCCTCATACATCCCGCCCGCCAGGGCCACCTGCTCCGGGGGTACGTCGATCTGCACCAGGTACTGGAAAATCCATGCCTCCAGGACGCCCTCGGAGGCCAGCCCCTCCAGCTCCCCCATCTTGTCCAGCCGGGCCAGCTTGGTACCGGAGACCTGGGCGGTGCGCTCCTCCTGGGCGGGGACGCCGTTATCCAGGGGGGTGTAGGTGACCTCCTTCACCGCCGCCATGGTCTGCTGGGTAAAGTCCTCCATACTCTCATACCGCCCGCTGCCGCCGGTGCTCTGCCCGGCGGGATTGGCGGCGCAGGCGGCAATGACCACCCCGCAGGCCAGCCCCGCCGCCACGGACAGCCACAGCCTGGGCTGCTTCCGCCCCAGCAGGTTGCGGATGCGGCCCTTGGGGTCCCCCTCTCCGAAGGCCAGGGGGGTGCCCGCGATGGTGAGCCGCCCGGTGGACAGGGCCAGCAGGGCGGCAGAGTAGTCCGCCTTTACCTCCTCCCCCATGGCCTTGACCACCGCCTCGTCGCACCGCATCTCCATGTCCCGGCCCGCCAGCACGAAGGCCACCCACACCAGGGGGTTGAACCAGTGGAGGCAGAGGGCGATGAATGCCAAAATCTTCACCACATGGTCCCCGTGGCGGATGTGGTACCGCTCATGGCGGATGATGCAGCCCAGCTCCCGTCGGGTCAGGGTGGAGGGAAGGTAGATCCTGGGCCGCACCAGCCCCAGTACAAAGGGGGTGGAGATGTAGTCGGCCAGATAAATGTTGTCCACCAGGTGGAATACCCCCACCAGCTTCCGCCGCAGCCGGAACAGAGCAATCATACTGTATCCCGCCATGGCCGCCGCTCCCACCAGCCACACCCAGGCCGCCACGGCCCCCCAGTCCACCGTCTCCTTTGCCTGCTCCGGCACCACCGGGGCGCTGGTGGCCGCTGGCTGGGAGACCGGTCCGTCCGGCTGGCTGGCCGGGAGCTCTGTCTGGGGCTGGAGCTCTGCCGGCTGGGCGGGCCGGACATAGGTGACGGTACTCACTACCGGGCTGGCCTGCCGGGCGGTGGCGTTCAGGGCCCCCAGCAGGGAGAAGCCGGCAGACAGGGACACCGGACAGAGCAGCCGGAAGAGCACCACCGCCCACAGGGCATAGGAAAAGATTTTCGGGGCCCGTTTCAGGGCCAGCCGGGCGGCCAGCACGCACAGGATCACGATGCCGCCGGTGAGGCTCATGTCCAAAAGGGTGGGAAACAACGTCTGAGACAAGAATGCCGTCATGGCTCGGTCACCCCCTGTTCTGGTCGATCAGCTTCTGCAGCTGGGCGATCTCCTCCCGGGACAGCTTTTTCCGCCGGGTAAATGCGGTCAGAAAGGCGGGCAGAGACCCGTCAAAGGTTTGGGCCACAAATTCCTCGCTCTGCCGGGCGTAAAACTCCTCCCGAGACAGCAGGGCGGTGACCACGCCCCCCTCGTTCTGAAAAATTCCTCGCTGGCACAGCCGTTTGAGTACCGTATAGGTGGTGGACTTCTTCCAGTCCAATACCTCCTCCGCCCGGCGTACCAGCTGGGCGGAGGGCATAGGCTCCCCCGCCCAGATCAGATCGGCGAACTTTGCCTCCACTGCCCCCAGCTTCCAGTCTGCCATTGCGATCCCTCCGTTGGTCTACATGTTGTCGTCTGCATATTTAGTCTACAACTAGTAGACTTATTTGTCAAGGGAAAAACCGGATTGGGACCCTGAAAAATTTTTAGCCTGCCGGTGAGATGGACGTTGTCAAGAAACCGACTCTTTGGTATAATAACATATCGGGATATGGGGTTGTGCCCCGCCCAAATTATGACGTAAAGTGAGAGATCGCACATGAACACACGGTATGACGTTGCCATTCTGGGCTGCGGCGAGGCCGGTATCTTCGCCGGATATGAACTGATGCACCGCAATCCCGGGCTGAAGGTGGTGGCCCTGGATCAGGGGGCCGATATCTACACCCGCAGCTGTCCCATTGTGGCGGGCAAGGTGAAGGAGTGCATCCACTGCAAGGTGTGCGGCACCATGTGCGGCTTTGGCGGCGCCGGCGCCTTTTCCGACGGCAAGTACAACTTTACCACCGCTTTCGGCGGCTGGCTCACCGACTTCATGCCCCAGGATGAGGTCATGCGCCTGATTGACTATGTGGACTCCATCAACATGAAGCATGGGGCCACCGACAAGGTGTTCTCCACTGACACCCCGGAGGCCCGGGCTTTGGAGAAAAAAGCCCTGGAGCACGATCTTCACCTGCTCCAGGCCCGGTGTAAGCATCTGGGTACCGAAAACAACCTGAAGATCCTCCAGAGCATTTATGAGGAGTGCCGCAAGGGGGTGGAGTTCCGGTTCCACACCGCTGTGACCAAGATCGAAAACCTGAACGGGGAAGGCTACCGCCTCATTACCGAGCAGGGGGACGAGATCGACTGCACCTGGCTCATTGCCGGTCCCGGCCGCTCCGGAGCGGAATGGTTCTCCAACCAGTGCAAGGATCTGGGCATCCAGCTGATCAACAATCAGGTGGATATCGGCGTGCGGGTGGAGCTGCCTGCCAAGGTCTTTGAGCATATCACCGACGTGGTGTATGAGTCCAAGCTGGTCTACCGCACCAAGCAGTACGGCGACCCGGTGCGCACCTTCTGCATGAACCCCTACGGCCATGTGGTGGCCGAGAGCGTGGAGGGCATCAACACCGTCAACGGCCACTCCTACTCCGACCCTGCCCTCCAGAGCGAGAACACCAACTTCGCCCTGCTGGTGTCCAACCGGTTCACCCAGCCCTTCAACGAGCCCTATCGTTACGGCAAGCATATCGCCTCCCTGTCCAACATGCTGGCCGGCGGCGTGCTGGTCCAGCGGTTTGGAGACCTGGTCAGCGGCATCCGCACCAATGAGCACCGGCTGAGCAAGTCCTTTGTCCGGCCCACCCTCACTGCCGCCGTCCCCGGAGATCTGTCTCTGGCCCTGCCCAAGCGGCAGCTGGATGATATCATCGAGATGATTTATCAGCTGGACAAGATCGCGCCCGGTACCGCCAACTACGATACTCTGCTCTATGGCGCCGAGGTGAAGTTCTACTCCGCCCGGCTGGCCCTGTCCGGAGAACTGGAGACCTCCCTGCACGGCTTTTTCGCCGTTGGCGACGGCGCGGGCATCACCCGTGGCCTGGCCCAGGCGGGGGCCTCCGGGGTGAAGGCCGCGCAGGTCATTCTGGGCCGTTTGAACTAAGCCCGCCCGGAGCCCACACAATGCGAAGCATTGCCGCCGGCGGAATTCACTTCCGCCGTGCGAATCAAATCATCAGGGTTCCCGCGGGGCTGTGGCCCCGCGGGACCGACGGCGCGGGCATCACCCGGGGCCTGGCCCAGGCCGGCGCCTCCGGCGTCAAGGCCGCCCAGGTTATCCTGAGCCGGCTGAAGTAAAGAAAAAACGCAAGGGCCTGTTGCGGCATCACGCAACAGGCCCCCATTTTGTCATCCTGAGCGCCAGCGAAGGATCTTTCCTGCCGATTTGTCCGCCAGCGAAAGATTCTTCGCCCCTTCGGGGCTCAGAATGACAGATTTTTTGGACAGCTTGACGCACGCAAAAGGCGCGCCGCTTTCGCGGCGCGCCTTTTGCGTGTTAGGGTAGGGAAAGGAAGCCTTATGCAGGCAGATCAGCGTCAGTAAGCGCGGCGGCCTTCCGGCGGCTCTCCAGCAGGAAGCCCAGGCGCTTGCAAAAGAACCGGGAGATGGAGCCCACCGTCAGGGCGCACACCACGGTGCCCTCCCGCAGGCCGAAGATGGAGCCCAGGCAGAGGAAGGACACCAGGGCGGCGGAGACCACCATGAGCAGGTCGTAGCCGGTCTTGACCTTGCCGAACTCCCAGCCGAACACCTGGCTGCAGGTGCGGACAAAGCCCTCGCAGGGCAGGATGAGCACGTTGGGGATGACCTCCAGCGCCACGCCGAAGCCCAGGGACAGGCAGCCCAGCAGGAGCACCACCCACTGGCCCAGATAGAAATGAGGTACGATAGAGCCAAGCAGGGACATCCACAGGTCAATGCAGTAGGAGAAGAGGAAGGTGGCGGGGACCTGGAGCAGCTGGATGGGCTGGAACTTCCGACGCAGCAGCAGGATCTGCCCGCCCAGCATAACGCAGTTCACCACAAAAGTGAAGGTGCCAAGCGTGACCCCCGGGAACACAAAGGTAAGCACATAGGCAAGGCTGGACACGGCGGAGGTACCCATACCGGCCAATGTGATGAGAGCGATACCCAGAGCGGAAAAAATGACTCCAGCCAGGAAGAGGACGTACCGGCGCAGCAGGGGGGTATGGGACATTTTCTCGCCTCCAAAAAATTATTTTTCTTAGCTAAAAATAGTTTAGCATCCCATACCGGCAGGTTCAAGAGAAAACTTTACCAAAAAAACAACTGTTTTTTTATATATGATGACCTTATCTTGGCGTTAACAGGCATATCCCGGTGGAAAATAAGCAGATAGTTGCAAAATGGGAGCGTTTCGCATTGGGAATAAATTGAGTCCAACCGGAAAAAATGCGGGGGAATGCGGAAAATCCCCGGATTTCATGCTATAATGTTGGCTGTCAAAGTAAGACCTCCGGAGCGGGGGCGCCGAAGGGTGAGAGAGATGGAACGAGAAAAACTGCGGAAATGGCTGGAAAACCCCGTTGCTTTTATCAAATGGCTCATGTTTGCCGGTATTACCGGGCTGGTGTGTGGCGGGGTGGCCACTGCCTTTTACCACACCTTTTCCGCCGTCACCGACTTGCGGCATGCCCACCCCTGGCTGCTGTGGCTGTTGCCGGCAGGGGGCCTGGCCATTGTGCTGCTCTACCGGGTGTGCGGTATGGAGGGTGACCGGGGCACCAACTTTGTGCTGACGGCGGTGCGGGAAAACAAGCCCCTGCGGCTGCGCACCGCCCCCTTGGTGTTTGTGTCTACCATGATCACTCATTTAGTAGGAGGGTCTTCCGGCCGGGAGGGAGCCATCCTCCAGATCGGGGGCTCCATCTCCTCCAAGATCGGCCGGTGGATGGGCCTGGATGACAAGGACAGCCGCATCATCACCATGTGCGGCATGTCGGCTGCCTTTTCCGCTCTTTTCGGTACCCCTCTGACGGCGGCCATGTTCTCTATGGAGGTCACCAGCGTGGGGGTGCTCTACTATGCCGCCATCGTCCCCTGCGCTCTGTCCTCGGTGATCGGCCTGTGGGTGGCCCAGTATTTCCAGGTGCCCCCCACCGCCTTTACCCTGGAGGGTATTCCTAACCTGAGCGTTTCGACCCTTCTCCAGGTCATCGGCATGGGGGTGCTTTTTGCCCTGCTGTCCATTTTCTTCTGTCGGCTCATGCACGCCGCCCCCCACCTCTATGACAAATACCTGCCCAACCACCTGGTGCGGGCGGTTGTAGGCGGGGCTTTGGTCATCTGCCTAACCTATGTGGTCTGGTTGTGGAACCCGGGTACTTACGATTACAACGGCGCCGGAGAGGCGGTGATCCACGCCGCCATTGGGGGCTCCGCCCGGCCGGAGGCCTTTTTCTTCAAAATGCTCTTTACCACCATCACCCTGGGCGCGGGCTTCAAGGGGGGCGAGATCGTGCCGGTGTTTTTCACCGGGGCCACCTTTGGCTGCACCGTGGCGCCTCTTCTGGGGCTCCACCCCTCCTTCGGGGCGGGGCTGGGTATGGTCAGCGTGTTCTGCGGGGTGACCAACTGCCCTATTACCTCCCTGCTGCTCTCCCTGGAACTCTTCGCCGGGGACAGCCTGGGTATGTTTACAGGGCAGAGCCTGTGCCTGTTTGCCATATGCCTGGCGGTGTCTTATATGCTTTCCGGCTATTATGGGCTGTACAGCGAGCAGAAAATCGTTTATAGTAAACTGCGGCCTGAGTTCATCGACAAAAAGGCCAACGAGGAAACACATTGAAAAGGAGGGCCCAGTTATGCTGCGGTTTGCCCACTTCAATTTTAACGTCCTGGATCTGGATCGCTCTCTGGCCTTTTACAAAGAGGCTCTGGAGCTGGAACCGGTTGCCGAAAAGGCCGCGGAGGATGGCTCCTTTAAGCTGGCGTACCTGGGAGACGGGGAGACCGGCTTTCAGCTGGAGCTGACCTGGCTGCGTGACCGGACAGAACCCTACGACCTGGGGGAGGAGGAATTCCACCTTGCCTTCCTTACCGACCGGTTTGACGAGCTGTTGGAGCGCCACCGGGCCATGGGCTGTGTGTGCTTTGAAAATCCGGACATGGGCATCTATTTCATCCAGGACCCCGACGGCTACTGGATTGAGATCGTGCCGGAGAGGTGAGCCATGGGCAAGACGATTGACGGTCGAGTGGCCTATGCGGACCTGCTGCGGGTGGTGGCGGCTCTGGCGGTGGTGGTGCTCCACCTGTCCGGATCCCAGCTGTCCTATGTACCCCTGGGCTCGGTGGAGTTCCACGTTCTCAACACCTACGACAGCCTGACCCGCTGGTGCGTGCCGGTGTTCATTATGCTCTCCGGCATGTTTCTGCTGGACCCCAAGCATTCCATGACTCCGGCCAAGCTGGTGGGCCACATCCTGCGGGTGCTGGTGGCCCTGCTGGTGTGGGGGACGGCCTATGCCCTGTGGGATCTGGTGGCCCAGAACGGATTCAGCCTGGGGACGCTGCTGGCCGCCTTCCGCCAGGTGATTTTGGGCAAGACCGCTTTCCATCTGTGGTTCTTGTACATGATTCTGGGGCTCTATCTAGTAACTCCCGTGCTCCGGGCCTTTATCAAAGGGGCCAGCCGGAGGGATCTCCACTGGTTTCTGCTGCTGTGCTTTATCTTTGCCAGCCTGCTGCCCACGGTGCTCCGGCTGCGGCCCAGCCAGACCATCAGCCTGTGGAACAGCAACCTGAGCATCCATCTGGTTATGGGCTATGTGGGCTACTATGTGCTGGGGTACTACCTCAAGACCTACACCCTCAGCCGGTGGGCGGAGTACCTGATCTACCTGCTGGGGCTGGCGGGGACCGCGTTCACCCTGGGCGGGACTCTGTGGCTTTCCATACAACGGCAGGCCTTTGCCCAGACCCTGTACAACTATGACAGCCCAAACATCGCCTTCATGAGTACAGCGGTGTTCGTCCTCTTCCGCTATGTGCTGGGGGTGAGCGACGAGCGATCTCGCCGGCAGCGGGTGTCCGGGGTGGCCAGGGTCACCTTTGGGATCTATCTGGTCCACATCTTCTTCCTCAAGATCCTCAACATCCTGGGGATCACCGTGCTGTCCTTTACCCCTATCCTGGCGGTGCCGGTGCTGTCCCTGGCGGTGTTCCTGTGCTCCTTTGCCGTAGCCTGGCTGCTCTCCAAGCTCCCGCTGGTGGGGCGTTATCTGACCTGAAGGAGGAAACTCCGTGCTCTTTTCCAGTTCCATCTTTCTCTTTCTCTTTTTTCCCCTTGTGCTGCTCATTTACTACCTGCCCCTCCGCCGGTTCCGGCAGGGCCAGAACGTGTTCCTGCTGCTGGCCTCCCTGGGCTTTTATGCCTATGGGGAGCCCTGGTTCGTGCTGGTGATGATGGGCTCCATCCTGGCAAACTATGGCTTTGGCCTGTGGGTGGACCGCCGGCGTAAGAGGGAAGCGTCCTGCCGCCTGCCGGTGGTGCTGGCTCTGGTGGTCAATTTTGGAATACTGTTTGTATTCAAATACCTGACCTTTACCCTGGGTATTCTCAACGCCCTGGGGGCGGCCTTCGTGATCCCGGGGATCGAGCTGCCTATCGGCATCTCCTTTTTTACCTTCCAGGCCCTGAGCTATGTGTTGGACGTGTGCCGGGGCCGGGGAGAGGCTCAGCGGTCCCCCCTGAAGGTGGGGCTGTACATCTCCTTTTTCCCTCAGCTCATTGCCGGCCCCATCGTAAAGTATGAGACGGTAGCCAGCCAGATCGACGGCCGGCGGGAGACCTGGGCGGATTTCTCCGCCGGGTGCGCCCGGTTCGTGGTGGGCCTGGGGAAGAAGGTGCTGCTGGCCAACCAGCTGGCGGTGGTGGCCGACCGGGCCTTTGACGGCGGGGCCCTCACCCCGGGCTTTGCCTGGCTGGGGGCGCTGTGCTACACCCTCCAGATCTACTACGACTTCTCCGGCTACTCCGACATGGCCATCGGCCTGGGGAAGATGTTCGGCTTCCATTTCCTGGAGAACTTCAACTACCCCTATATCTCCACCTCCGTCACTGAGTTCTGGCGGCGGTGGCACATTTCCCTGTCCACCTGGTTCCGGGACTATGTGTACTTCCCCCTGGGGGGCAGCCGGGTGGATTCCAGGGCCCGCCACCTGGGCAATCTGTTTGTGGTGTGGCTGCTCACCGGCGTCTGGCACGGGGCCAACTGGACCTTCATCACTTGGGGGCTGTTCTACTTCGTACTGCTGGTGTTGGAGAAGTTCTGCCGCCTGGGCCGGGGCTGGCCGGTGTGGCTCCGCTGGCTGTTCACCTTCGCCATGGTCAACTTCGCTTGGGTGGTCTTCCGGGCGGACAGTCTGGCCCAGGCGGGAGAGTACCTGCTGGCTATGTTCGGGCTGGGCGGTCCCGGCCGGGAGGGCCAGGCCCTGCTCTATCTGCGGGAAAACTGGCTGGTGCTCCTGGCAGCGGCGGTGTTTTCCGCTCCCACGGCGGCCAGGCTGCGGGACTGGGCGGCCGCCCGGCGGTGGCTGATCCTGGATATCGGCTACGCCCTGGTGCTGGGTTGTCTTTTCCTGGTGTCCGCAAGCTTCATCATCAAGGGGACCTATAACCCTTTCATCTACTTCAACTTCTGACAAGGAGCGGCTTATGAACCGACGCAATACCATAACGGCGATCCTGTTTCTTCTGCTGCTGGCGGGAGGCTTTGGGCTGCTGCTCTCCTCCTTTTTTGGAGGCGAGGGAGAGTTGGAGGGCCTGCTCCGTTCTGCTGCTAGGGAGAGAGATCTGACCGCGGTGCTGGAGGAGGCGGAATCCGCCGCCAACTCCGATCTGGACCGGAATCATCTGTTTATCCAGCTCTACGGTGGCATCCAGCGGCTCACCGGCCGGCGTGTGGTGGAGGACGCGGTGGCGGGCAACACGGTGGTCAAGCTGTCCACCGGGGCCCTGAATTTTGTGGATGTGAGCGTCAACGCACTGGACCCGGAGCTCCCACTGGCCCACGCCCGGCAGACCGCCGACTTTGCCGGACAGCTGGCGGCAGAGGGAGTTCCCTTCCTCTTTGTGGTGGCTCCCCAGAAGATCCAGCGGGGGGCCGACCTGCTGCCGGCAGGGCTAGAGGAATTTGGAAACGACTGCGCCGACGCCTTTTTGGGGGAACTGGAAGAGCTGGGCCTGGAGTGGTTCGATCTGCGGCCTCTGTTTGAGAGCAACGGCATTTACTCCGGCTGGTTCTTTACCACAGACCACCACTGGAAGCCGGAGGCGGCCTTTTTTGCCTGGCAGAATCTGGCCCAAGTCCTGGATCTGGCCTACGGCTTTCCCACCTCCACGTCCTACACCGATCCCAACAACTGGACCACCAAGCAGCTGGAGGATTATTTCTTGGGCAGCCAGGGCAAGCGGGTGGGCTCTCTCTACGCCGGCGTAGATGATTTCACCATTTACACCCCCAAATTTGAGACCTATCTGACCTATACCAGCCAGGACGGAGGATTTTCCCGGGCGGGCCCCTTTCAGCAGTCGGTGTGCTTTCCCGAGCGAATCGCGTCGGTGGACTGGTTTAACGGCAACCCCTACACCTATTATTCCGGCGGCGACTACGGCCTGGCCACCATTGTCAACCATAAAAACCCCAACGGGCCCAGGATCGTACTGCTGCGGGAGTCCTTTTCCTGCGCCCTGGCCCCCTTCCTGGCCCTGTCCTGTTCGGAGCTGACCACCATCGATCTGCGGTACTTTGAGGGGGACCTACTGGACGCCATCTGGGGGCTGGACGCCGACCTGGTGATGACCCTGTACACCGCCAGCAGCACCCGGCTGGATGAACTGTTTGCCTTCGGCGGAACGGAGTGAGAACTTGGAAACCACGGGACACATGCCGTCGGCCCGGCGGCTGGATCTGCACTACATGGCAATGCAGGCGGGCTTCTGGGCCATGTTCGCCGCCATCGTGGCCTATCAAACCGCCTTGCTGCTGGAGCGTGGCTTCACCAACAGCGAGGCCGGGCTGATGACGGCGGTGCGCTGCCTGGCGGGCATCGTTTTTCAGCCTCTGCTGGGCAGCTTTGCCGACCGGCACCCCCACATCCCCCTGAAGGGGATTGTCACCCTGTCCATGGTCCTCTCTTTGGCGGCTGGAGTGTGGTACTGGCTGTGCCCCGCCATGGGCCTGTGGGAGACCACCCTGGTGTGGGTGGTCATCGGCGGGCTGGAGGTGTCCTCCTATCCTCTGATGGACGCCATGGCCGTGCAGTTCATCAACGACGGGGTGCCCATCCGCTACAGCCTGGGCCGTGGGGTGGGTTCCTTTGCCTACGCTGTGGTGTGCGTGCTGCTGGGCCTCCAGGTGACCGCCCTGGGCATGGAGAGCACCCTGGTGACCCATCTGGCCCTGGTGGGGATCGAGATCCTGCTGGTGGCCACCTATCCCCCCTACCGGGGGACAATCCGGCAGGGAGAGCGGGGCCCTAAGCCTCAGTCTGCCCTCTCCCTGCTGAAACACAATCCCAGGTTCACCCTTATGCTGGCGGGGGTTTTTCTGGGGCTCACCGCCATCATGCCTCTGTCTAACTTCCTGGTGAACATTGTCACCAGCCGTGGAGGTACCCAGGCCCACTTGGGAGTGGCGCTCTTCCTCATGGGGGGCTTTGAGCTGCCTACGGCTTTTTTCTTCCAGAAACTCCTGCGCAGACTGGGCAGCGGCTGGCTGTTGGTGCTCAGTATGGGCTTTGGCACCCTGAAAGCCGTCCTGCTGTTGCTCACCTGGAACTGGGCGGGAGTGCTGGCGGTGCAGCCCATCCAGATGCTGGGCTATGGCCTGTTTACTCCGGCCTCGGTATACTATGTCAACGAATCAGTGCCTGCCGCCGACCGGGTGAAGGGGCAGACCGTGATGATGGTGGCCTCCAACGGGCTGGGGGGCATGATGGGGGGCGTGCTGGCCGGATATACCCTGGATCTGGGCGGTGCTAACCTGATGCTGGGCGCCTGTATCCTGTGCGGCTGTGCCGGTGCCCTGCTCTGTCTGGCGTCCGTGCTGGGGGGCGGGAAAAAAGTTCGGCCGACTTAGAAATTCCCTCTTTCCAAAACGGCAAGATTGGTGTATGATAATGCCGGTTTTCAAGAGGAACATTCTGAGACCTGTATGGAGGTAGGAAATGAGAAAGACGAAGATCATCTGCACCCTGGGCCCCGCCGTGGACAACGCGGCGACCATCCGCCAGCTGATTCGCAAGGGCATGAACGCTGCCCGGTTCAACTTCTCCCATGGCACTCATGAGGAGCAGCTGGCCCGGCTGACCATGCTCAAGTCTGTCCGGGACACGCTGGGCTATCCCGTGGCCACCATCCTGGACACCAAGGGTCCTGAGATCCGCATCAAATCCTTTGCCGACGGCCCTGTTGTTCTGGAAAAGGGTCAGGACTTTACCCTGTGCGTCCAGGACATCCCCGGCGACCAGAGCCGGGTATCGGTGACCTACGCCAACCTTCATAACGAGGTGGAGCCCGGCTGCCGCATCCTGGTGGATGACGGCCTCATCGAGCTGAAGGTGGCCGAGATCCAGGGCGACGAGATCCGCTGCACCGTGGAAAACGGCGGCCCTCTTTCTAACAATAAATCCATCAATATCCCCGACGTACACATCCACCTGCCCTCTCTCACCGACAAAGACCGGGAGGACCTGCGGTTCGCCGCCGAGAACGACTTCGACTTCGTGGCCGCCTCCTTTGTGCGGAAGGCCAGCGACGTGGAGGAGATCCGGGCCGAGCTGCGCAAGCACCCCGGCGGCGAGAAGGTCCAGATCATCGCCAAGATCGAGAACCGGGAGGGCGTGGACAACATCGAGGCCATCATTGACGCCGCCGACGGCATCATGGTGGCCCGGGGCGACCTGGGCGTGGAGATCCCCGCCTATGAGGTGCCCATCCTCCAGAAGCGGATGATCAAGGCCGCCACCCAGAAGGGCCTGCCCGTCATCACCGCCACCCAGATGCTGGACTCCATGATGCGCAACCCCCGTCCCACCCGGGCCGAGGTGTCCGACGTGGCCAACGCCGTGTTCGACGGCACCTCCTGCGTGATGCTCTCCGGCGAGACCGCCTCCGGCAAGTACCCCATCGAGGCCCTGGAGACCATGGTGGCCACCGTCACCGCCGCCGAGAACGCCATCGACTACTGGGGCCGGTTCCGGGAGCGCAACCTGCTGCCCGAGATCTCCGGCATCAGCGACGCCATCACCCACACCTGCTGCCTGACCGCCATGGACCTGGGCGCCACCGCCATCCTGGCCCCCACCAAGTCGGGCTACACCGCCAAGGTCATCTCCCGCTTCCGCCCGGACTGCGCCATCATCGCCCTGAGCCAGAGCGAGTCCACCCGGCGGCAGCTGGCCATCTCCTGGGGCGTCCACCCCTACCTGTGCGGCGAGGTGGATTCCACCGACCGCATGTTCTCCCTGGCCGTGGACGTGGCCCGGAAGGAGGGCGCCGTCAACGTGGGCGAGACCGTGG
Organism: Pseudoflavonifractor phocaeensis; assembly: GCF_016901955.1. Taxonomy (GTDB): domain Bacteria; phylum Bacillota; class Clostridia; order Oscillospirales; family Oscillospiraceae; genus Flavonifractor; species Flavonifractor phocaeensis_A. The sequence goes on from NZ_JACJLC010000058.1 coordinate 18,271, forward strand.
TCATCACCGCCGGCGTGCCCCTGGGCATCTCCGGCACCACCAACCTGATCAAGGCCCAGGTGGTGGGCGACCCCATCTGATCCCACAAACTGAACAGAAAAAAGCGCGCCGCGGTTGCGGCGCGCTTTTTTGTGCGTAAGATCACTTGGCGACAAGATCCTGATGCTCGGGGTGATTCTCAAACCACCTGACGGCGTACGAACAGGTGGGGATCACCTTCATGCCCCGCTGCCGGAGCTGCTCCACCGCCCCCAGCACAAGCTGGCCGGCCACTCCCTGGCCCCGAAGAGAGCTGTCCACAAAGGTGTGGTCCAACTCGGCTACCCCGGGCCGGAGCTCGGGAAAGGTGACCTCGGCGATGAGCCTGCCGGTTTCGTCCTGAACCCACAGGCGGCCCGGACTGGATCGGAATTCCATGGGATCCCTCCTGTTACAAGATAAATTGGCGAGGGCGGGTGCGGATCGAACACACCAGGACGGGAACGCCGTCCCCAACGGTTTTGAAGACCGCGGGGCTCACCAGATACCCTTCCGCCCCCATATGGCGGGGAGGTCACAGAAAACGCCTGCTCTCCCCCAGCTTTTGGGTCACTTTGATGCGGTCCCAGTACTCCAACAGCAGCAGGGCCTCCCGGCGGGAGATCCCCAGCAGGTCCCTGACCTGAGCCAGGGTAAACTGTCCCTTGCCGAAACGGGCTATCAAGGTCCGTCTGGCCTGGACGCAGCTCTCACCCCACATCCGGTACTGGGGAGACAAGGGGGCCAGCACCCCCCGGTCGGCCAGGGCCCGTCCCGCCCGACGGCAGGCGGCCTCTTGACCGGGAAACATGGCCTCGGCCTGGGCGTTGGAGGGAGGGTGGAGCCCCGCCTCCTGATAGAGGGCCGTCAGGGCCTTCTCCAGGCCGGGC
>NZ_JACJLC010000059.1 GCF_016901955.1 Pseudoflavonifractor phocaeensis
GCCTCCCCGGCGGCCAGCCCCGCCACCACCAGCGGGCAGTCTGGCGGACAGATCACCGCCGACCAGGCCAAGGCCGCGGCCCTGGCCCACGCGGGCCTGACCAGCGGCCAGGTGACGGTGGTCAAGTGCAAGCTGGACTGGGAGAACGGCCGGCAGGTGTACGAGGTGGAGTTCTATGACAGCAGCTACACCGAGTATGACTATGAGATCGACGCCTCCACCGGCAGCGTGCTGAAGTACGACTACGACGCAGAGTATATCGCCCCCAACAGCTCGGGCAGCCAGAGTATCACCGCCGACCAGGCCAAGGCCCTGGCCCTGGCCCAGGTGCCCGGCGCCACCACCGCCAACATCTACGAGTTTGAGGTGGACTACGACGACGGCCGGGTGGAGTACGAGGGAGAGATCCTCTACAACGGTATGAAGTATGAGTTCCAGATCGACGGCCATTCCGGCTCCATCCGGGAGTGGGAGGCCGAGCCCGCGGGCCATTAAGCCACAAAATACGGAAAGGAAGTGTCTGAGATGACCAACCGCAAAAAGCTGACCTGCCGCCTGGGGGCCCTGGCCCTCACCGCCGCCCTGCTCACCGGAGTGTTTACCCTGGGGGCCGGGGCCGCCGGAGCCACCAATATCACCGCTCAGCTCTCCCCCCAGCTGAACATCGTGGTGGACGGAGTGAGCCGGGACTTTTACACCGTCAACGGAGACGAGGCCCACCCCATTGTCTACAACGGCACCACCTATCTGCCCCTCCGGGCCATCGGGGAGCTGATGGGCAAGAATGTAAACTGGGACCAGAGTTCTCTCACCGTCACCATCGGCGGCACCCGTACCACCGCCGCTACGGCAGGCACCCCCGACACCGGCGCCGTCACCCAGGAGATCGCCGCCCAGCTGCGGCCTGACTTTACCATTGTGGTGGACGGCGTGGAGGCTACCTTCCGGGACGTGAACGGCACTGTGGTCTATCCCCTGCTGTACAACGGCTCCAATTATCTGCCCATCCGGGCTATTGGAGAGCTGATGGGCAAGACCGTCAGCTGGGACGGTGCCACCGCCACCGTCACCCTGGCCTCCGACAGCCTGGTCACGGACGCCGACACCTTTGAGCCCTCCACCGGTGGGACCACCGGCACGGTGACCGGTTCTCTCACCGCCGAACAGGCGGAAGCAGCCGCTCTGGCTCACGCCGGATTGACCGCCGGCCAGGTCACCGCTCTGTGGAGCAAGACCGACCGGGATGACGGCCGGGTGGTGTATGAGGTGGAGTTCTACACCGCCGGGGCGGAGTACGACTATGAGATCGACGCCGCCACCGGGAAGGTGATCAGCTTTGACCACGAGGTGCGGGGCTGGACAGCCCAGGATACCTCCGGCGGCCTTATCGGTCTGGAAAAGGCCAAGACCATCGCCCTGGCCCAGGTGCCTGGCGCCGCCGCGGCCAACATCCGCAAGGCCCACCAGGACCGGGACGACGGCCAGGTGGTCTACGAGGTGGAGCTGGTGTACGATGGTATGGAGCACGACTTTGAGATCGACGGCTACTCCGGCCAGATCCGCTCCTGGGATGGGGAGCTGCTTGGGTACTAAATAGAGTGTTGAAAGGAAACGGGGGCCTGCCGCTGAACGCGGCAGGCCCCCGTTTTGTAGGGAGGCGTCGGGCCGGAGGCGGTTTGTATGCTGCCGGGGCGGATTGCTTCCCGCTAGGCGGCTGATAGCCGCCCCTACAGACACAACGGAGGGCAGATGGGCCGTTGGTTTCTTCCGGACAAAAAAGGGACGGCGCGCCGATGAGGCGCGCCGCAAATGGGAAAGAAGGAAGAAGGGATATGATCTCATTACCAGCCAAAGGGGAAGTTGTAGTAATTGTTGTATCCGTTGCTCTGTTGATTCTGGGCCTGCTGGTTCTGGTAGTCGGTCTGGAGCTGCTCCATGGCCGCCTGCCGCTCCTGGTTATCCTCATCCAGGGTGAGGGTGACGGTGGTGGTCTCCCCGTCCCGGTAGACGGTGAAGGTGACCTGATCCCCTGCCTTATAGTTCTGGATCGCGGCTTTGAGGGCGTCCCTGTCGGACACGGTGGTGTCCCCCACGGCGGTGATGATGTCGCCCACCTGGAGGCCGCCGGTCTGGGCGCAGGAGCCCTCCAGGATGGCCATGATCTCGGCCCCGGCGGGGACGCCGTACCGCTGGGCGGCCTCGTCCACGTTGTCCATCAGGATGCCCACGTTGGGCTTGCCGGTGACATAGCCGTTCTCAATGATGGAGGTGACCATATCCTTCACGTCGTTGATGGGAATGGCAAAGCCCAGGCCCTCCACCGAGGCCTCCGAGCCGGAGCTGGAGGACAGCTTGGCGGAGACGATGCCCACCACCTGGCCGTACTTGTCAAAGAGGGGGCCGCCGGAGTTGCCCTCATTGATGGCGGTATCGGTCTGGATCATGTTCATGACGGTGCCGTCGCTCATGGTGACGGAGCGATCCTTGGCGGAGACGTAGCCACCGGTAAAGGTAAAGGTCAGCTCGCCCAGGGGGTTGCCGATGGCGTACACCGGCTCGCCCACGTTGATGGCGGAGGAGTCTCCCAGCACCACGGTCTGGAGGTTCCCCTGGTCGATCTTCAGCACGGCGATGTCATTTTCCTCCTCGCCTCCCACCAGGGTGGCGTCATAGCTGGTGCCGTCGGAGAAAAACACCTTGATATCGCTCACCCCGTCGATGACGTGGTAGTTGGTGAGGATGTAGCTGGTGGTGTCATTGGAGCTGATAACGAAGCCGGAGCCGGACACGGCGTTTTTCACCGTCTGGCCCCACACGTTGGTGGTCACGTTGCCGTTGACGCCCACCACAGCCCCCAGGTTGGAGGCGTACACCTCTTCGCCGGAGAGGACGGTCTTGCCGTCCACGTTGGCCAGGGATACCACCGTGGGTCGGGTGCCCTCGTAGACGGTGGTGGAGTTGCTGCCCAGGTGGGTGGCCGCCCATACGCCGCCGCCGCCCACCGCACCGCCAATGACGGCGCAGCACAGGCCCACCGCCAGGAACCTGGCCCAGCCCTTCTTTTTCTTCTTGGGAGGCTGGGGAGCCTCCTCCACCTGGAACTGATCGGTCTCTATGATGGGCTCCCGGTCCTCCGGGGGACGATTATAATCACTGTAATACATAAGGCTCTCTCCTTTTGCAATCGATCTTGGGATCTCCTTGGAACAGTTCATAGCATAACCGGCAATTATGGCGGAAGTGTGAAGAATATGTGCAAAGTTTTTGAATTGTGCAAAAAACGGGACGCAAACGCGTCCCGTTTCAGGTTGGTTTCAAGTAGGGGTGCTCACATAGGGGTGGCCTTGGTGACAGCCACCGCCTGGGCGCCGGGACCGATGTGGCAGGCCACCGACAGGGACAGGGGATCCATGTGGATGGTATAGCCGGGGAAGGCCTCCTCCAGCTCGGCCAGCCAGGGCTCCGCCTCCGCCCGGTCGCCGGTGTAGGCGGCGGCGATGTGGAGCTGGCCGGGGCCCAGACCGGGGAAATCGGTGTCCATGGTGTGGCGGATGGCGTCGATCATGGTCTTTTTGGCCACCTTCCACCCTCTGGCCTTGGCAAAGGAGTCCAGCTTGCCACCCTTGATGCGGAGCACCGGCTTGATGCCCAGCACCGCACCGATGGCGGCGGCGGCGGGGGTGCAGCGGCCCCCCTTCTTTAAGTATTTCAGGGTGTCCACGGTGATGTAGATGTCGGAGTCCAGCTTGGTATCCACCAGGATCTGACAGATTTCCTGGGCGGACTTGCCCGCCTTTGCCAGCTCCATGGCGTCCAGTACCGCCTGGCGCTGGGTGATGGAGATGCGCTGGTTGTCCACCACGAACACCTTGCCCTCGTAGTCCTCCTGGGCCAGCATGGCGGCGGTCTCGCAGGAGCTGCTCAGGCTGCTGGACATGGGGATGTATACGATCTGGTCATACTCCTCCAGCAGGCTGTCCCACAGGTCGGTGACGTCGCCGGGAGAGGGCTGGGTGGTCTTTACGTCGGCCCCCTCCGCCAGCCGCTGGTAGAAGTGGGCCTGATCCAGGGAGATATCCTCCAAATAGGGCTGTTCATCAATGTAAAAGGGCATAGGCAGCACGCGGATCCCCAGCTCCTTGGCCTGGGCCTGGGTAATGCCGCTGTTGCTGTCGGTAGCGATGGCGATCTTACTCATACAGAACCTCATTTCCCCCAAATTTCTTTGGTGATTGTTGTTACGTGCATTATATCGCCCTCTGTGGAACCGTGTCAAGGTGCCGGAGGAATTTGGCGGCGGAGGGGACAGGGCATACCTGTCCGCCCCGGCGCATAGGCTGTAGGGACGGGCGCGGCCCAGTACAGATGAGGATGGTGGAAGTATGAACAAAAGACCGATCCAATGGAAGCGGCTGCTGCGGCGGAGCGGAGCCCTGTTTCTGGCCACTCTGGCGGCCTGGCTGCTGCTGGGCTGGGGCGGGGCGGCGGGGGCCCTGCGGAGCCTGGGAGAGAGCCAGAGCTTTGTGTGGGCCGCCCTGTCCGCTGAGCTGGGCCAGACCGCCGGGGGGACCTCTCCACTGGCAGGGCTGGACGGGTGGGACAGGCTGGCGGTGGGCCAGTCCCTGCTCCTCACCGGCAGCCAGGAGGCGGTGGCGGGCTTTCTCAATCAGGATCATGAGGAGGAGCTTCAGCTCCCCGCCGGGCAGCCAGCCCAGGACCACGACGATATGACAGAGGACAGCCAGATCACCGCCGCCCCCACTGACGTGGTGGCCCGTACCCTGCTGCCCACCAGCACCCAGGGGTATGACGTGGCGGGAGGACTCTACCTGTACAACCGCACCGGGGAGAGTGTGGACCTGGCGGCGGCGGCCGCGGCGGCGGTGCCCATCGCCCTGGAAGCGGAAGGTCCCCAGATCTTGATCGTCCATACCCACGCTACGGAAGCCTATACCCAGGACGGCGCCGATGTGTATACCCCCAGTGACCCCTCCCGCACCCTGGAGGAGGAATATAATATGGTGCGGGTGGGGGATGAGATGGAGCGGGTGTTTACCGAGATGGGGCTGAACGTGCTCCATGACCGCACCCTCCACGACTACCCCCAGTACAACGAGGCCTACACCCGCTCCGCCGCCACGGTGGCCAACTACCTGGCACAGTATCCCTCCATCAAGATCGTGCTGGATATCCACCGGGACGCGCTGGTGGGAGAGGACGGCACGGTGTACAAGGCGGTGACCCGCATCGACGGGGTGGATACCGCTCAGGTGATGGTGGTGGTGGGCCGGGGCCAGAACGGCAGCAATCCCCACTGGATGGAAAACCTGACCCTGGCCTGTAAGCTCCAGCAGGGGATGAACACCCTCTACCCCACCCTGGCCCGGCCCATGACCCTCCGGGCCTCCAGCTATAACCAGGAGCTGGCCTCCGGATCGCTGCTGGTGGAGGTAGGCACCCACGGCAACACCCTCCAGGAGGCCCTGGCCGCCGCCCGGCTTTTTGCCCGGGCCGCCGGACAGGTGCTGCTGGGCCTGGTGGAGAGTGGAGAGTAAAGATAGGAGATATTATCCTGTAGGGGCGGGGCTCTGTCCCCGCCCGGTCCCACCTTCCCCCCACAGGGGGGAAGGTGGCTGGCCGCAGGCCAGACGGATGAGGGGGCGTTTCGTGGAAGGGATCGTTCCGCCGGGCCGTCGGGGACGCCGGCCCCTACGGAGGTGGATACCGGCGGGCGGCCCCGCCGTTCCCTTTCCCTTCCCCCACACAAAAACGCCGGTCCGGAGGAATTTTCTCCGGGCCGGCGTCCTTTTTATTCTGTTTTGGGCGGCTCCTCAGGGGGCCGGGGAGTCTCCCCGGTCTGTCCCTCCCCCAGGGGGATGGGCTCCCTGGAGGCATCCCGCAGGGGCTCGGGCTTCTTTTCCTCCGGGTCGGCGTACTGGTCGGCCAGGGCAGGGTCTCTCCCCTCCAGGATGGCCACCATCTCGGCGCCGGTGATGGTCTCCTTCTCCAGCAGGTAGCCTACCACCTTGTCCATGTCCTCCCGGTTGTCCCGGATGACCTGGACGGCCTGGTCGTAGCACTGGGTGAGCAGCTCCTTCACGGCGGCGTCCACGCTGGCGGCGGTGTCGTCGGCGCAGTCCATGCCGTAGCCTCCGTCCAGATACTGGTTGCGGCGGGAGGCCAGGGCCATCATGCCAAACTGCTCGCTCATGCCGTAGAGCACCACCATGCTGCGGGCCACACTGGTGGCGTCCTGGATGTCCTGGGCAGCGCCGTTGGTCATGGTGTCCAGCACCACCTCCTCGGCGGCCCGGCCTCCCATGGACACCATGATCTTGGCCAGCAGCTCGTCCTTGGTGCGCAGGTCGGTCTTGTCCTCCTCGGGCATCAGCAGGGTGTAGCCCAGGGAGCCCTGGGTGTGGGGCACGATGGTGATTTTCTGCACCGGCTCGGTGTTCTTCTGCTTGTAGGCCACCATGGCGTGGCCCACCTCGTGGTAGGCCACCAGCTTTTTCTCAAACTCGGTGAGGACGCTGCCCTTTTTCTCCGAGCCGGCGATGACCAGTTCAAAGGAGACCAGCAGGTCCTCCTGGTTCACCGCCTTGCGGCCCAGGCGGACCGCCCGAAGGGCGGCCTCGTTGACCAGGTTGGCCAGGTCGGCGCCCACGGTGCCGGCGGTGGCGATGGCGATCTTCTTCAGGTCCACGTCCTCCGCCAGACGGATGTTCCGGGTGTGGACCTGGAGCGTGGCAAGACGGCCGGCCAGGTTGGGCCGGTCCACGATAATCCGGCGGTCAAAGCGGCCGGGCCGCAGCAGGGCCTGGTCCAGCACCTCGGGCCGGTTGGTGGCGGCCAGCAGGATGACCCCCTTGGTGGGGTCGAAGCCGTCCATCTCGGCCAGCAGCTGGTTCAGGGTCTGCTCCCGCTCGTCGTTGCCTCCCATGCGGTTGTCGCGGGACTTACCGATGGTATCGATCTCGTCAATGAATACGATACAGGGGGCCATTTTGTTGGCCTCCTTAAACAGGTCGCGGACCCGGGCGGCGCCCATGCCCACAAACATCTCCACAAAGTCAGAGCCCGAGATAGAGAAGAAGGGCACGTTGGCCTCGCCGGCCACGGCCTTGGCCAGCAGGGTCTTGCCGGTGCCCGGCGGTCCCACCAGCAGGGCGCCCTTGGGCAGCTTGGCGCCGATCTCGGTGTACTTCTGGGGGTTGTGGAGGAAGTCGATGATCTCCACCAGGGACTCCTTGGCCTCGTCCTGACCGGCCACGTCCCGGAAGGTGACCCCCGTCTTTTTCTCCACGTATACCTTGGCGTTGGACTTGCCCAGGTTGCCGATGCCGCCGCCCATTTTGCCGGCCATGCCCCGGAAGAGGAAGGAGAACAGGCCCACCATGATGAGCACGGGCAGCACATAGGAGATGAGCAGGGTGATGATGGGAGAGAGCTGCTCCACGTATTCGGGGCCGTAGTCGGTGACCCCGTGCTCCTCCAGCAGCTGGATCAGCTCCGGGATGTCCGAGGTGAGGGGGGCGCAGAAGTAGGTGGTCTCCTTTTGGTTCCATCTCTCTGGAGGCGGAACGCCGGACTCGTCCTCATCGGTGAGGCCGGCGGCGGTGGCGGTCTTGGTGATGTTGCCGTCGGCGTCCACCGACACCCCGTCCTTCAGATAAATGGTGTACTTGTCGCTGGCCATGACCACGCCTTCCACGCAGTCCTCCATCACCAGCTGGCGGAACACGCCGTAGCTGAGCTCGATGGAGTTGGCCTGACGGAACATGGAGGTGGCGTAATTCACCAGCAGGGTGAGCACCAGGGCCCACAGCACGATGGACACGATGGCGGTGATATTGCGCCGGTTGTTGCCCCCTCCCTTTCCGCGGTTGTTGTTATGATCGGAATTCAAGTAAACGCCTCCTTGGCAGTTGCTTCGCTCTGGAAAGTCACTATTAGTTATAGCACAGCCCCCCCGAAAAGACAAGAAATACAGGGGGAGAAACCTGTAAACTTTCTATGAAAGGCCGGCGGGTATTGTCACGAATTTTTTCTTTTTCTGCGGCGGGTCTTGTGGTATACTGAATGAGAATATGACGAAAGGCGTGAGAGCATGAAGGAGCGCAGACCGGCCCCCCAGGCCGAGGCCGACGGCATCATCGAGGGGCGCAATGCCGTCACCGAGGCCCTGCGGGCGGGAACGCCCATCGATAAGATCTTCCTGGCCCGGGGGGAGACCGACTCCGCCCTGGGACATATCGCCGCCGCCGCCCGGGACAAGGGTGTGGTGGTGGTGGAGGTGGACCGGAAAAAGCTGGACTTTATGAGCCGCACCCACTCCCATCAGGGCGTCATCGCCCAGGCGGCGGTGCGGGAGTACGCCAGTGTGGACGATATTCTGAACGCCGCCCGGGAAAAGGGGGAGCCGCCGCTGATCGTGGTGTGCGACGAGCTCTCCGATCCCCACAACCTGGGGGCGGTGATCCGCACTGCCGAGTGCGCCGGGGCTCACGGGGTCATCATCCCCAAACGCCGCTCTGCCGGGCTGACGGCGGTGGTGGCCAAGACCTCCGCCGGCGCGGTGAGCCACGTACCGGTGGCCCGGGTGCCCAACCTGCCCGCTCTGCTCAAGGAGCTGAAGGACGAGGGCGTATGGATCTTCGGTACCGCCGCCGACGGGGACCGGCTGCTCTACGACGCCGATCTGAAGGGCCCCGCCGCTATCGTCATCGGCAGCGAGGGAGAGGGCATGGGCCGCCTGGTCCGGGAGACCTGCGACTTTTTGGTGCGCATCCCCATGAAGGGCAAGCTCAACTCCCTCAACGCCTCCGCCGCCGCTGCCATTTTGCTGTATGAGGCGGTGCGGCAGAGGCTCGGTTGAGGGTGAACTGTGGAGAGCTCCCCTGTGGAGCCTGTCGGCCACTGCTCTAAACCCTGACAAATTGTAATTTGGAACAGAGAAAATAACCCGCTGTATTTAAAACGGCGGCCGCAGGCCGCCGCTGCCCCACCACGCCGGAGAAAAAAGGAGCTCATTTCCATGTCAAAAGACTGGGACGACCAACTGAATAACGGCATGTCCGGCGGGGATGAATTTTCCCTGGAGTCTATTTTGGCCGAGTTTGGCGGGAAAAAGGCCAAGAAAAAGGTGGAGGACGACACGATCCCCTTCCCCATCATTCCCCAGAAGAAACGCTCCTCCGGCGGGACAGGCAAGCCTGGCCGGGTGCTCACCTTTCCGGAAGGGGGCGATGGAGCCCGCCGTCCGGCGGCCCAGCCTGCCCGGCAGGAGACAGCCCCCCAAAGGCAGGAGCCTGCCCGGCGAGATGGGACTCAGTCGGGGGAGACCGCCGCGCCCAAGGAGAAGCCTGCCGCCAGACGGCAGGAGGCCCCCGCCAGAAAGGAACAGCCGCCCAAAAAGCAGGCCTCCAAAAAGGAAGCCGCCCGTCCCGCCCAACCGGAGGAGAAGGTGGTGGACTTCCCCGAGGAGGAGAACCCTCTGGCCCAGGGGATCAGCCGCCTGCTGCAAAAGGCGGACAAATACGCCGAGCATATGTTTGAAGAGGAGGACGTGGAGAACGATCAGGAGGTGCGCCGGGCGGAGGAGCTGATCCCGGGCACCGACGAGGAGGAGGACGACGAGGAGGAATTCCGTCCCTTCCGCCGCCGGGAGCGCAAGCCCCGAAAGGAGCCCCCGCCCGCTCCCGACATCCCTCCCGCCGATCTGGCCCGCCGGTACAGCAAGGGGCTGAAGGGCCTGCGGGCCAGGGCTGTTCTGGTGTTTTTGCTCTTCCTCCCCTCAGTATATCTGACGGTGGATCTCTTCCCCTACCCCGATGTCCTCACCCCCCAACTGCGGGTGCTGGCCTTGGCGGGTGTGCAGGTGCTGGCCATGCTGCTGGGGCTGGACGTGCTCTTTCGGGGACTCTTCCGGCTGTTCCGGCTGGATCTGGGTATGGATACCCTGCTGGTGTTTGCCTCGGCCGCCGTGCTGGCCGACGCTTTGACCTTGTATCAGCTGGACCCCAGAGAGGGACAGATGCCCTATTGCGCCGCCATTGTGCTGGGCATCGCCCTGCTGCTCCGGGGCACCAACCGGAAGCGACGGGGGATGCGCCTGGCCTGTAAGACGGCGGCCTCCGCCGCCCACCCTTATCTGGTGACCCTGGACGACGCCAAGTGGAACGGCTGGGGGACCTACACCAAGTGGCTGGGGGAGCCGGTGGGCTTTGGCCGCCAGATCCAGGCCAGCGACGGGGCCGAGCGGATCTTCAAACGGGTCTGCCCCCTGCTGCTCATCGGCAGCGTAGTCCTCAGCCTGGTGGCCTCTGTGGGTCAGGGGGCGCCGGAGCGGCTGCTGTGGTGTTTTGCCGCCACCCTCACCGCCGCCACCTCCCTGTCCGGGGCCCTGTGCTTCAGCGGAGCCTGGCTGTCTCTCTGCCGCAGGCTGAGCAAGTCGGGGGCGGCCATTGCCGGCTGGGACGGTGTCACCGCCACCGGCGGCAGCGGTATTTTGCTTACCGACGCCGATCTCTTCCCGCCGGGCAGCGTGGCCCTCAACGGCATCAAGATCTTTGGGGATTTTCCGGCGGAAAAGGTAGTGGCCTGCACCGCCACCCTGATCCGGGAGTCGGGCTGCGGCCTGGACAAGCTGTTCCACGACCTGCTCCGGGCACAGGGGGCCACCTATCGCCGGGTGTCCAGCTTTTACGCCTATGAGGGCGGCCTGTCCGGCGTCATCCGCAACGAGCAGATTTTGGTGGGCTCCACTGATTTTATGCGCCTGATGGATGTGGCCCTTCCTCCCGGACTGCGGGTGAAGAACGCGGTGTTCTGCGCCATCGACCGGGAGCTGGCGGGGATCTTTGCCCTGAATTACTCCCTTCACGGCACCCTGGACCCCTCTCTCAACAGCCTGATTCGCAACAAGGTCACCCCGGTGATGGTGACCCGGGACTTCAACCTGACCCCCGCCATGCTCCACCAGCGGTTCAAGCTGCCGGTGGACCGGATGGAGTACCCCGGGGTGGAGCGGCGGATGGAGCTGTCCGACCAGGATCAGCCCCACAGCGACATCCTCACCGCCGTCCTCTGCCGGGAGGGCATCGGGCCCTACTCCGAGGCGGTGGTGGGGGCCGCCCGGCTCCGCCGGGCCGTCCGGGCCTCTGCCGTGCTGGCCAGCCTGGGCTCTTTGGTGGGTTTGCTGCTGGCCTTCTACCTCACCTACATGGGGGCCTACGCCTCCCTGTCCGCTGCCAACCTGCTGGTGTTCCTTATTATGTGGCTGGTGCCTACCCCCCTTATTTCGGGAATGGTGAATAAATATTGAGTTTGGCCTCAAAAATGTAAGCGATTTAGGAAGCGTATCCGGCTTTCCCCAACAGTCTGAGCGCCCCGCCAAGCGGCGGGGCGCTTTTTATGGCTCTTGGTTTGCATGATAGGGGAATGGAGAAGCAAGAGGGTTTGGTGAAAAAGGTGTAAAATCCTGCGGTCTCTCTTGAAATTGTTTGTGAGAATGGTATAATAGGCCCAAGTGAACCCAGTAATTGGGGTAGCGGAACATACTAGGAGGAATGTAAAATGGGCAGTTACAAGTATGTATACTTGTTCTCCGAAGGCAACGGCTCCATGCGCGAGCTGCTGGGCGGTAAGGGTGCCAACCTGGCTGAGATGACCAGCCTGGGTATGCCCGTGCCCCAGGGCTTTACCATCACCACCGAAGCCTGCACCCAGTACTATGAGGACGGCGAGAAGATCAACGACGAGATCCAGGCTCAGATCATGGAGTATATCGCCAAGATGGAGGAGATCACCGGCAAGAAGTTCGGTGATATGGAGAACCCCCTGCTGGTCTCCGTCCGCTCCGGCGCCCGTGCTTCCATGCCCGGCATGATGGACACCATCCTCAACCTGGGCCTCAACGAGCAGGTGGTCGAGGTCATCGCCAAGAAGTCCGGCAACCCCCGCTGGGCCTATGACTGCTATCGCCGGTTCATCCAGATGTACTCCGACGTGGTCATGGAAGTGGGCAAGAAGTACTTTGAGGAGCTCATTGATAAGATGAAGGAGTCCCGCGGTGTGACCCAGGACGTGGAGCTCACCGCCGACGACCTGAAGGAGCTGGCCGAGCAGTTCAAGGCTGAGTACAAGGAGAAGGTGGGCGCCGACTTCCCCGCCGACCCCAAGGAGCAGCTGATGGGCGCCGTCAAGGCCGTGTTCCGTTCCTGGAACAACCCCCGCGCCATCGTGTACCGCCGCATGAACGACATCCCCGGTTCCTGGGGCACCGCCGTCAACGTGCAGTCCATGGCCTTTGGTAACATGGGCGACGACTGCGGCACCGGCGTGGCTTTCACCCGTAACCCCGCCACCGGCGAGAAGAAGCTGATGGGCGAGTTCCTGACCAACGCCCAGGGCGAGGACGTGGTGGCCGGCGTGCGCACCCCCATGCCCATCAGCCAGATGGAGGAGAAGTTCCCCGAGGCTTACAAGCAGTTTGTGGAGGTTTGCCAGACTCTGGAGAACCACTATCACGACATGCAGGACATGGAGTTCACCGTTGAGAACGGCAAGCTCTACATGCTCCAGACCCGTAACGGCAAGCGTACCGCTGCCGCCGCTCTGAAGATTGCCTGCGACCTGGTGGACGAGGGCATGATCACTGAGAAGCAGGCCGTGGCCATGATCGACCCCCGCAACCTGGACACCCTGCTCCATCCCCAGTTCGACCCCGAGGCCCTGAAGAAGGCTACCCCCGTGGCCTCCGCCCTGCCCGCCTCCCCCGGCGCCGCCTGCGGCAAGATCGTCTTCTCCGCTGACGACGCCAAGGAGTGGGCTGCCCGGGGTGAGAAGGTCGTCCTGGTTCGTCTGGAGACCAGCCCCGAGGATATCGAGGGTATGGTGGCCTCCCAGGGCATCCTGACCGTCCGTGGCGGCATGACCTCTCACGCCGCCGTTGTGGCTCGCGGCATGGGCACCTGCTGTGTCTCCGGCTGCGGCGCCATCAAGATGGACGAGGCCAACAAGAAGTTCGAGCTGGCCGGCCGCACCTATGTTGAGGGTGACTGGCTGAGCCTGGACGGCTCCACCGGCAACATCTATGGCGAGGCCATTCCCACTGTGGACGCCTCCATCGCCGGCGAGTTCGGCCGCATCATGTCCTGGGCCGACGAGTTCCGCGATCTGAAGGTGCGCACCAACGCTGATAACCCCCGCGATACCGCTCAGGCCGTGAAGTTCGGCGCTCAGGGCATCGGCCTGTGCCGTACCGAGCACATGTTCTTCGAGGGCGACCGTATCCCCGCCATCCGTGAGATGATCTGCTCCGACACCGTGGAGCAGCGGGAGAAGGCTCTGGCCAAGCTGGAGCCCATGCAGCAGGGCGACTTTGAGGCCATGTACGAGGCTCTGGAGGGCCGTCCCATGACCGTCCGCTTCCTGGATCCCCCGCTGCACGAGTTCGTGCCCACTGAGGAGGCCGATATCGAGCTTATGGCCAAGGATATGGGCAAGACCGTGGATGATATCAAGGCCGTTATCACCTCCCTCCATGAGGTGAACCCCATGATGGGTCACCGCGGCTGCCGCCTGGCTGTCACCTATCCTGAGATCGCCGCCATGCAGACCCGGGCCGTCATCAAGGCCGCCCTCAACGTCAACGCCAAGCACCCCGACTGGAAGATCGTGCCTGAGATCATGATCCCCCTGGTGGGCGAGGTCAAGGAGCTGGCCTTCGTGAAGAAGACCGTGGTGGAGACCGCCGACGCCATCATTAAGGCTGCCGGCAGCGACATGACCTACATGGTTGGCACCATGATCGAGATCCCCCGGGCCGCCCTCACCGCCGACGAGATCGCCAAGGAGGCTCAGTTCTTCTCCTTTGGCACCAACGACCTGACCCAGATGACCTTCGGCTTCTCCCGCGACGACGCCGGCAAGTTCCTGGACGCCTACTACACCAACAAGATCTATGAGAGCGATCCCTTCGCCCGTCTGGACCAGAAGGGCGTGGGCAAGCTGGTGAAGATGGCCGCCGAGCTGGGCCGCTCCACCCGCCCCGACCTGAAGCTGGGTATCTGCGGCGAGCACGGCGGCGATCCCTCCTCCGTGGAGTTCTGCCACAACGTGGGTCTGGACTACGTGTCCTGCTCCCCCTTCCGTGTGCCCATCGCCCGTCTGGCCGCCGCTCAGGCTGCCATCAAGAATCCGAGAAAATAAGCCCTTTCCCGGAATATAACAGCAAAAGCCGTTGCCCCGGCTTGTGATGAGCCGGGGCAACACAGACAGCAAGAAAAGGTACGGAGAACCTCCAACGCGGCGGTTCTCCGTACCTTTTCATATTCGTATTTTTTCTTGGCCCTATCAAACGCGTTTTGCGGCGGTGGCTCTATGACTGACCTGCCATCATCTGATAGTAGGTGCGGTAATCATAGTGCTGCCGCAGTTCAAGGGCGCCACCATGGCGGTAGGCGTACAAAGACGGCAGGGGGACGCCGTTGAACAGATTGGACTTCACCATGGAATAGGTGGCGGTATCCCGAAAATACAGCACATCGCCCACCTGCAATGGGGCGGAGAAGGTATATTTGCCAAACAGATCCCCGCTGTAGCAGGTGGGGCCGGCCAGCATATATTCATAGGGACAGTCCGGTCCATCGGCGCCCACGATTTCCCGCTCCCATCCCCGGTAGGGCGCGTCGGGGAAATGACAGACGGCGGAGGAATCCAAAATCGCCGTTGGCATGCCGTTGTCCACAAGGTCCACCACGGTTGTGGCAAAATATCCGGCGTCTACAAAAATACCCTCACAGGGCTCCAGATACAGCTCCAGGTCATACCGGCGGTGGAGCTTGTTCAGGCACGCGATGGCCCGCTTGAGGTCATAGCCGTCGTGACACAGCAGCTGGCCGCCGCCCAGATTCAGCCATTGGCAGCGCCGGAGGATGGGGTCCCAGTGGGCAATGAGATGATCCACCGTCTGCTCCAGCATATCGGCCTGCTGCTCACACATGGTGTGCAGATGAAGCCCGCTTACCAGCGAAAGGTCGGCGTGCTCCAGCTGCTCCAGGGGAACGCCCAGCCGGGAGTTGGGGGCGCATGGGTCTATCGCCGCCGGCAGGCCCCTGGAGCATTGGGGGTTGATCCGCAGGGCGCAGGGCTTGCTGTGCCGGGCGGCCAAGGGCCCGAAGGTGTGCATTTGGGCCAGGGAATTCCACACAAGCCGGTCGCTGTACCGCAAAATGTCCCCTATATTCTGATGTGTAAACGCCGGCGAAAAGGTTTGGACCATTTTACCGAACTGCTCCCGTCCCAGCCGGGCCTCGTAAAGGCCGCTGGCCGCCACACCGTCCAAAGTCCGGCGCAGCTCCGGGAAAAATGCCGCCGCCGAAAAACCCTTGATGGCCAGCAGCACATTGCAGTCGGCAGCCTGCTTCAACCGTTCGATAGACGCCAGGTTGCGCTCCAGCCGATCCAGATCCAGGATATGGCATGGTGTCTGCATCTGCCCCCTAAACTCCATTATATTCCCACCTGTCCATCAGAATTATGACATGGTCAGACATACCGTGTTGTTCTGGCAAGCCGGGCATAACGGGCCCGGCGCAATGTCATAAGTGCCGCAAATAGCCTCTGCCCGCCGGTACAGTGCCCAAACCAGCTGCTCATCCGGCGGCATATAGGACTCCAGAGGGGTGCCTGTGGCCGGCCGGAATACTGACAGCATGGGTGCCACGCCCAGCCGGCACAGCATCTCGATGCCGGATGCAAAGCTCTCCTCTCCTTCAAAGCCCAGCAGAACCGCGCTGCGGACGCACCCTGTCCTGCCCCAGAGCTCCACGGCGGATTCCCATGCCCGCCGGTAGGTCTCCATGGGGATGGCCCCCTTGGCGGGCATCAGCTTCAGGGCGATCTGCCGGTCAAAGACCTCCACGTTGAACGCCACCTCGGTGATCCCCGCCTGCCGCAGTTCCCGCAGTACGGACTGCTGAGGAATGGGCAGCCCCATGTAATAAATGTCCTGGGGCCGTATCCCCTGGATGTGTCTGGCCATCCGTATCACAGCCTCCACATCCTCCGCCGGCAGATGGGAGCCGCCTCCGATCAGGATATGGCGGAACTGTCCGTCAGCCAGATAGGCGTCCAGCACCTCATAGATCTCTGCGTCGGAAAAGGGCTGCTCCGGGCCGTACAGATCGCAGAACCGGCAGCCCTTTCCCTGGCTGCGCATGGCGCAGCCGCTATAGGCGAACATACGCAGCCGGTCGGGGTTGAGATAGGCGATCTCGCCATAGCGGTGGCCGCCGCCGGTGAGGGCGCTGGCCCGGGGGTCCTCCTTTTGCAGGACCACGGGCAACAGAGGGCAGCCAAACAGGGTCAGCAGACAGGGGCCGTCCTCCTGCCATCGCAAGGACAGGGGGCTGAGCTCATCCCAAAAGTTTCCGCAGGGGGCGGTGATCCACACCTGATCCCGCAGCAGCATGGTGATGGCCTCGAATTCCTCCCAATCGGCCCCGCCTTCACTGGCGATCCGCTGCCACACCTGAGGAGAAACCGCAAGCCCCCGGCACAGCAGCAGCAGCTTCAGCCGCAGCATCCCGTCATAGGTTTCCACGTCGCCGGGAGGTTCAGGGAGGGTCACATTGGGGTGGAGCCGCACCGTATTTTGGAGGGTAACACAGCTGAGGGCCCGGTCAAACACCAGCTTGAACAGATAGGCGTGTTGGTCCAGGGCGCTGTCCCAGCAAAGTCCGTCGTCCCATACCTCCACCTCCCGGGAGGGCGCTTCCTCTGTCCAGCGATGGTGGTACCACCGTAGATGCTCCGCTCGGTCCGGGCTGTATTCGTAAATGTAAAAGCTGCCCTCCGCCGTTTCCGGCCCGTTCCGGACAGGACGCCGGGCGGTAAAGGCCTCCAGATGGTATTGGTGTACGCTGGGGAAGCCCTGGCGCTGCAAGCTGCGGTTGAGCAGTACGGTGGAGGCCTGGAACCGGGGATTGACCTCCATAAAGTAGCATTGGTCCTGGGTCAGCAGCAAATCGATGCCGCAGACGCCGCGATATCCCAGCTTCCGCAGCTGCCGCCCCACCGACATGGCCACCTTTTGTGCCAATGCCTGCTGATGGGGCTTGAGCTGAGCGTACACGGAAAAATCCGCACCCTGGTAGTGCATGGTGCCGTTCTGATGGTTTATGATCTGTACCGACGGCGGCAGCAGCAGCACCTCGTCCTGGTAGATGACCGCGTGAAAATTCACCGGTACGCTTTGCTCCTGGTAGACCGACACGCAGTAGGGCTCCTCCGGCTGCAGGCTGGCCCTGGTACCGGACTCATCCAGGTACACGGTATTGGCTCCGCCACAGGATTCCATCCCCTGGGCCACCCAGGCTTTGGAGCCGGGAAATTGTTCGGCCAGAACCGCCGGGGTACATTGCCTGCCGGGCAGGAGGACCCAGGGCAGCATGGGCGCCTTGCCCCGGAGCCAGCGTTTGACGGAGAGCTTTTCCTCCAGCAGCAGCGTGATCCCGTGGGCGTTGCAGGCAAAGCCGGATTCTTGCAGCTCCATGGGCAGCTCCAGAAAATCCAGGGAGGCATAATGGATAAAGCGCGCCTCCGGGTCCCGGGCCAGGAAAGCCTCCATAGAGCGCCGTACAAAGTCAGTATAGGCCGGAATGTCCCGGTTGTGATCCTCCCGCCGGCCGCATTCCCGTTCCCACGCCAGATTGTTGCCGGTGCCTGAGCCAAACATGGTGATGGAACCCCAAAACAGGTTCCCGGTATAGAGGATATCCGTTTCCCGGACACCCACCCAAACATAGTGATTCTTCACTGATTTCCTCACTTCCGTTTAGAGGATAGACAGTTCCGCCAGAGCCGTCAAAACCTGTGTCTGTCGTTCAGCCGTCCTTCTTCGGCTTGGCGGGGACATGGAGCATAGCCCGGCCAGCAGCCGTTCCCAGCACCCGCAGCGGGGCGCCTGGCGTGCCACAAACTCTGTCAAAAGGCGCCGGCGGTCTGTCTGGCCGGCGGCATATCGCTCCAGCAGCCGCTGCAACGGCTGGCGGCACACGCCGCACTCCAGCGGCCCGTCTTGGGGCCATTCGTCTGTATCATATTGGGCCAGATCCACCGCTTGCAGTTCTTCCGCGGAAAACCGCAGCAGCAGCCACACCAGAGCCCAGCGGGGCGGTGGCAGATACAGACCCTGCCTGTACAGCAGCTGCAATACCGTGTGGGGGCGGATCTGTACCGGAAAGACCGCGGCCATACAGCCCCGGGCCAGGCACCAGCGGATGGTCTCTTCCGCGTCCCATAGCTGTTCCGCCAGGGAGAGAAAGGGAGTCCCCACCAGCACGTTGCATTGTACTGCCATGGCGTGCCGCCTGGCCAGGCCCAGACAGTGCTCCACCGTCTGGTCAGACAGGGGCTTGAGCAGACACTGGGTCCTCACCCATTCCCGGGCGGACTCCAGGCCGATCTCCAAAATGACCTGTTTCCCGGCCAGACAGGATTCCACCAACGCCAGCTTTTCTTCCCGCAGGGTCTCCGGGTGGGTCTCCAGGATCACGGTGCGGGCCGGGGACGCCGCCGCCTCCGCCAGCAGCAATTCCTGGGCCGCGGGGGGCAGGCAGGCGTCATCCAAAACGCTGCCGTTGGTGGACAGCAGCAGGGTTTCGGGGCGATGCCGGTGGAGCAGCTCCCCCACCTGAGTGGAAAAGGCGTGTAGATCTGTCACCCTTTCGCCTGTGCCGTAATTACACATCAGGCAGTGGCCCGCCCTGTCGTGGGGACACCGCTCTGTAGGTACAGAGAGCTCCAGGAGCCGGCCGTGGGACTTGGCCTGACATTGCCGGCAATCCTGTGAGGGCCCCCGGCCCTGGCGGCATTGCCTGGAAAGGGCCTCCATTTGCCTGATCCAATCCATATGCGTCATGTGTGATCTCTATCTCTCCGTCTTACAGGGGGATTTGGCGGGTAAACAGGCAAATAGACAGCCCATAAAATCCCCATTATAAAAGTATCATTTAATTAATGTCTACTGAATAACAGAAAAAGCCTTATATATCAAGCTATAGAAGGCGTTTTATGGTATAATAGGTGCAAGGAAAAGAGGGAAAATGCGCAAAAAACCTTGCAC
>NZ_JACJLC010000060.1 GCF_016901955.1 Pseudoflavonifractor phocaeensis
GCAGAACAGATAGACGTCCAAAACACCCCGGCTTTTGAGGTCATTCAGCACATTCAGCCAAAATTTGCTGCTCTCATGCGCCCCGATCCACACGCCCAGGATATCCTTCCGGCCGTCCATGGAGATGCCCAGCACCACATAGGCAGCCTTGGTCACATAGCGGTGATCTTCCTTTACCTTGTAGTGGATGGCGTCCATGAACACGAAGGGATAGACCGGCTCCAGGGGCCGGTTCTGCCAGGCGGTCACCTCCGGCATGATCTTTTCACTGATCTTGCTCACCAACTCCGGGGAGATCTCCACATCGTACAGGCTCTTGATCTGCTCGGCAATGTCCCGCTGGCTCATCCCACATGCGTACAGGGCAAGGATCTTGTCCTCCATGCCCTCGGCGTTGCGGTCATACTTTCCAATGATTTTCGGCTCGTAATTGCCTTTCCGGTCTCTGGGCACCCGGATGTCGATCTCCCCCAGTTGGGTCTTGACCGTCTTTTGAGAATAGCCGTTGCGGTAGTTGGGAGAGCTGTTTTCCGCGGCTGCCCGCTGGCACCGCTCCCGCCCCAATTCCTCCTCCATTTCCACTTCCATCACCTGCTGGATAACATCACGGAACATCTCTTTCATGGCTGCCATGATGTCCGCCGTGCTGGTGAAGTGCTGGCTCTGGACATATTGCTTCAATCATTCCTGAGGTGCTGACTGCATAGTTTCCTGACTCCTTTATCAAAAACATCTTGATGATATTCTTGACTTTGTCAGGAAACCTTAACCTATCGATTCCGGTCGATTACACGAAATTTTCTGAGGTCTCAACTGCTGCAGGGGGATTTTCTTCTGCCGGACCCATCTTTACCCAAAAGCACTATAAACAGTCACTGATACTGCTCTATTACGTATGTAATTTTCTCTGTATATAGTATAAAACGCAGAAAATCGTGCTACATACTCGCCAAAGCATCATGATTTCCTCATTGTGGACAGTTTGAGTTCAGCGCGCTGGTGTTTCTTCTGAGTTCGCAGTTGGTTACGGACCATTATATTGGACACCGGTTTTCTACAAAAAAGGCATCGGGACCAACTTCCTGTTCCCGATGCTTTTGTTTTTATGTAATCTGATCAAAAATCACCTTTGTCTGCTCTGCTAAATCGCAAAACGCTGTATCGCTATGCGCAGACACTCCTGTATGCCACAAATGGAAGTTTTCCTTAAAAAGAGTCTGGAGTTCTTCCTCTGTGAACGATGCTTTCAAATCATCATTGATAACCAAGCCATTTTGAATGAATAGATCCAGTAATTCTTCTGCGGGCATTTCGGATAATTCTTCATAAGTGTAAGACACATTCGTCGTGCTGGCCGCCGGTTCTGTCACGGCGAGCGTCAAGGGCACAATCTGTATGGTATTGTTCAGATAAGCCAGGTAACCATTTTCAACAACCTCTCCCTTATTATCCGTGTTGTAAACCTGCTTGGTTACCATGAGCAGCCCGTCTTTCAGAGAAAGGCTGTAATCATACTTCATGCGGTCCTCCAAGCTATAACTGACGCCGTTTGCGTAATCGTAGATGAGGATGCGATGATCGACAATACCGGAACCGATGCTCAGCGTGGAGCACAGCTCCGGCAGACCGTCTCCCGTCAGGTCCGTAAAGAACACACTCCAGATGGGCATACCGGTGTAGAGCGGCAGGATCTCCCCATCCTCCAGGACTGCTGCCACCTGTTCCGGTGTCCAGCGGAATGTCACCCCCGGGAAAGCCTCCTGGTTGATCTCCTGGCGGCCGCCCCACTGCATTTCTCCGTTGTTGTAGTAGTCAAACCACTCCTGAACTGCAGGCAATGCCTCCGCAGCAGAAGTCCTTGTCCCTCCTGCGCAGATGTCGCGCAGATATTGACTGAATTCGCTGTCATTGATCCGGTAGTATCTTCCCTGATAATGAAGCGCAATATGGGTATCGTCTGTGTCAAAGCCCTGAACGGAGAAGTAATACCCGCTGGCCTGGATCGAGATCGAATAGTATGGCGTAAGACCCGCCAGGTCGTCATCCTGCCGCCCGATCGTCAAACCGGAAAGTCGGGATTTCAGTTCCCCCAGCTCCGCGTCATTCAAGTCAAAAGAGGTCGGTTCATTGGGGCGGCAATCCAGCGTCTTGGCCCAGGAGATCTGCAGTGTTCCCAATTCAAAGGGCAGCAACTGCCCTCGCGGATTGGTCAGCAGGCAAATAGCCAGAACCGCGCAGGCGATGACCGCGGCCAAAATCACCCAAATTGCAGGCTTCTTCCAGCTGGCCAGATTGCGGATGCGCCCCTTGGTATCCCCCTCCCCAAAGGCCAGAGGCATCCCGGCAATGATGTGCCTGCCGGTAGCCAGGCTTAAAAGCGAGGCGGTATAATCCGCCAGAACACCATCCCCCATTTTCCTGACCACCGCTTCATCGCAGCTCATCTCCATATCCCTGCCGGCCATGACAAAGGCGAACCATACCAGCGGATTAAACCAGTGGATCGAGAGGGCGATGAACGCCAGCACCTTCACGATATGGTCCAGCCTCCGGATGTGATGCTGTTCGTGCATCACAACATAGGGCTGCTCCCGTACTCCCAGCGAGGATGGCAAATAGATCTTTGGGTGGATCAGGCCCATCACAAAGGGAGAGGCGATCTCATCTGCCAGGTAGATGTTCTCCTTGACCAGCGAGGCCGTGATCAATCTCCTGCGCAAGCGAAGGCAGGACACCACCGCATAGAGCCCCATGACCAGAACTCCGGCCATCCAGACATAGGTCGCAATGGCAACAGGCGCCTCCAGAGGATCTGCGACTAATTGCTCTTCACCCTGCGGCAGCGTATCGCTGATCGCCTCTCCAATACCAGGCGCCGGGAGAACCACGGACGGATATTCCATGTGGACGTTTGGGATATACTCGATACTGCTGGTTAATGTGCCGCTTGCGGCAACCGGAGTATCCAGCAGGCCAAACAGTGAAAGCCCGGATTCAATGGAGATCGGACAAAGGAGCCGGAAAAGGACGATGCTCCAGAGCGCATAGGAGATAATTTTCGGTGCTTTTTTCAGGATGAGTCGCAAGAGCAGAACAAATACAATGACCACACTTGCGGTGAGACTCATGTTGAGTAAAGCTGGCAAAAATGTATAGAAGAACATTCTGTCACCTCCGCAGCCCGTCGATCAACTTCTTCAGTTCCTCTACTTCTTCCTCGGACAGTTTCTTTCTGGTGCCGAACGCGGCAATGAAGGCCGGCAGCGAGCCGTCAAAAGTCTCCTCTACAAACTGCTCACTCTTCATCCCATAGAATTCCTCACGGGAGATCAGGGAAGTCACCGTTTTGTCCTGCAGTTGAAAAATTCCCCGGCCGCACAACCTTTTTAAGACTGTATAGGATGTGGTTGACTTCCAGTTTAATTCTTTCTCGGCCATTTTGATCAGGTCTCTGGAGGCCATAGGTTCATGACTCCAAATCAGATCCGCAAAACGGGATTCCAGCGCTCCCATTGTAGGCATATACCATCCCCCCAAAATTGTCTACATTATGTAGAGTAATTATAGTCTACACGATGTAGATGATTTTGTCAATAGGCGATATCGATCCTCAGATGTGAGAGAACTGATATGATACGCAGTTTGGCATCCAAAACAAAAATAATTCTACATTTTTTCTTGGGCGACCCAGCGCTGGGCCGAAAATTTAAGGGGAACCCTTTCCCGGCAAATTCAATGATTGCATCGACGCGCACACACGCCCGTAAGGGCGTATAAAAGGGCAGTCTATTTCTCGACTGCTCTTGGGTTATATTTCGTTTACTTTATGGAAGCTACCGCCACAAGAATATCGTCAGATGTTGCTGTATCGGGAGAAATCCCAACATAGATTTCCCCATAAGAAATATGGAAAGTGCTTCCATTTATTTCTTCAAGCAAGTTCCCTGTAATGTCTGCTGGTGCATAAATCAGTTTTTCTGTTGCTGGTTCATAATTCATAACAAAGACAACAAAACTTTTGCCCAAAGTATTTGGGTCAGCGGCAATTTCTTCCTCCGTATTTCCCTGCACCTCATCGTTGCCTGTAGTATATTGCACTTGGAGCAAATAGTACTTCGTGCCATCTTTCATAGTGGTTTCATAAAGATTTGCTTTTCCAAAATGATACCCGTCCGGCAAGGAAGTCGGTAAGTATTCGCCCAAAGTATCAAATTCATAAGCGTCCGCTTCAGAAATATTTTCATATGTTGCGTCCGCAACATCTTCAATCTTTTCCGTGGCGGGATATACCGCTAAAGACGCAATGATAGGGTCTACTGCGTCTGGATGTGTTCCTCCCGGAGCAATGCCGGCACCATGGTCAGGGAAAACACGCAGTATTTGGCTTATGGCAATTCCAGCAATCATAAGGCATAAGCAAGCCACCATAGCCCCCCACTTGATCCAACCGGGTCTTTTTGCTTTCTTTTTATAGTTGAGAGCTTCATCAACATATTTTGTATCAAGCTCGCTCATGGCGTCGGAAAACTTCTTCACATTCATACGAACACCGCTCTTCCTATCAAATATTGTTTCATCTTTTCTCGGATACGAGTCAGCCGGACGGAAATGTTTTTTTCGGTCAGCCCTACAAACTCAGCTATGTCCTTGTAGCTGTCGGCAAACCAATAGCGGCGCATGAAGATAACGCGGTTTTCGACGGTCAGCGTGTCCAAAAATTCCTCAATGATACGGGCCAATTCTCTGACTTCAATTTCATCTTCCACGGTTTTTTGGTCTGCGATATAGCCCTCGATTTCCTCTAAGGCAATTTTGTAGTGACTACTCCGTTTGGCTGCTTCCTTTCTCCAATAGATTTTGAGTGAAATGTTCCGAACGATTTTTACGATGTAGCTGAGCAGCGGGTTAGGGTGTACCGGGGGAATGGCGTTCCACGCGCCTAAGTAAGCGTCGTTGACACATTCCTCCGCGTCCTGTCTGCTGTTCACAATGTTGTATGAGAGACTGTGGAAGATTTTTCCGTATTTAATGTCCAGCTCCTGTATGCCCTGTTGGTCACGCTCGAAAAACAGGTCTATTATTTTTTCGTCATCTATCATCTCACCGCCTCCTTTCCGGCTTCACCTATATACTACGGTTTTAGCGGCGAATACTACATCAAATCCAAAACTTTTTCAAAAAAATTATACCATACTTTGCGCGAGATTACTGGGGGGCAGCTTTCGCCGCTTCGCTGGCGGCTCTCCGGCGTTTCTCGCTGCATGGGGCGGTCAGACGGAAAGAGAACCAGCCTTTCTCAATGTCAAACTCCATGCAGCCCGTTTCCGGGTCTGCGTCGGTCTGCTGGCAGATCGCCGGGTAGCGGCGGCTGTAATCAAGCAGCCGTTTCTTCAAGTTGGTGTTGTGAGTGCGGATATGGATAAGCAGGTCTTTCTCGTCACCCCCAATGTCGGCGGCTCCTTATATACGAAGAAAAGCTGGTGGGAATTTTTCTCTGCCAGGCCCACCCTTTCCTGTCCAGGTCATCTGTTAGATGCTGTTGAATACAACAACAAATCCGTATCTGGCCAGGCGCCCAAGACGAGGCCAGGAAGGCTCAGGGCGCACCCCATATCCCTCGCTTTTCTTTGTATATAAGCCCCAAATATCATCACGAGAGATGCATTGCTGCTGTCATGTTAAAAGGAACGGTTTTCGCTACCGTCCCTTTTGTTATGGTTTTATATCATGCGGCATCATCCGGTTGGGCGCACGGTGTGAAGGAAAGCACCTTGTCCTGTTCGTGGAGGGCGGCACAGCGGCGGGGCCTGGGGCGGTAAATGCTGACCGCAAACTGGAGTCGGACGGCGGAGCCCCCCACGGCACGGGCCTCAAACTGGTGGCCCAGATTGCCGCGGCCCACGGCGGAACGGTGCGGTTTGGGCAGGGGGCTGGCAAGGAACTCTGTGTCAGCATGGTTCTCCCCATTTGCTGAAAGAAGGCGGACGGCCCTATACAGGCCGTCCGCCTATATTTTTTTGTGTGCGGGATCCCACCGCATCAAATCCCCAGACTGCGGCAGACGCTTTTCCGGGTAAACTGATATACGCCGTAGAGCACCAGGGAGAGCAGGACAATCACCGCGGCGCAGGTGCCCATACCGGCTATCTCACCGGGGGTAAAGCGACTGTCGTTGAAGTACATGATCATGACATAGAAGGCGGAAATGATTGCTGTTCCAACGATGGCCGGCACCAGGAACACCCTGGATACCTGCCCTTTCACAGAGCGGAACAGATAGGCATTGGGCGCGCCCAGGTGCCGCAGGTCGTCATAGACCCTCCGGTTGGTGAGAGCGATGGTCATGCATCGGGTAAAGGCGATGACGATAACCGCCGCAAAACAGATCAGGGCGATGAAGATGAACAGCATCAGGAACACGGCCATGGTGGTGACAAAGTCGTTCTGATCCAGCACCCGGAACTGGGGCATATAGAGCCAGTAGCTGCGAAACTCCGTGCTGTCCCGATCCTCCCGCTCCATGGCCGGAAAGCCCAGGGCGGTCAGATTCTCCCGGTCAAAGAGATAGGCCTCGCCGGCCTCCTCCGCCAGTGTTTTGGCCACCAGGTCATAGGCGTCCAGCTGCATCACTTCATCGCTGGAACGATCCACAATCTCGTTGAACAAAGCCTTGGCAAAGGGGTAACTGTACTCCGCATCCGCCACATTGAAGAACACCCAGGACTCCCGCCAGAGGTCGGTGAGGCCGTCGGTGATGGCGGCGTAGTCATCATCATCCAATACATAGGAGCCCAGCAGCATGGTATAGCGCAGGGGCTCCCCCGGAGTGACCGGCAGACTTTCTCCGGTGACCATGTTGGTGACCAGGGTCACATCGCCGCCAGAGCGAAATTCGCTGCCGCCCTCGTCGTCCAGTACATTGGCGCAGGTGCCGGGGGCCAGATCAATGGTTTGCCCGGTCAGGGCGTTCCAGGCGGACTCGGAGAAAAAGGTGGCGCCGGAGGCCACCTCCCGGTACTCCGTGGTATAGGTAGTGCCGAGCGCTCCGTTGTCCTGCTCCACGGATACGGTACCATCGCCGCCCAAGGTGGCGCCACCTACCTGCTGCCAGGAAGTGATGTCCACACCATACTCCTCTGCCAGAGTCTCCACCTCGGCTTGCTCCGGCAGGTCCTGGTCATTCCTCCAGTGGTATTCAAAATCCACCGGGCGGCTGGCAAAACTGTACGCGGAGTTGGCGGAGAGCATGGGGGAATAGAAGGCTGCGAAATAGGCTCCGGCGATGAGAAGTGTCATGACCAGCATGTTCCGCACCGTCTGGCGGCCTTGAAATTTCATCATCGATGTGGCGATGATATCCCGGTATTTGTGGCGCTTGCGCCAGCCGTTGACTACCGTGTGGAGCAGCATCATATACATGCCCACCAGGGCCGGCAGGTAAAAGACGGCGTCCACCACAGTGGGCGGATACCAGCGGAGTACCCGGATAAAGAAGGAGGGCATCAGATACCCCGCCAGGGCGCCGACGGCCACCAGAACGATGCCCACGGGCCCGTACCACCTTTTGACTTCCCGAATGGGCTCGGAGGTGTGAGACTCCTGGACGATGTCGATAATATTGGTGCGGCGAACAGCACGGTTTCCCATCAGAAACAGCATCGCCACCACATAGACGGCAAAGGCCAGGGACAGGAGATAGGCCTCCGGGTCAAAGGTCAGGGCCATCTCCTGGGAATCCACCAGAAAGAGGCGGAATAACTGCCAGATCCCCCAGGCCAGAGGGCCGCCTAATATGGCCCCGGCAGCGCAGGAGCACAGAGAGATCAGGGCCAATTCCTTACCCAATTCCGCGTGCAGTTGGCGGCGGGTGGCTCCCAGGGCCAGGAACACGCCGGTCTCCCGGGATTTCTGCCGGAAAAACAGCCCGGCGGCATAGGCGGTGAACACGGCGCAGCCGAGGACCGCCAGAACGAACACCATCATCACCTGTTTGCGGGAATCGCCGCCCTCCGGCAAAACAGAGAGGATTGTAGGGGCTCGCATCATGCAGGCGTAGGCGGTGATCAGCAGAACGGAGAAAAAACTGCATCCCGCCAGGAGAACATACTGTCCCTTATTCTTTCGCCGCAGGGCGGCATAAACCTGAGAAAAGGTGGTCATGGCTGCCTCACTCCTTCCCCATTTCCCGGATGGCGTCCAGCAGCCGGTCCTGGAAGGTGCTGCGGGCCGTACTGCCCCGCTCCAGGGACTGCCACACCACCCCGTCCCGGAGGATCACCACCCGGTCACAGAAGGAGGCGGCGAAGGAGTCGTGGGTCACCATGAAGATGGTAGCCTCCAGGGCCTCCCTTGCCTGCTCAAAGGAGCGGATCACCGCCCGGCTGGACTTGGAGTCCAGGTTGCCGGTGGGCTCATCAGCCAAAATCAACAGCGGGCGGTTGATGAGCGCCCGGGCCACGGCGGTGCGCTGTTTCTCGCCGCCGGAGATCTCCGCCGGATACTTGCCTCGAATGTGACCAATACCGAACACATCGCACAGTTGGTCGGCCCGCTCCTCGGTCTGGGAGCTGACGCTGCCGCCGATGATGGCGGGCAGGAGAATGTTCTCCCGGACGGTGAGACCGTCCAGCAGCAGGAAATCCTGAAATACGAAGCCCAACTGCTGGTTTCGGACCCGGGCCAGGGCGTCCTCCTCCAGGTGCGCCAGTTCTGTATCACCCAGGGTGATGGTCCCGCTGTCAGCGGGGATGTAACAGGAGATACAGTTTAAGAGGGTGGTCTTGCCGGAACCGGAGGGGCCCATGACGGCCACGAATTCTCCCTTTTCCACTTGAAGGGACACACCCTTCAGGACCTCATAGGTGGCCTTTCCCACCTGGTAAGATTTGTGCAGATCTTTCACTGTCAGCATGATAGGACTCCTTTCCGATTGCTGACTTCAGCATAGCGTGGAAAAAGAGCCGCCGCAAACGACCATGTCACTTGCGGCGGTTTTGGTGTTAAATTTTACGGCAGTACGAAATGGAATGTCATTTTTGAACCTTTTCCTGTCAAGTTTGGTTTGGCAGAATACCGGCCCTGTGATAGAATGAGGCCAGCAATTTGAAAATCGAGGTGATGGGATGCTGCGAATCGGAATCTGCGACGACTTGGCGGACGCTCGCCTCGTCCTCCGGTCATTGCTGGAACGCATTTTAGAAAACCGGAGGATACAGGGCCAGTTCTTTGAATTCTCCTCCGGTGAAACCCTGCTTCGCTGGTATGATCATCACATCGGTGAGTTGGATCTCATTTTCTTAGATATGGAGCTTCATGAGCTGGACGGCATGGAGACTGCCCGGCGGCTCCGGGCGGCAGATGCCGGTCTCCAGATGGTATTTGTCACCGGATATGCCGACCATGTCTTTGACGGCTACAGTGTGGGGGCCCTGGGGTATTTGATGAAGCCTCCCAAGCAGGAGCAGTTGGAAGCAGTGCTGGATCGGGCACAGGGGGCGCTGGTTCGGGAGTTGGATCGGGCTTACATCTGCCGAAACGGAGATACCTATTATCGTGTTCCCATTTCCAACATTCTCTACTTTGCGTCGGACCGGCGTCAGGTTCAGTGCGTCACAGAGGGGCGGACCTACACCTTTTATGGTAAATTGGACGCAGTGGCAGAGGAGATCGGGGCCGCGTTTGTACGTGTGCATCAGCGATATCTGGTTCGCGCCGGGGCTGTGGACCGAATGGAGAGCGGAGAGGTAATCCTGCGGAATGGGGAGCGGCTGCCTGTCAGCCGCTCCTGTCAGCGATCCGCCCTGCTGGCCTTGGCGCAAGCGGAACTGGAGGGCTGATCGTTGGGAACAGTGCTTTGGAATATCTGGTTCTATGGACTCTGGTGGATTGACATTCTGGCCAACGGCTTCTTCCTATACCGTCTGTGCCGGCCTTTCGTTATGTTTCGGAAAGGCGGCCTGTGGAAAGCCGTATTCCTGCTGACTCTTGCTTTCAGCAGCGGTATGGTAATCTGGATCGGAGATCCCAACCTTCTCTACACGCTGCCAATCTACTTTCTGTTGTTCTTTCTCTGCACAAGGGGAGACTGGGTGGGACGGCTGACGGTCTGCGTCGTTTTCTTCTGCCTGGAAATGTCCGTCTGTGCCCTGGTGGACACCTATGTACAAGCCGTGGATACCGACCGCCTTTACGACCTGCTGGTAAGGCTTCTGCGAACAGCAATCTTCGGCGCTTTTTGGCTGCTTTTGCGTCGGCGGTTCCCGGCGGAGCAAGTCCATCTCACCCGGCGGCTGTGGCAGGTGGTGCTGGGGCTTGCGTCCATGCCCCTATGTGCTCTCATCGCTGTGGTGTTGCTGACCTTTCAAAAATATGAGTCCGCCGCCGTCAACACACTGGCACTGAATCAGGGGCTTTTGGTTCTGCCCTTCGTGCTGGTGACCTCCCTTGTGCTGTTGGTTGCCATTCTGATTCTGGCAGATCATGAGCGGTTGGAGCGAGCCAGTCAACTGGCAGGGCTGCGAGAGGTCTACTACCAGGGCCTGCAGCAGCAGGAGCGCCAGGTGCGGCAGCTCCGTCATGACATGAGAAACCACCTGACGGTCGTTCAGGGCCTCTTGGAGAGAGGAGATACACAAGGAGCCGTTGGCTACCTGGAGCAAATGGCTGGTTCCCAGGCCCTGCAGGGAGTCAGACGCTTTTGTGAAAATGAGTCTGCCAATGTGGTACTCTCCGCCAAGGCTGAGGCCATGGAACAAGCGGGGATCACGGCAGACTTTGCTGTGTCTCTCCCAAGGGAACTTCCTGTAGCGGACATGGATTTGGCGGCCCTGCTGGGCAACGCTCTGGACAATGCCATGGAAGGCGTAAAGAACGCGGAGGAAAAGAGGATTACCCTCCGATGCAAGGCGAACAAAGGGATACTGATGCTCAGGGTAGAAAACCCCATAGGTGCTACGGTAAATCCGGATCTTGCCACCACCAAAGCGGACAAGTTTGCCCATGGTTTTGGCATCCCGGGAATGCGGGAAATCGCGGATAGGTACAATGGCACCATGGAAACAGGAATCAAGGATAACTGTTTTGTGCTTATGGTGTGTTTGTTGATACAAGGCAATGGATAATTCACGGGGCGACTGGGTTTCAGTACGCCCCGTCATTCTTGGATTGCTGACCTTGACTTACTCGACCCGCAGACGCTCTACCACGGAATAGCGCTGGGATGCCCGGCAGCTGAGTACCGGGATGAGGACGCCCAAGGCCCC
This sequence comes from Pseudoflavonifractor phocaeensis, assembly GCF_016901955.1. Taxonomy (GTDB): domain Bacteria; phylum Bacillota; class Clostridia; order Oscillospirales; family Oscillospiraceae; genus Flavonifractor; species Flavonifractor phocaeensis_A. The sequence goes on from NZ_JACJLC010000060.1 coordinate 11,262, forward strand.
GAACAGGGGCAGCACCACGGCGATGGGCCAGATGGTGAAGCGGTAGGTGAAGAACCAAATGAACCCACTAAGGCCGGGGCCCACAAAGGGGGCCGTGACAACGACCAGAATGAAAGCCAGTAGCGCCGCACCCAAAGTGTAGAACAGCCCCTCCAGGGCCAGCATGGTCCGCAGCTGCCGCCCCGTCATGCCGATGGACTGGAGCACCGCCAGCTCCCGGCGGCGGGCGGTAATACTGGTGAGGATGGCGTTGAAGAAATTCAACACACCTACCAGTCCCACGATAAAACTGAGAGCGCCCCCAAGCAGGAGGAACATGCCCCGGGTGCTCTCAAACTCCCCGGCATAGGTGGCCTTGCTCTCGTAGTCAAACTGGGGGCTCTCGTTCTCCGTGTAGTCCTTGAGAAAGACCTCCATGGCGGCGTTAGCCTCCTCCGTGGTGTCGAAGGCGTAGTACATGACGGAGTCGGTGCCTGTGTCCCGCATAAATGTCTCCGCTCCCAGAACGAACTCGTCCTGGCCGTAGTAGCGATAGCTGAGGGCGGAGGGCACCGTCACCAGGGCGGCCACAATGTAGTCCACATCCCGGTATTGTACCGCCCGCTCAGCAAAGACCGCGCCCTCCGGTATATTTTCCTGAGCGCCATAGACCTCACCGGTGGCGGGATTATAATATTCAAACTTCTCCACGTAGCGGATGGTCACCGTGTCCCCCAGCCGGGCCCAGTGGCTGTCCATCTCCGCCCTGCCGTAGTCATCGTCGCTGTACACGGCGGCAATGTAGTTTCCATCCGGGTCGTTCAGCTTGGAGAGGTCCCCCTCCAGCACGGTCAGATGCTCCAGGGCGAAGGGCTCCATGCCGTAGAGCTGCACCCGGTCCGCCAGCAGGCCGTCCGCAGTGCGGTCCATGAAGGCCACCATGCTGTCCAGCTGCTCCTGGGTGTTCCAGCGCCCCCATATGGCGCGGTAGTATTCCTCGGTGACGAATTCCAGGGCGGGAGCGGTCTTGCCGTAGACCCGGCCGCTGTCAGTGATGCCCCCCTGGGCATCCACGGCGGCGATGACCTCATCTGGCACCCTCATCTCGTCGTTGAAACTGTCCCCGCCGGTCTGGAACTGTCCCGCATCGGCCAGGATGAAGTCGCTGGCGGTAAAACTGGACACATATTTGTCCATGTCAAAACCGCCGGCGAAGGTGACGGTCAGGGTCAGCAGCACCACGGCCAGGGTCAGGGACAGCACCGTGACAAAGGTCTTGCCCCGGTTGCGGCCCAGGTTGGCCCAGGCCATGGAGAAAAGGGAGACCCCTTTGCCCTTTCGCCTGGACTTCTGTTTCAGGGCCTTGCCCTCGGTGTAGCGCACCGCCTCCACCGGGGAGACCTTACCGGCCAGACGGCCGGGGCGGCGGCAGGAGAGGAGTACCGTTGCCAGGGCAAAGAGGGCCGCGCCTGCAAAGAGAAGTGGACTGACTGAGATCACACTGGTTACTCCGTCCAGTCGGGCAACAATGACCGGGGTGAGCACGCTGCCCAGCAGCCAGCCCAGCAGCCAGCCCGTGGGGATGCCGATGAAGGAGAGCAGTAGCGCCTGGGTACGGATGATTCGCCGGAGTTGCCGGGGCGTGGTGCCGATGGTTTTCAAAAGGCCGTAGAAGCGGATGTCCCCAGCTACAGAGATCTGGAACACATTGTAGATAATGAGATACCCGGTGAGGAGGATGAGGAGTAGCACCCCCACGATGATAGCCGCCACAGTGAGGTCCAGCTTATCGGATAGCTGCGCCCCGGTGTAGCCCCAGTTGACGCCGGTGGAAATATAGGTTTCTCCAGGAGTTTCCGACTGATAGCCGTGGTCAGCCAGGATCTCCTCCAGATCAGAGGCAATGGAGCGGGCGCCGTTTTTGAGCATCACATCCAGATTCCAGCTGCCGGTCATGCCGTCGCTGCCCGGCGGGGTCACCCCCACCTCGGCCAGGATGGCGTCCACCCGGCTTTCGGGAATGAGGATATGGTTGGCTACCACGGCCTGGTCATACTCCCACCAGCCGCACAGGGTAAAGGCCTGGGTGGTGGTATGGCCGTCCACATCAAAGGTGACGGTGAATTGGGCGCCGATCTCCGGCTCCACCCCCAGCAGCTCCAGCACATGGGTGTCGGTGGCCGCCTCATCGGTGCCATCCCGGGGGAGGCGGCCCTCCACCGGGTCGCAGTAGCTCCAGTGGGCCTCATTGGCGTCAGAATAGCCGATCTCCACATGGGATTTGTTGAAGGGCACCTCTGTGGGCATACCTAAAAATCGGCGCAGGCCCCACTGGTCAATGAGAGGATCGTCCTTCAATTCCTCGAACTGCCCCTCAGTGAGGTATTTGAAGGAGCCGTGGGACCAGCCTCCAGCCTGGCGGAAGTTGTTCTGCTGGATTCCCTCGTTGATGGAGAGGGCGATGGTGAAGAGGGAGGTAAACAGCACCGCCGTCAGGGCGATGGCCAGCACCGCCACGAGATTCCGTGTCCGATTGGCAAGGAGGCTTTTCAGGCTCAGGCGGCGGATGCAGCCCCGGTTGGAGACATTCATGTTCTTCGCCTCCTTACCGCGTCACGATACGCCCGTCCTCGATGCGGACGATGCGGTCGGCCATCTGGGCGATCTCCTCGTTATGGGTGATCATCACCATGGTCTGGGCAAACTTCTGCCCGGTCACCTTCATAAGGCCCAGCACATCCTGGCTGGTACGGCTATCCAGGTTGCCGGTGGGTTCATCGGCCAGAAGAATGGCGGGCTTGGTGGCCAGGGCCCGGGCGATGGCCACCCGCTGCTGCTGGCCGCCGGAGAGCTGGTTGGGGAGATTGGCGAGTTTCTTTTCCAGCCCCAGGGTGGCGATGACCTCCTGAACATAGGCCTCATCCACCTTGCCCCCATCCAACTGAATGGGCAGGACGATATTCTCCCACACGCTGAGCACCGGTACCAGATTATAGGACTGGAATACGAAACCTATCTTCCGGCGGCGGAAGATGGTGAGGGCCTCGTCCTTCAGGCCAAAGATGTCCCTGCCGTCAACGGTGACGGTGCCGGAGGTGGGCCGGTCCAACCCGCCCAGCATGTGAAGCAGGGTGGACTTGCCGGAGCCGGAGGTGCCCACAATGGCCACAAACTCGCCCTGCTGGATGCTCAGATCCACGCCGTCCAGAGCCTTCACCTGGGTGTCCCCGGCGCCGTAGTATTTTTTCAGATCGCGGGTCTCTAAAATCGTCATACGATGTTCCTCCAAAGAAAAAGTCTGTACCGTCTTTTGACAATACAGACTTTAGCATGGAAATCTGTCCTGGTACTTTCGAGAATGTGACAGTTTTGAAAGAAAGCCATTAGGGCCGCGGAAGAAACAGAGAAAATGTACTCCCTTTCTCAGCGGCACTTTCCACCTTCACATAGCCGCCCTGCTTTTCGGCGATCTGTCGGGTGAGGTAAAGGCCGATACCCACACCCTCGGCCTGATAAGCACCGGGGGCACGATAAAAGCGCCCGAAAATCTTGGCCTGCTCCCCCTCGGGGATACCCGGTCCGGTATCACTCACCCGGATAGCGGAGAACAGCTCGTAGTTTTTGACCTCCACGGTTACCGTTCCGCCGGAGGGCGTGTACTTTATGGCGTTGTCCAGGAGATTGCACACCGCCTCCTCCGTCCATTTGGGATCCAAGACAGCGGAGCCTTCGGTCTGCCGGACAGTCAGCATGATGCCTTTTTCCGCCGCTTTGGGCGCATACTGGGCGGTAGAGCACTCCACCACCGGGGCGATCTCACCGGGCTGGGGGTGGAGGGCCAGAATTCCCGTCTCCAGCCGGGAGGTCTTGACCAGAGCCTCGATGAGGGTCTGGAGCTTGTCCGCCTGGGCGGAGATGGCGGCGGCGCAGTCCTTCCCCTGGGGCGTGAGGGGCTGCTCGGAGAGCAGCTGGGCGTAGAGCTGAAGGTTGGCCACCGGGGTCTTGGTCTGGTGGGAGATGTCGGAGATCAGGGCGCTGATCTGATCCTTCTGCTCCCGTATGTTCCGCTCCGACAGGGCGCTGGCCGCCAGGTACCGGACCAATCGGCTCTCCAGAGCGGAGAGGCGGCTCTCGTCAAAGGTTTTTTCGGAAAAGCTGCCGTCTATGGCCGCGGTGAGCATGTCGTCCAGCCGCCTCATGGTGCGGGCGGTGCGCCAACGGTCATAGACGACCACAGCCAGGGCCAGCAGTACCGCTGCACCTGCAATCACATATCCCGTCATGGCTTCACCGCCCAAATGTAGCCGATGCCGTACACCGTTTTCAGGTATTCAGGCTTTCCGGGGTCGGCCTCCAGCTTGCTCCGCAGCCGCTTGACCGTGACGGACAGGGCGTTTTCTTCCACAAATTCCGCGCCGTCCGTCCACACCCGGTCCACCAGGGTGGCACGGGACACGGCGTGGCCTCGATTCTCCACCAGCACCCGCAGGAGTTTCTGTTCCGTCTTGCTCAGTTCCACCGCCACCCCATCTCGGCGGAAGTCCATCCGGTCAAAATCGAAAGTGAAGGGACCCATGGATATCGTTTGAGAAACCGTGGGAGCGCCCCGCCGGAGCTGGGCGTTCACTCTGGCCCGGAGCACCGCCAGAGAGAAAGGCTTGGTAATGTAGTCGTCCGCCCCGGCCTCCAGTCCGGTGACCTCATCCAACTCCAGGTCATTGGCGGTGAGCAGGATCACCGGTGCGGCGTTGCCCTCCGAGCGCAACTGCCGGAGCAGGTCCAGACCGCTGCCGTCGGGGAGGTTGATGTCCAGGATCAACAGGTCGAACCGCTTCTCCGCCAGCGCCTCCCGGGCCTGGGCCAGGGTGGAGCGGCAGGTGACGGATGCCTCCGGTCCCGTCAGGGCCATGACGATACCCCGCCCCAGGGTCTCATCATCCTCTAAAAGGAAAATGTGTTTTATAGCCTATCACCTACACTCACAGTCTATCAAAGCCGAGGATAAGATTCCTTTTATCAATGTGTTCGGTACCCTCAATATTCAATGGCTAACTTCAAAGATGGTAGGTATCACGGATGTCACAGGCATCATCGATTTGAAACATTTTGGTACCCCAAGTACCCACGGCTGTCACCTCCTATGCGATTTCTATTCGTCAGACCGGGAGTTTGCCCGTGGCGGCACTTCGCAGCCTCCATATCCGGCTTCCTTCAGATTCCACCTCACGATGGACACCCTTGCCTTCGGCTAACAGTTCCTACTGCCAAGTCTGTAGTGGACTTTCACCACCAAGTTATTGCCTATGCCGGGCGCACAGCAAGGACGGAAGCTGTTCGCCTCCGCCCCAAATCACTCCAGAGAAATTTTGAGGGTTTTTCCCAGGCTGTCTGCCATTTTTTGCAGAAAGGCCAGAGATGGATTGTAGCTCCCGCTCTCAAATCGGGAAATATTGGCCTGCGCCGTCCCCATACGCTCAGCCAACTCCTTCTGGGTCATGCCGATGGCTCTGCGGCTCTCAATTTCAGCACGAATGATCTCGTATTGAGGCGCCAGCGCATCGTACTCCTCCTTGACTTCGGGACGCTCGGCAAATACCTTTGCCTTATACTCCTTAAAATCCATATGATGCGGCCTCCTTTTTCCGTTGGGCATATTTATTGTGCCCGGCTTTGGTAATCTTCCATCCGTTTCTTTGCAATCGCAATTTCAGCCGGCGGTGTCTTTTGGGTCTTCTTCGTAAAGCCGTGGAGCAGTACCAGCTTATTCCCATCCCAGATGAAATAGAAGATACGATAGATATTACTGGAAAATTTTGAGCGCAGCTCCCAAATCGGCCCATCGATATGCTTTGTATAAGGCTCATGTAAGTCGGGAGCATATTGCGCCAGAAGCTCAATATCCCGGATCACCTTTGCCAGATCTTTATGGGGTAGGCTATCCAGAAACTCCTGCACCACCTCTTTGCCCGATTGCGTGCAATAAAGCTCAACATCCATTGAATCACCACCTAACCCTATCTGCACAAAGTATATCATATAAGATATGTCAAGTCAATATCATATATGATATGTCGAGGTGACAGCATGAAACTTTCTATTAAACGCCAGCCCTTTCACTCGGAGACGACTGCGGCGGTCTGCGATGTATTCAACGGCCAACCGAGACGCTCCAGTCCAGCCTGGCTGACTATCCCCGGTATTGTGGCAAAGGGGAAAGCCGCTTACTGAATCATCTGTGTATCGATACCTCACTATCTCAGAGTCTTGGATACTATCCAGTACTATTGTGTACTATTTCAGACTCTTATAGTTTGGCGGACATATTTTACACTGACAAGCCGCTGGGTGAATTGACGCTTACGGATCAAGGCTACTCTCCCTCCCCTTTCTTCGTTCAAAAGAGGACTACTCTATTTCCCCTTCCTTCGTTCAGCATAATAGACTTTATCACGTTAAACCATTAAATAATAGTCTTCTTTCTTACCTCTCCCGACTCACCGGATCAAGAACTACTCTCCCACCCCTTTCCAAGAACAAGAAGAAGACTCTCTTCCCCTCCAAGAACAAGAAGTAGTCTTTCCCCTCCTCTTGTTTAAGATAAGATACTTTACTATGCTAAAGTTTTTTCTTCCCAGTCTCCTATTAAGTATGTCGAGCAGGCAGGCACGTGCTGTATCGTTAAAGTTTTGCAACGCTCCGTGATCATGTTAGCGCTGTTGAGCAAGGTTTGCTGCCTTCCAACTGCGGTGCTGTCAGGTTCGCTGCGTTCCAACCGGGTGCTGACCGGTACCGCTGCGCCTCAACCGACGCTGCCGGGTCTGCCGGGGCTCGACCGGTGCTGCAGGGGCTGCTGGCGGCCTCCAGACGTCTCCTGCGCTGCCGCATCGTGCAGTTGTCTTGGCTGTCACCCTGCGTGTTGGCAACAACAGCCAACCTCCAACGTTTTCCTTGTATATAAGACTTGTTACGTTCCGTGCAAGCACGAGCGGGACAGTTGGCTTACTTCCCCGGCACGCGCAGTCCACCCCCTGTGCGGCGCGCGAGAAAAATAGAGTCCTACTCTCTCACGCGGCACAGGGGGTATATCAGACCTACATTTGATCTGATCAGCGGTAATCTGCCAATCCACTCGCCTCAGTCTTCTCGCTCCATGAGGCTTGTATGAGTGGATTCCCCCGGCTTTCGCCGGCGAGAAGCCCTCCTGCCTAATTTGTATCGACCCGGTCAGGCACACCCGGTTGACGGAGGTTTTAGATTACCATGCCCACGCATTCCCCCGAACAGACTTATTGCAGCGGCTCTGTCACACCTGGTCCAGTTATTGATA
>NZ_JACJLC010000007.1 GCF_016901955.1 Pseudoflavonifractor phocaeensis
CTGCGCCAGCTCATCACTAAGCGCAGACATTGTCATCTGTTTATCCATGTTTTTATTATATCATGTCGGGCTGTATCACGCTTACTTTTCTGTGCGGTGTTGCCTTAGAACAGGCCCTGGAGAATCAAGGCATAGCCCATTGTATCGGTGCTCCGGGTGCGCTATGCTGGTAACAGGGCGGACTTTCACACGCACGAGCGGCGGCGGGCGTGAAAAATTGAACCAGGAGGTGATAGCATGAGTGGGACAGCGGCGCAGCTGGTTTGTAAAATAACCCCGGGCGGCACATGGGTCATGTGCCCGGTATGTCGGCGGGGGAAGCTGCTGAAGCTGACGGAGAACACCAGAGCGCAGGGGCTGGTGCTGTTCTGCCGGAATTGCAAACATGAGACCGTGGTGGAGATCGGGCGGGGAGGCAGCGGCCTGCCCAGGGTGTGGGAAGAGGCCAGGGAGGAGCCCTTGCACGGAAGCGCAGCCCGGGCGTGCTGCTGATCCTGGCCAAGGAGCGGGGAATTTCACGGGGAAAACGGTGATTTTTTGCGGGGTGATCTTGCCGGTTGGCTACGTGCAGGCGCACGGGTGCCCATGTGCGGGCAGGGGCGCACGGGTGCGGGGCCTACGGCCCACCCACCCCCCGGCCCGAAAAAGTTTCAGGGGGCGGGGGTGCAAGACCGTGTGGCCCCTCTGGTGCGAGAAATTCTCCCCAATGGGAGTTGAGGCCAAAACAGTCATAAAGCCGGGGGAAAAGTGTACTTTTGCAGGGGCGATTTAAAGGCAAACTACCAGGAGGCTTGGGCGCACACGTGGGCGGGCGCGGATGCGTGCGGGCCTTCGGCCAGAGGTGCCCCGGCCCCAAAAAAATTTACGGCCTTGTGGGTAAGACCGTGGGCCACCCTCCATGCGGGAATTTTTCCCCATGCAAAAAACTGTTTCCCCACCCCCTAGCCAAAAAACAGCACGGCCCAAAGAATGGCCTAATCGGGTGGGTTCGAGACAATCCCGAATTGCTCGTACGTGTGCGCGCGCAGCAGCCGAGACTGGTTACGCAGCCGGTGACCTCCGGCTTATGCTTGGGTAAGCCCTGCTCCCCAGCGGTGCCTAGTGAGTGCCTGGTGGCGCTCCTGGCCCATCCTGCGGGATGGTTAGCCCCTGGGATACCCGCTCGTGCCGGAGGGCCTTTACGTGGGGCGCAGCTTGGCCCCAGCTGGCCTGCTGAGGCCCTGGTACGTAGCCGGTGGCCCCCGGTCTATCCCGGGGTATGCCGCCGCTCCTGGCGGTGCCCGGCGAGTGCCTGGCGGCGCTCCAGGCCCCTCCTGCGGGGTGGCAGCCCCTTGGGATACCCGCTTGTACTGGAGGGCCTTTACGTGGGGCGCAGCTTGGCCCCAGCTGGCCTGCTGAGGCCCTGATATGCAGTCGGAGGCCCTGGGTATGCCCGCTCCGGGGCGGTGTCTGGTGAGTGCCTGGCGGTGCTCCTGGCCCCTCCTGTGGGGCGGCAGCTCCTGGGATACCCGCTCGTGTTGGAGGCACAGACGTGGGGCACAGTCTGGCCCCTTCTGGTCTGCTGAGGCCCTGCTACGTAGCTAGAGGCCCCCGGTCTATCCCAGGGTATGACGCCACTCTCAACGGTGCCCGGTGAGTGCCTGGTGGTCTTGCTGTCCAGAGGAGATCCAGCAGGCGAACCGCAGACGGAGACCTATCTCAAATCCGTCTGCGCTGGCGTATTTGGGGGAGTATCTTGGGAGCCTTTTGCCCGCCCAGGATGCGCCCGGTTCCTGCGGAGGTTGGTAAGCCTCCATCTTCAAATACGAAATCGCTTGCGGATTTGGGGAAGTATTCCGCTTTTCGTTCTGCCCAGGTCTGTAGCCTGGGATACCCGCCCGTATGAGAGAATAGCAGCGGGGCGCAGCACAGGCCACATCACCGATTATGGGAGTGCAGCCAGGCTTACGGGGTATTAGGGGAGCCCCCTAAAAGGGCGTTTGGCTGGCCAAATGCGATGCTTGCGGAAACTGTGGTAACTGATGGATGGGGGCTGATCTGGGAAAGTTCTTGATTGCCTTTTGAATCCATCTGTACTACGGGCAAATCCGTCAACGTTGGCGGATTTGAGGTAGCAGCTGCACGGTACACACTAATCTGAAATCTGAAAAACGACAGCGTTGTCGTTTTTGGCGGCGGGATCGGAGCATAAGGAAATCAAATCGGCAGACGCTTGCCGATTTGGCAGTGTGTCCGACTTGGACACATAACAACAACGAGCGGGCATCCTTCTGAGGCAGGATACCCGCTCGCTATTCTGCTGGGGAATGAGTCTTTATGCCACGCAAAAACGGCGGCTGGTGACAGTTTTGGTGAATCGCTCTACCAGCTCGGGGGCGGCTGCCTTCAGGGCCTTGCTATCCAGCCGGGAGGAGGTTACCGGCTTCCAGGTGACCTTATATTCCCCGGCCCGCAGCTCCTGGGCGTCGCCCATGTGGGCCTTGATCGTATCCTTGATCGCCTCCGCCTCGGCCTGGGCCTCCTCAATAAGGCTCTGGAGCTGGCGCAGCTCCCGGATCCTGCTTTCAAGTTCGTAGCTGCTCATACTGCAAACCTCCTGTTAACTGGGGTCAAGTGCCGGGGGGCTTTACGGCATAGCGTTCTGCTCAGTGCGTCTCAATCTCCCGTATCCTGTCCCGGTCTAACCTTGTGTTCTTGGGATCCACCTTGACTTGACCTGTTCCTCTTGACATTATGAATTATAGCATATCTAGGCCTAGATAGCAATACGCAGAGTGCACAGATATCTAGGCCTATATTTGGCAAATATATATCTATGCCTAGATTGCTTTTTGTGGTATAATAGCAGCACAATGGGGGAGATGTCTCTATTTATTGCATTCCCAGGGAGGAGACAAGTATGGCAGAAAAAACAGAAGCCCAAAAGCGGGCACAAAGAGCATATATGGAGAGATTTGCGGTTGCACGGGTTCGCATGGAGAGGGAGAAGTATGAAGCCGTTCAGGCCCATGCAGAGGCCCACGGCGAGAGCGTGAACAGCTTTATCAACCGGGCAATAGCTGAGGCGATGGAGCGGGACAGTGCCGCTTGTACGGTCACTGGTGGGCCTGCTGAGGGCACAAAATAACCCCGGGCACAGTGCCTAGGGCTTGACAGTGTGGCCACAGCGGCCTATAATGGATATAGAAAGAGGCGCTGCCGAATCGCCGTATCGGTCAGCCCTTAGAGTAGTTTGAAGTGATCGCTGTACTTGTCAGGGTGCCGGCGGTCACTTCTTTTTTGCCTGAATAAACAGGCTGCAAACACCAATGATGACCAAACAAAGCTGAAGAACTTCGGATGTACTCATGGGCAGCCCTCCTTTCCGAAGATCGGAGAGCAAAGAAGCTGCCCTCCGTCAAGAGGGCTGACCGCTGCTGTCCGGCAGCGCCAAGGTCAGGATAACATAGAATGGAGTCGAAAGCAAGTGGGGGGGCTTTATGTCTGGTTTTTTGGCCTATAGGGATGAGGTCAGCGGTCAGGGTGGCAGATAGAAACCCAGACAAAAACCAGACGGATACCCCGAATAAGTTCAGAAATGCCAATGCAAGTAGACAAAAGAACAGAACAGAAAAGGCGGGGAAGTATTGCGCCACAAGGGAAAGAGACGATAGCGGACAAAAGACCGGTAAAGTGGAAAATGCACAAAAAGTAATTGGTAAGGATGAGGTCTCCGGTTCAAATCCGGATAGCAGCTCCAAAAAGTACCTGGATTCTTATGAATCCGGGTATTTTTTTGAACTTTTTTAAGGAAAAATATTTAGCGTTGGAACAAAGTGCTAACATTTGCTAACATTCAATTTTTAAATGGTCCATTTTGTTCCATCATTTGAGCCATTTGAAGAAGCATATCCGCCATTTGAGGAGCTTTATACAACAAGTCGATTGCTCTCTTGACAGATTCCGGTGTTTGAGGTTCAGGGGGATTGCCAGCAGCTTGTGGCTTGCACTCCATGGTGGAAAAGAAATGTGTCTCTACTTTTTTAGCCAGGCGCTTGCGGTCCTCTGTCATGATATGGGAGTAGACATCTGTAACCATATTTGCTTGGGCGTGGCCAGTATCTCCTTGAACAGTTTTAATATCGCCGCCGCTAAGTTGCAATTTTAAACCGGTGCTGGAATGGCGCAGACTGTGGAAGACGACCTTAGGTAAATTGTGCTGACGGATAAATTCGCTGAACATCTTCGCAATCAAGCGGTCTTCATATGGGCGTCCATTGTCTTGCGCAATCACCAAATTATAATCCTGATATTCGGCTCCGGCCAAACGCTTTTGCTTCTGCTGTAACTGACGGGTCTCTAGCAGAGCATTGGCAACCGTGGATGGCAGATAAATATTACGGATACTGCTTTCCGTTGGGCGCCTTCAGTACAAGAATTGTGGACGCCTCTGTAGATTTCATAGATGGGAACACGAAAATAATATCACCACGGCCTTTGCTTTGCAGAGCATTTACACATTTTTTATCGCTGCGGTGCAATTCTTTCGTGACCTGAACATAGCATTCCTGGTGTAACATCAGATTATCATCAATGAAAACACAGTCCCATGTAAGGCCGAGTATTTCTCCGATCCTCATGGAGCAGCCAAGTGCTAACAGCAAGCACAGTTTCAAAACTGGATCTGTACAAAGGGTGATAGCCAAGCTGGCGTGCTCACTGCTCCAAACAGCCCTGGGATGCTTCTTGATGCGGGGAAGTTCAACCGCCATGGCCGGGTTTGTGCCTTCCAGGTAGCCCCACCGCAGAGCCTGATTTAAGGCGCTGCGAAGGATGGCGTGAATCTTATGTACTACGTCGATGGAAATTGTTTTTGCGGAGTCATCTTTTCCGGGCATATGTTTGACCGGTTCGGAGAGCAGAGACTGATAATAGTGTTCCAGCTTCCGGGTGGTAAGGCCCGCTATGGGGCACTCGCCGATATAGGGCAGGATATAGTCGTTGATCCGATGCAGATTACAGGACATGGTGCTGTCGGACCAGTGGCTCAGCCCATGCAGTTTGACATACTCCTCTAACAGCGTTTTGACATCCACAGTGCGCTGGAATAGTTGGCGGTTTTTATCTGGATCCAATAAGTTCAGCGGCGGCAGCAGTTTTCCCTGTTTTTTCAGGAGAGAAATTTCGGCAAGACGCAGTTCAGCTTCTTCCAATGAGTCAAAACTTTCAAAAATAATCTTGGGATAGCCGGGACAGCGGTAATTGATCTGATACCGCTTCCCGTGTTTTTTTATGCTCATTTGGTGTGCTCCTTTTCTTTCATAAACCCTTACCAATGCCTCCTTCCGGGTGAGATATCTGGAGCACTTACTCGCATTAACAGTATATGGAGACTGTTCACTATATCGTGTCATGATTACAATACAGCATCCCAATGGTCCCATGGGTACATACCTTTATGGTGCTACGTACGACTTCGTGGTAGACAGTAGTTTAGGAAGTGGAACTGCCGCCACAGAGACTCCATCCGATCCAGTCTCAGTGTCCGAAATTGCATACTCCACCAGCTACTCCATCCTGGTCGATGGACAGTCCGTGGCCTTTGATGCCTATGCGCTGAAGGATGCAAACGGCAATGATACCAATTACCTCAAGCTGCGGGATGTGGCCTATGTGCTCAATGGGTCTCAAGCCCAGTTCAATGTTGGATGGGACGGGACGGCTAACGCGATTACCATTAACACGGGAGAGTCTTATGCGTCCAACGGTTCCGAGATGTCCACACCATTCTCCGGTGACCGGATCTATACGCCCAATCAGGCGGCAGTTCTTGTGGATGGCCAAGCCTCTGATTTGCAGGCGATTACGTTGACAGATGACAGCGGAAGCGGCTACACCTATTTCAAACTTCGAGACCTAGGACAGGCCCTTGGGTTCAATGTCACTTGGGATGGAGAAGCCGGAGCAATTGTCATTGACACCACCCAACCTTATCAGGGCTAAAAGGACAGCACCGATACATTGGCTTTTTCTACACATAAAACCATATAAGACATGTAAAAAATGTCCTGCTGAAGACAGTCATCCGCGAGGACGTGGATGTAGATCCACGCCCTCATGGCTTCTGTAGAAGCTGTTTGGCTGCCGTGCCCTATTATTGTTTATGCCGACGCAATTTTTGCGCAAACTGGCTTCGTTGCAATGGTTGTAAAAAATCCGAGGCCATGGTATACTGACCATGAGGTGAGGTGCGTGCGATTCCAGCCATTTGTTTTCGACCGGCAAGGCTGTCGGATCCCTGTGATCATCGAGCCGATGACGCAACGGGACGCCGAGTTGACCAATGAGCAGCCTCTGTGGCAGACCTCATGGACCAGCGAATTCCTGTCGGATGAACGATTTCAGCGATATGCGGCAAGGGTTGGAGATGAACTGATCGCCCTGGGTGCCTATGAGATTCTGGAGAATGCTTTGGTAGTCCATATCGTGTATCTGGAGGCCCAGCCAGAGTCGAATCCCACCCTCGATGAAGGACAGCCGAAATACACGGGAATCGGGCGACTGATGGTTGCCTATGGCATCAAGCTCTCCATTGATAACGGCCTGGCTGGCGATGTGGTGCTGGAGGCGAAAACAACAGCCCTGGCAAAGCATTACGAGCGGGACTTCGGGGCGGTGCGACTCCCAATGTTTCAATCGTCCGCCCCCAGATATTTAATCGCGGATGAGGCTGCAAAACGGATCTTTTTCGCCTATCTGGTTTGAGACGGGAGGTGCCCTGTATGGACGAGAATATCAGCCGGCCGGTGTCTGATGCGGAGTGGTATTTCAGGAAAGACCCGGAGAGAGAACGGTTTTACGAGATCTTCTTCCAGCTGTGCCGGAAATACGGCGTGCGATGGGGTAAGGCGACGGAAAAAGAGCAGGCATTCATCGAAGAGGTGACCAGGGTTACCTATGAGCGGGACAGGGCGGTTCGGCTTGGCCTGCCCCTGTCCGATGTCCGCCCGTCTTTTGCCTCGTGATTGGGCCTGACCCACACCGTGACCCACACGCCGAAAAAAGCGGACGGAATCAACGGACGCAAGAGTGCTGGAGAGTATGGCCCGCCGGACGAAAAAGGGCACAAAAGGCCCCAAAAGCAACAGACCTCACCCTTCCAGTCAGTTGGTAAGGATGAGGTCCCCAGTTCGAATCTGGGTAGCAGCTCCACAAAAAGACCGCTTTTCTTTTGAAAAGTGGTCTTTTCTTTTGCAATTTACAACAATTTCGGGCACATTGAATTTCGCCAGTTGTCTTTGACCACAGAACAAGCCACAGAGAGAAAAATCACGGGCCTCCGGGACATTTTGCCTCCGGAGGCCCGTTTGTGCGATTCGCCGAATGGCCTGGTCAACCTGCCAGATCATCCGGTTTCCCGTGTTCTTTCGCTGCGGCGATCTCTTCTTTCATCTCCCGGATCAGCTTCGCCAGCTTCATTTCGCACTCGGCCTCGGTCTTTGCGTACACATTCCGGGCCATGCGCTGGCCATTGACGATGGGGGAGTAACGGCCCTCCCACAGGTGGTCATTGATCCGGCTGACGCAACCAGTGCCCGGTTTGCGCCGCTGCCCCTTGCGGGCCTGGAAGGTGCTGGGGGCCGGTTTCCGGGATGCTGATTCCCGCATGGGCTTCGGTTCGGCTCTCCCGATCCCCCTGTCGATCTTGTCCGCTGCGTTCTGCCGCATGGCGTCAGTGATGTGAGCGTATGTGTTCAGGGTGGTGGTGCTGGACACATGGCCGATGATGGTGCTCAGGGTCTTGATATCCATCCCATGCTCCAGAGAGGCAGTGGCGAAGGTATGCCTTAAATCGTGGAAGCGGAGTCTTTTGCACTCCGCCCGTTCCAGCACCGTCTGAAGCCGCTTCCGGACGGCGGCCGGGTCCATAGGGGAGTCTTCCTTGACAGGGGAGGGAAACATCCACCGTGAGTGGACGGCTTGTTTGTAGGTCTTGAGCACGTTTAGGACCGGGGCAGGGAGGAGTACCGTCCGGTTCCCCGCCTTGGTCTTGGGCGGGGATACTGCCAGTTCTCCCTTGACCCGGTGGACCTGCCGCTCCACCCGCAGGGTGCCGGTCCGGAGATTCAGGTCACGCCACTGGAGGGCCAGGATCTCGCCCCGGCGCAGGCCAGTGGCCAGTTCCAAGAGAAGCAGCTCGTAGCAGCCGTCCTCCCTGGCCTGGATCAGCAGCCGCTGGATCTCCTCCGGAGTCAGAACCTTCATTTCTCTGCCCTTGACAGGCGGAAGTTTACAGCTGTCCGCCGGGTTGCGGAAGATCAGTTTCTCCTCCACTGCCTTGTCCAGTGCGGCGTGGAGGGTGGTGTGGATGCCCCGGATGGTCTGGTCGGAGAGACCCTCTCCATAGAGTTCTGTGCGCAGCAATCTGCCATTCTGCCTAAGATGGGTATAGAACTGCTGGATGTCCCCGGTGGTCAGCTTGTCCAGCTGGATACCGCCCAAGGCGGGAATGATGTGTTGGTAGATCCGCCGTTCATAGGACATCTGGGTGTTAGGACGGAGACTCGCTTTCTTGTAGTCCTGGTACCAATGATCCAGCCAAGCACCCAGGGAAAGCCCTGCTTTTGGAACTTCAGGGGCGGGAGTCTCCAGTCTCTCCCGCAGGGCCTTCAGCTTTGCCACACATTCTGTTTTTGTCTTAGCAAGGACATTTTTGGTTTTGGGCAGGCCCTTTTCGTCATAGCCGATGACCACTCGGCCCTCCCACCGGCCGTCCTTTCTCAGACGGACGCTGCCGTCGCCGTGTTTTCTGCGTTTTGCCACGGGGCCATCTCCTCTCCTATGCTCTGCGCCATTTCATGAGTCAGACGTCGAATGGCCCGCCGTGCCTCCCGCACCAGCGCATCCCTTGACTGGGACTTCTGCTCATAAGTGTGGAGCATCTCCTGCTGGAAGATTTGATTGGTCAGCTGAGACTTGATTTTGTGGATGCCTTCCCGCGTCAGGTATGCCTCACCGGGCACCGTTGACCACGCCATCATGTGGACGTGTGGGTGGTCACCCTCGTCGTGGTAGGCGGCGTACCAGCGGAAGTGATTTGGCGGGATGTTCATCGCGGCGGCGATGTCATTGCGGTTTGCCAGGAGCAAATTTTGCCACGCCCTGGCGTTGTCGTAGCCAAGACGGGTTGCATCCTCACGTTTCAGGGAGATGATGTGGGTCCATACGTTGCCGGTGTAGTGATCCAACTCCCGCATTGCTTTTTCTAAATCCACGCCGTCCTCATCCCCAAAGAGGCCGTGGTCACCCAACCGCTCTGCCCTGGGACGGGTGGCAATGTACTTCATGTAGCCGTCCGACTGCTGAACCTGCGGCCAGATTTCTTCCAGTGCCCTGGTGATGAAGGCGGAGGCGTTGTCCTTGGTAGACTTGTCTTTGTAGTCCAAATACTCGTCCAGTTCTTTGGACGAAGGGAAATCTTTCACCAGTTTTCTGACCAACTGCTCCTGCTTTCTCGTTGGCGGACGGTCATCCGGGAGCAGTTCCACCCGTTCCCGTGTTCCAATGTACTGCAGATATCCACTGACAGGATGGTTTCTATCGCACTGCAGGTAGGGACTTTTCAGGATCAGTCTTGCCACTCATCGTCCTCCTCCCAGGCCCCACGTACCCGCTGCTCCAGCGAGACACGGCCGTTGGTCTTTTTCACATTTTGCACGCTCTCCGCTCTCCGGCGGCGGAGGTCCTCGTCGCTGAACTGATAGGTGTCGGCCAAGATACCAGCCACCATGTCCTGCTCCACCGCCTGCTTGAAGGTCAGGGAGGACAGCCGCTCCTCCAGTTGTCCCAGCCGCCCGTCCAGGTAGGACTTGATAGACGTTGGCAGGAAAAGGCCGGCGTCGTTGGCGCTGAGGTAGTCCAGGTAAAAGTCCACCGCCCGCTCAATGAAGGCGGTCATGCTCCGGCTTCCATCCTCCTGAAACCGGCGCTCCAGAATGGCTTTCTTTTCCGAGGTGAGATAGAAAGCAAATCTCTCTTTTTTGCCCATAAACTGCTCCTTTCCGGGGCGTGACCCCTATTTTTTCGTTATGGCAGTAGGAGTTCGGGGATTGTGACCACAAACGTGATCCCCGCCGCCTGTTTTTGACCCCACTTTTGATACACCCAAAACTCCCGTAACTGCCCGCACTGCGGGCAGTTGTGACCGGCCGAAGGCGCCACCGGCGACCCCGGCGTTTATCCTGCTTTCCCTTTCGTCCTTCGGTTCCGCTCCAAAAGGGCCGGAAGCCTTGTACCGCAACGCCTCCCACAACCGGCCCACACTGGCCTGAAACCCGCCGAGAGGGGCAGGGACTCTGCCCCTCCCGCAATCGGGGCACACAGTGGCCCACAGGCGGTCACGTTGGGCTTTCCCGCGCCCGCAGGAGTTTCGCCACTCGCTGGCGTTCTGTGGCTAACTCCAATTCCGCCAGTTGGCGGTCGTAGTGCTGGTCAATCACCTCTCCGATAGGCCGGAGAGTAAACAGCAGATTTCCGTTGCGCCTGCCGCTGGACTTGGTAATGACCTCGGTGGGTTCGGTGGTGATGAGACCACGCTCCTCCAGTTGACGGATGTACTTGCGGACAGTATTTTCACTCATGCCCACTGCTTCGCCGATGGTTTTGATGCTGGGCCAGCACTGATGCGTCTTTCGATTTTCGCACCGTTTCAGGAAACTGTACACCGCCAGCTCGCCATAGTCCAGTCCCAGCTGGAACAACTCGTTGGGCAGGAAGAAACCGTCCCGATAATTTCCGTACTTCATGTGCTGCCTCCTGTGTGTTCCTTCACCCACTGGATGAACTGCTCCTTGGGTACCACCATCCTGTTGCCGATGCGCAGTACCGGGAAGCCCGGCTCGTGCATCAGTTCATATCCGCTGGACGGTGAGACGCCCAATACCTTCGCCACTGTTTTTGAGTTGAGAAACAGCGGCAGCTCCTCATAATTTTTGTAGGCAGACTCTTTCATTTTGATTACCCCCTCTACTACTTTACCCGAGGACATTTCTGAAGTGACATAGAATTGACACACCTGTGCTTCTTTTAACCCCCTCACTATGTATTGGGGAAATAATATCCTTTTGACATATTTCTGACAGAAAAGCGGAGCGCCTGCTTGGTCAGCAGACGCTCCGCTCAGTGTTGGGTCGATTCAGTTTTGCGCCGGTTTCCGCAGACGGCATTTTCCATCTGCTTCGTCCCGATCCTTCAGCAGACGAGCCAGGGCAGAGAAAAACTTCTTTTGCAGATAGTCCACGCTGCCCCGGTTGAGCTGATGGGCCTCTGCGTACTTGCGGATGGACAGGCCGTCTACAAACCGCTCCCGGAAATAGTCCCGGTATTCTGACAGGATGGTTTTCAGAGCGTTGTCCAGAAACTGCAGATCCTCTTTCAGCTTGGCGAAATCACTTCGTGTGATGGCCGCATATCTTTTTTCTTTCACGCAAAGGTGGTATTTGTTCCAGTCGAAGGTGTAGTTCTCGCAGAGTTCCTTGGCGTATGCGTGGTAGGTGAGAGACTGCTGATA
The DNA here is from genome assembly GCF_016901955.1 of Pseudoflavonifractor phocaeensis. Classification (GTDB taxonomy): domain Bacteria; phylum Bacillota; class Clostridia; order Oscillospirales; family Oscillospiraceae; genus Flavonifractor; species Flavonifractor phocaeensis_A. The sequence continues at coordinate 11,549 of NZ_JACJLC010000007.1, forward strand.
CTCTCGGGAGTCGTATTCTTCATCCAACTGCCGCCGATGCCGTTTGCGCACCGGCCCCCGGAAGCCCTCATCTTCCAGTCTTTCGATGGCAGCCGCTGAGATCTTCATGTTTATCTGCCGCTTGTACTTGGCCTTCCGCTCTCCATCCACTTTTACGAAGGCGCAGAAGGATTTTTTGCTGGAGGTGCAGTACCTGGGGACATCCGCGAAAGGATAGGAAGTCCAGATGACGGTCTCCTCTCCGGTGTCGGCATCGGTGGCCGTGGAAATCACATAGACCACCTTGCCATCGTACCGCCGGTAGTACCCAGCACAGATCCGCCTGCCCGCCATTGCCGTACCTCCATTCTTTTTCTGCCTTCAGTATAGCGAAGCGCGGGCTTTCTGTAAATGGTGGAGGTTTTTCTTTGTTTTATTCCCCAGCAGGATTTGAGGGCGCTTGTCTGTTATAGGCGATTTATTATTTAGTAAAATTTTAGTAAAATCTATTGACTTCGACAGCATCAGAAATATAATGGGTTTAGAACGACATAAAAGGGGGAACTTCATGGCAACAATTAAAGATGTAGCCCAGGCCGCCCAGGTCTCGGCTGCCGCGGTTTCCCGAGTTCTAAATAAGGATGACAATATCTCTGTCACGCCGGAGGTGCGGGCCCGGATTTTTCAGGCGGCTCACGCCCTGGGCTATGTGTCCCCACGGCAGCGGAAGGCGGCGGAGCACAAGACTCATCTGGTCATCGGGGTGGCGGACTGGCGAATCATACGCCCGGATCGGCCCAATGTGCGGCTGTCCTCTCTGTCCTGCCTGGTGCAGATGATGACGGACCAGTATGAGGTCTCCTTTGTGCGGCTGACCTTTGGGGAGCCCCAGAAAGTGGACGGCATCATTGCCCTGGGTGTGTTCAGCGAGAAAGAGATCGACTTTCTCCGCTCTCTGTCCTTTGCTATCGTTTTCGTGAACTCCAATCAGCACAACTATGAGTTCGACCAAGTGCAGGTGGACTTTGACCGGGGCCAGGAGCAGATGGTGTCCTATCTGCTGGATCAGAAGCGGTACACCGGCCTGGGGTATATCGGCGGCATCTACGACGGGCCCAATGGCCGCATCGGTGCCCACCGCCTGGCAGCCATCCAGCGTATCTTGGAGGAGCGCGGCCAGTACGATCCCCGCACCTTCCATGTGGGGGAGATCAGCCGGGAGAGCGGCTATGCACTGGCCAAGAAGGCCGTGGAGGAACATGCTCTGGCTGAGGCCATACTGCTGGGCAGCGACGAGGTGGCTGAGGGCGCTCTGGAGGCTTTCCGGGAGCTGGGCATCCGTGTGCCGAAAGATGTGGCGGTCATTATTTATCAGGATATTCAGACTTTGGAGAGCAAGTGGCCCACCGGCACCTGCCTGGAGATGTTCCCGGACTATGTGTGGGAAAACGCCCTGGAGCTGCTGTTCGGGCGAATCAGCCAGCGCCGCTCTCAGGCGGTCACCGTCACAGTGCCTACCCACCTGAAGATCGGCGACACCGCCTGATCTCCTACAATGGTTATAAGAGGAATTTCCTCTGTAACAGATACATTCTAAATCAAAGGCAAAATACAGCAAACATCGAGGAGGATTAAAGTATGAAAAAAGCACTTTCTCTCCTGCTGGCCGGCGTGATGTGCATTGGCCTGTTGGCCGGCTGCGGCGGTCAGAACACGGAGGACACCCAGGGCTCCGGCAGCACGCCGGACACCAGCAGCACCCAGGAGAGCGGGAACAAGACTATCGATACCCTGCGCATCGCCTTTGTCCCCTCTCGGGAGCCGGAGGAGATCATCACCGCCACCGAACCCCTGAAGCAGATGCTCACCGATGAGCTGGCTAAGCTGGGCTACGACGTGGGCGAGGTGGACATCACCGTGGGTACCAGCTACGAGGCGGTGGGCGAGGCCCTGTCCGCCGGCACCGCCGATGTGGGCCTGATCCCCGGCGGCACCTATGTGCTCTATGACGACGGCTGCGACGTGCTGCTGACCGCCACCCGGGACGGCCTGTCCATCGACTCCGACAACGCCAAGGACTGGAACGACAACGCCCCCACTGAGCCCACCACCGAGCAGGTCACCAGCTATCGGGCCCTGATGATCGCCGGCCCCTCCGAGAAGGGCCAGGAGCTGGCCGCTAAGGTCAACGCTGGCGAGGCCTTGACCTGGGAGGACGTGAGCAGCGCCAACTGGAGCGTGGCCAACTCCTCCTCTCCCGCCGGTTACATCTATCCCTCCCTGTGGCTGCAGGAGAATTTCGGCCACAACATCACCGACCTGCCCCACGCGGTGCAGTCCGACTCCTACGGCAGTGCCTTCGCCCGTCTGGCCTCCGGTCAGGTGGACATCCTCTGCACCTACGCCGATGCCCGTCGGGACTATGAGGACGAGTGGACTGGCGAGTACGGCATGACCAACAGCATTTGGGACGACACCGCCGTGGTGGGCGTCACCCCCGCCATCTACAACGATACCATCAGTGTCAGCAAGACCTCTCCTATCATGGACGACGACTTCAAGGCCGCCCTGTCCGAGGCTTTCATCAATATCGGCAACACTGAAGAGGGCAAAGAGGTCATCGCTATTTACAGCCACAACGGCTACCTGCCCGCACAGTCCTCTGACTACGACTCCGAGCGGGCCGCCCAGGAGATGATCCAGTCCCTGAACAGCGCGGGCTAAAACAATCCAGCAAGGACCACACACGAGGGAGGGAGGCCGCGGCTTTCCTCCCTCCTTTGAAATGGAGAGAACACCATGATCGAGTTTAGAGAGGTAGAAAAACGCTATCCCAATGGGTATGAAGCCCTGCGGCACATCAACCTGACCATTGACCAGGGGGAGTTTGTGGCCATCATTGGCCTGTCCGGCGCAGGCAAGTCCACTCTGATCCGCACCATCAACCGGATGCACGACATCACCCAGGGGGAACTGACGGTAGACGGCACCGACGTCATGTCCCTCCACGGGAAGAGCCTGCGGAAGTTCCGGCGGAAGATCGGCATGATCTTCCAGTCCTTCAACCTAATCACCCGAACCACCGTCATCAAGAACGTGCTCACCGCCTTTGTCCCCGATTTGCCCTGGTGGCGGGCGACTCTTGGCTTCTTCACGAAGGATGAGAAGATGAAAGCGTTGGAGGCGCTGGACCAGATGGGCATTCTGGACAAGGCCTTCGTCCGGGCGGACCAGCTCTCCGGCGGCCAGCAGCAGCGGGTGGCCCTGGCCCGGACCCTGGCCCAGGACCCCCAGATCATCCTGGCAGACGAGCCGGTGGCCTCCCTGGACCCGGTGACCGCCAAGCAGGTCATGGACGATTTCCAGCGGATCAACCGGGAGATGCACATCACAGTCCTGATCAACATCCACCATGTGGAGCTGGCGCTCCAGTACGCCACCCGGGTGGTGGGCATCCGGGCCGGTGAGATCGTCTACGACGGCCCGGCGGACCAGGTGGATCAGGCGGTTCTGGACGCCATCTACCAGGGGAAGCAGGAGGAGCCGGCATGAGCGTATACGACAAGATCTTCCCGCCCAAGCTGCTGACACTCCCCAACGGAAAACAGATATCCAAGCCTCGCTCTCGGGCGCCCCTGGCAGCAGTCATTCTGGTGGCCATGACGGCCCTCTCGGTAGAGGTCACTGGTTTTGATATGGGCGTTCTCGTCAGCCGGATCCGGGAGTTCTTTGTTATCCTGGGGGAGATGATCCCGCCGGAGTGGGACTATATGTCTCAGATCTGGCAGCCCCTGTTTGATACCATCAAGATGTCTCTGCTGGGCTCTTTCATCGGTTCGATCCTGGTGGTTCCCTTTGCCATGCTGGCCTCCACCAACATCATCCACAGCCGGGTGGTGGTGGCCGCCATGCGGCTGTTGCTGAGCATCATCCGCACCCTGCCCACCCTGGTCTCCGCCTTGATCGCCACCTACATCTTCGGCCTGGGCACCCTGGCGGGCACCACGGCCATCGCCATCTTCACCTTCGCCTACATCGGCAAGATCCTCTACGAGGAGATCGAGACCGTGGACATGGGCCCCTTCGAGGCCATGGAGGCTATGGGGGCTACCAAGGTGCGCTCCTTCATCAGCGCCATTGTTCCCCAGGTGCTGCCCTCCTATCTCTCCAACTGCCTGTTCTGCTTTGAGGGCAACGTGCGCTATGCCTCCATCCTGGGCTATGTGGGCGCCGGCGGACTGGGCCTGATCCTCAACGAGAAGATCGGCTGGCGGGAGTACGCCAGCGTGGGCATGATCCTGCTGGCCCTGTTCGTCACCGTGTTCATCATCGAAACCATCAGCCGCGCCGCCCGGAAGCGGCTGGTATAAGGAGGGGACGCCATGAACAACCGAATCGAAGCGGCCTATGAGCAGCGGCCCCGCCGCTGGGTGTTTGAGCTGGCCGTGGCACTGGTCGTAGTGGTCCTGCTGGTCTGGAGCGGCTCCGCCGTGGAGACGGCGGGCACCACCCAAAACGGCGCGGTGATCGCCTGGAACATCCTGGCGGGCATCTTTCATCCGGACACAGACCTGCTGTTCAATTTCACCACCCAGGGCGTACCCTATCTGCTGCTGGAAACCATTTGTATCGCGTTCCTGGGTGCCATTGTAGGCGCTATCATCTCCATACCCCTGGCGTTTCTCTCGGCCTCCAACCTGACCCCCAAGCCTGTGGCCTTTCTGGGCCGAATCATCATCATGGCGGTGCGCACCGTTCCCGCCTTTGTCTACGGACTCATGTTTATCCGGGTCACTGGGCCGGGCGCCTTCGCGGGACTTCTGACCATGTCCCTGTGTTCTGTTGGCATGGTGAGCAAAATGTATATCGAGGCCATCGAGGACCTGGATGTGCGGGTGCTGGAGTCCCTGGACGCGGCGGGCTGCACCACCTGGCAGAAGATCCGCTACGGCATCCTGCCCCAGCTGATGCCCAACTTCGCCTCCACCGCCATTTACCGCTTTGACATCAACCTGCGGGATGCCACCGTGCTGGGACTGGTGGGAGCCGGCGGCATCGGCGCGCCGCTGATCTTCGCCATGAACTCCTACCGCTGGGAGGAGGCCGGCGCCATCCTGGCGGGTCTCATCGTGCTGGTGCTGATTGTAGAATGGATCTCCACCAAGATCCGGGTCAAGCTGGCCAGGGGGTAATCATGGAAAAGACATTTCAAATCTATTATACTTCAGACACCCACGGCCATATCTTCCCGGTGAACTATGCCTCTAACTGCCCGGAAAACTCCGGACTGCTGAATCTGGCCGCCCAGGTGGAAAAAGACGGGAACACCCTGGTGCTGGACGGCGGCGACTCCCTGCAAGGGACGCCTTTGACTCAATATTATCTGGAACACTGCAAAAAGTGGCCCATCCACCCGGTGGCCGCCGCTTTCAATGCCATGGGGCTGGACTACTTCACCCTGGGCAACCACGACTTCAACTTTGGCTATGAGGCACTCCGGGATTATCTGCAGGCGATGGACGGAGTTTGCCTGTGCACGAATGTAGAGGACTTGGGGGGAGAGCTGCGCATCCGTCCCTGGGCGGTGCACACCCTGGCCAACGGCCTGCGGGTAGGGATCACCGGCGTGGTCACCGACTTCGTAAACGTGTGGGAGCAGCCACAGAACTTGGAGCGGATTCGGGTTACCGACGCCTTTCAGGCCGCACGAGCGACTTGCGCCGCCCTCCGGGAACAGTGTGATGTCTGTGTGTGCATCTACCACGGCGGCTTTGAGGAGGAGCTGGAGACAGGGCGGGTGCTCTCGGACAGCGGTGAGAATCTGGCCTGTAAAATTGCCCGGGAGCTGGACTTCGACCTGCTCCTCACCGGCCACCAGCACATGGCGGTGGAGGGAGTGAATCTGTCCGGCACCTACGCCGTTCAGCCCCCCGCCAATGCGGGGCAGTTTCTCCATATTTCCGGTAAGTGGGAGGGAACACGCAGTTCCTTCCGATCCAGATTGACAGCGGTGGGCGCAATCCACCCAGCAGAGCCTTATCAGAGTCTGCTTCCACTGGAGAATGCCGTACAGGACTGGCTGGACCAGCCTATCGGGGAGTTGGATCGCACCATCCCGCCGGAGGGGAAATTGGAAGCGGCTCTCTACGGCAGCCAGGTGGCTGCCCTGTTCAATCAGGTGCAGCTGACAGAGACCGGGGCGGACTTCTCCTGCACCAGCCTGGGCAACGACCCGGTTGGCCTGGCCTCTCCGGTGACTATGCGGGGGGTGACAGCGGCCTACCTTTTTGCAAACACCCTGGTGGTGCTGGAGGTAACGAAGGAGGTGCTGAGACAGACCCTGGAGCGGTGTGCCACCTACTTCACCCTGGTTGATGGCCAGCCCCAGATTGCAGAGGAGTTCCTGCTGCCCAAAGTGGAGCACTACAACTACGACTTCTATGCCGGGCTCTCCTACACCTTCGATCTGCGCCGGCCCGTGGGCAGCCGGGTGATCCGCCTGGCAAAACTGGACGGCTCCCCGCTGGGAGGAGGGACCTTCCGCCTGTGCACCAGCAACTACCGGGCCACAGGCACGGGTGGATACGAGATCTTGAGGGAGTGTCCCGTCCTGTGGCGCGGGGGCACAGAAATGCCGGATCTCACCGCCCGCTACATCCAGGCCCACAGCCCGATGCCTCAGTTGCATAACGTGGAGATGCGGGTGATCTGGTGAAGCGTTCTTGACAAGCCACAAGGAATGTGGTTTTATAAATCAGACAGAGGAAAGAAGGTGGAGGATGGACAGATTCAATGTTGCTGTGGATGTTGTTCAAAATGCCGGAGATCTTCTGCGGCAGTGCCGTCTGGAAGAGTCAGAGATCTGCCAGAAGACGGGGCACCAAGATCTGGTTACTCATTGGGACCGGAAAATCGAGCAGTTATTGCGAAATGAAATACTGACAGCCTTCCCCCAGGACTCCATCGTGGGTGAGGAGTATCCGCCGGAGGCGCATCGCACCGGGTCGATGACTTGGTATATTGATCCCATCGACGGGACCACGAATTTCATCAATCAGCATCAGAACTACGCCATCTCCGTGGGGTGCTGGGAGGGAAGTACCCCGCTGTTCGGCCTGGTGCTGGATGTGGAACGTGAGACGCTCTACTGGGCAAAGCGCGGAGGAGGCGCATGGCAGGATCAGACGCAGATCCATACCTCCGGCCGGCGGGAGCTTTCGGAACTGCTGCTGACAACGCCGGGCCTGCAGTATACCTTTCTGGAGCCTCATCCGTACCAAGAGCGGATGATTCGGCTCTCCCGGAAGGTTCGGGGTGTCCGCTGTCTGGGTTCCGTGGCCTTGGAATTGTGTGAAGTGGCCGCAGGCCGGGCAGATCTGTTTGTAACCATGCGATCCTCTCCATGGGATCACAACGCTGCGCGGATCATCCTGGAGGAGGCCGGCGGCGCGATCTTCACGGTGGATGGAGATGAACTGCCCCTGGATCAGAAAAGCACGGTGGTCGGATTAAATTCTTACAGCATAAAGAGTTGCGTTTTTAGTGGATGAACACATATTTTCACCCTGACTATCGTACCACGCTTGATAGAATAGCTGGGCCAACGAAATCGTTGGCCCAGCTTTTTGCTCTGAACGGCTGACTTGTGCTCTTTTGGTGGATAATTTTCGGGGTGATCCTTTTATGGGATACAAACGGGATTGAGTCATTGCTCCCTATACGCGATCAGATGCTCATCGGCCGCTCTGATCAGAGGCACTTCTTTCCTGGTATATCTTATCCGCGCAGGATTTCGTCGGCGATGGGAACCAGTGCGGAGAAATCGGTAAAGTCCACCTGTTTTCCGTAAGTCTCCAGTAGCGCCTGGTCCTCACCGGACCTCTGTCGCGCCGGTTTACTCCGCAGGGAGAAACACATGGCGGCCATCATGGCCCGGTGACGTGGGGACAGAACGGCATAGTCAATGCCGCCCCGGAGGTGGAAGAAGATAGCCTGAGAGAATAGCTCTGGAGACATCTGCCGTTTCAGGGATACGAGGATATGCGCCCGGTTCTGCGGCTCCCCGGGGTCGGCCAGACCCACAGTGGCCACAATCAGCCGCTGGCCCTCCCGGAGGGAAAGAACTTTCATTGTCTGCTTGAGCCCCAGCACCCCGCCGGCATAGAGCGCCCCAAGATAGACGAGGATACTCCCCTCAGCCAGCCTGTGGAACTCCCCACAGGGGATGGCGGATAGGCCGGTGAGCCGGGAGAGCTCCTCCGCATACCGGCGGGTCGTGCCGTATTTGCTGCCATAGACGATAAGCCCATCCATCTGTGAAAATTCCTCCCTTTGCACAGCGCAACTATCCAGCCCTGCGGTAAAATTTACGTTCACGACAGCGCGGCGATGATCTTCTCCATGGCGGCGTAGCTGGGCATGGCGGCCACCTGGGTGATCTCCGCGGCCAGGTGGGGGACGCCGAAGTGGTCTTCGTCGGCGCCCGTCCCGGATACCTCGGTACGGAAACCGTGGTTTTCCCAGGCCAGGCGCTGGATCTCCTCGTCCATCAGGGCGTCGATGCCCGCCTCCCCCGCCTCGTCCAGGGCGATGTAGATATGGGAGGACCAGACGGTGGGTGTGGGATAGATCAGCACGATGTCATCCTTCAGCTGTTCCCAGTCCTCCGGGTTCTCCACGGCGAACTCCAGCAGTTGGTTTTCATAGCCGGCGATCATGGGCTTGGCCCCCATGCCGGTCTTGAGGAACTGGTCGAAGAGGTCGGAGGAGGACGCCTCCATATAGCCCAACTTCTCGAAGATGGCCTGCAAGCGGGGCAACACCGCCTCCACGCTGTCCTCATCCGCCACCCCGCCGCACAGCACATTGGCCAGCAGCCCCGCGAACATATTCCCGGAGTTGGAGCGCACGGGGTCGGTAGTGTTGACAGCCACGGTGCCGTAGAGCTCCGGGAGCCCCAGGTCCGCCCAGGCGGTGCCCGCCTCGATCTCCGCCACCAGGCCGGCCATATCCATATAGTACACCCCATCCCGCTCCGTCACCAGCCCCTCTTTCTGGAACGCCTCCAGGATGGGCCGGTGGGTATAGAGGACGATGGGGGTGTTGAACACGATCTGGCTCCTGTCCGGCGCGCCGTAGAGCTGCTGGTAATACTCCAGGGCGGTCTGGCTGGAGGGAAAGAGGAAATTCCGGCCCTCGTGATCCGCCGTTACCATGTCCAGGGAACCTGCCTTGGCATAGTCCAGGGTGAGCCCGTAGTTCCGATCCAGGATGTCCTGTACCGCCTCGTCCTCCAGCAGGCCGATCTTCTCGCCCCCCACATAGCCCCGCAGGACAGCGGGCTCCGGCTGGGGGCCGCCTCCCAGAAACAGATAGACCGCCGCCGCCCCGATGACGGCCAGCAGGATGATCAGACCGATCCATTTTGATTTGCTTCCCATTGGAATCCCTCCGTGTTCAGCAGGCCCTCCATGACCTTCATATCCGCCTCCGCGTCAAACCGCTCCGAGGCCATCAGCTGACTGAGCTGTGCCTCGAATCCAGTTTTCAGCTTGGGCAGGATGGCCCGCACCTTCCGCTGGAACTCCCGCACCTCGGAAGTCCCCAGCCCGGCCTCCTGGAACTTCACATACTGCCCCAAGATCCGGCCCACCGTGTCCAGGTAGTAGGTGAGGAAGCGGTTGGCCGACGGGATCTTCTCCGGATGCTCCCGGAGATACCGGTAGAGGCGATCCCCCGTCTCCGTGAGGGCCAGGGCGTCCTCATGGGTCCGGACGTCTGTGATGCGGCCGGCGGCCGACCGGATGGCTCTCAGATCCCGCGCCGCCTCCTCCATCAGGGCCTGCATCTCGCCGCCGTCTGGCCGCTTGGCGAAATAGAGGGTGACGGGGTCTGCCTTGGGGGTCAGCAGAAACCACAGGCCCAGATAGATTCCCACCCCCAGCGCGGCGCTGAAGAGGAAACTCCATCGGAGGGCCAGTGCCAGAACCAGAAAGACCGCGATTCCCGCCCCCAGCGACAGTACCAGCTGCCGCAGCTGTCCTTTTTTCATCTCAGTTGTACCCCTTCACACTGCGGAAGGCCCCGATCAGATCCTCCCGTCCGTCAAAGACCCGCGCGTGAGTCAGCTCTGCCAGCTCCTCCAGCTGGGTGGGGTCGGCGGAGCCGAACATGATGGAGAACACCGGTACGTCTGCTCCGAATGCCTCATAGGCGGTTTGGAAAGCGTCGATGCTGCCATCAGATACCCCGTCCGTCAATAGTATGATGGCGGGGGTGTACTGGCTCAGATCGTAGTTTCCCAGCTGCCGCAGGCTCTCTGTAGCTGCGGCGTAAATATCTGTGCCGCCGGTGGCCTCCTCCGCCTCCACTTTGGTGTAGAGGGATTCCAGTTCGCTTCCATTTCCGACGGCGGTGTAGATGTCCCGCGGGTAGCCCTCAAAGGGGATGAGGATATTGACCTCATGCTCCGAGGCCTGGAGCAGATTCTTCTCCGCGTTCTCCTGGATCAGGATCTGGCTCATGGCCTCTACCATTTGCTCCCGGCCGGTTCCCTCCATACTGCCGGAGTAGTCCAGACAATATATGGTGAGAGAGGGCTTGCGGAACTCTGTCTGGTACAGGTTCAGGCACTCCATCAGCACCTCGGTGGACGGCATCCGGATGGGGGAAAGTACCCGGTCGGGCTGGATGCCCCAGTCGGCGCGGAATACGTCCGCGTTCTCCGCCGACACCCCCTCGTAGCCGGTGCGGCGGCCGGTGCGCTGGATCTCGTTTTGCACCTCGTCGGACAGGAGGTACTCCTGCAGATCCAGGAATGCCTGTTCCTTCTCGGCATCCCCGTTGTCCACATAGCCCAGGGGAGAATCGGCAATGGAGAGACCGTCATAGGGGTAGACGGCATACAGGGTTTCCTCCCCACGGGCCTCCAGTTCCTGATTGGCGCTGATGATAAGGCACTCATAGTTCACCATGGCGTCATAGCCGCCGGTGAGAAACAGATCCTTCAGCCAGTCAGAGCTGCCGGAGGACCGGTCTACGCCGGAGAGCAGCTGGGTGATCTGTTCCGAGAGGCCGGGAGTCTGGAGGCTCTCCGACGTGATCACATCCGGATTGCCCAGTAGAGCATAAAGAAAACCAATGTAGGCGCTGCACCCGGAGTTGGACTGGGTGGCGGAGGTCATGCAGAAGTTCAGCTTCCCGGACTGGATGGCGGAGAGGAGGTCGCTGACCGACACTTCCGTGCCTACAAAGCCCAGCTCCTCCGCCAAGCTCTGGCGGATGCCAAAGACCACCGGGGTAATGGAGATGGACTGGGTATGTTTGACACGGTACTGGGTGTCCCCGGCGGTGAGCCACAGGCTGCTGGCAGGCCACACCGCGTCGTAGTCGATGCTCTCTCCCTGGAGGGTGCGCATGATGTCCAGGGAGCCTCGGTAGTCCATTTCGATGTTCACACCCCGTTCCCGGGCAAAGTCATCCAGGATGCCCTCCAGCTCCTGGTTCTCCGAGCCGGAGAGAATGCGCAGCGTCACGTCACCGCCATAGTCGAAGGCGTGATCTCCGCTGGCGGAATCGCCGGTGGAGACTGCACTGTCAGACGGCGTCGGACCGCAGGCTGTCAGAATCAATGCCAATGCCAGGATACATACAGATAAAACCGCGCGTTTCATAGCAGCAGATCCTTCCTTTTCAGATGTGGTGCGCAGGCAGCGCAAGCCCATGCGCGGAATATATAAAATAATCCTAATCTACCATATCACAGCCGCCTTGCGCCCACTACCGCGGCGCAGTAAAATGCGTGTAAAATTTGTGCATCATCCTGGAAAATGAACGCATCCCCCATGTGCGGGCATGGGGGATGCGTTCATCCGTCTGGAAAATAGTCCTTTTTCATCCGGTGCAGCGACTGGAGACGCTGCGTACCTTCGTCTCCCAACCGTTCCGCCACAGCGACTGCCAGAGCATCCAGCAGGGCGGCGGGAGCTGCCATAGAGTGATACTCCTTCTCTGTCCCCCGGTAGGCAAAGAGGCTGATGTCCGCCCGCTCCTCCGCGGGCAGGCAGGTGCGGCCCACAAAGGCCAAGGTCCGATAGCCGGCGGACCGGCTGTGCTCCAGGAGGATGCGGCCCTCCCGGGAGAGCTTGGAGAAGCTGAACAGCACCACCAGATCGTTCTCCGCCGCTTGCGCGAGTCCTTCCAGCAGTTCAGAGCCGCCGGAGGGAAGGAGAGACACCTGTAAGCCCAGCCGCCGCAGGCGGAAATGGAGCAGCTGTGCCATGGAAGCGGAGGCGTTTTTTCCGTGAAGAAACACCCGCCGGGCAGAACAGAGAGCCTCCACCGCCCGGTCAAATTCCCCGGTGGAGAGCTGTTGTATGGTCTTCTCCAAGTATGCCCGCTGCCGCTCCAGCCAGGCTTGGGGGGAGAAATGATCCCCCTGACTGAGCGTGGCCGTCAGCTTTACCGCCGGGCCGGGAGACTGCTCCAGCACCAGAGATTTCAGCGCCTTGAAGTCCCGGCAACCCACATGGCGGGCGAAGCGGGAGACCGTGGCGTCGGAGAGCTCCAGCCGCTGGGCCAGTTGGCCGATGGAAGAAAACAGGAAAGCATCCGTGTTGATGTTGATATAGTCCAGGATCTTCTGCTCCGCCCGGGTCAGTTCCCCGGCCGGGGTGGGAAGGTGCAGGTCCATGACAACCCCCTCATTCTTTCAAAATTGCTTGCAGCGCGCTGTGGAGCCGCCCGTTAGAGGCCAGCAGAGGCCCGCCCTCCCGGAGGGATAGGGGGCTGCCGTCGGGGGCGGTGACTTTTCCTCCAGCCTCCGCCGCGATGCGCATTCCGGCGGCGTAGTCCCAGGGCTGGAGAGACAGTTCCACATAGCCGTCCAGCCGTCCGCAGGCCACCCAGCACAGGTCCAGGCTGGCACAGCCGGTGCGGCGCACGTCCTGACACCGGTCATACAGCGCCCGCATCTGCCGGAAAGCCGCATCCGCCAGCTCCCGGCGGCCTGGGACGGTGCCCGTGGACAGGAGGCTGTCCTCCAGCCGGGAGACATCGCTGACGTGGATCGGGACTCCGTTTCGGAGCGCTCCGCCGCCCCGGCGGGCGGTGAAGCACTCCTCCGTATAAGGATTGTATACCACACCAAAGACAGCTTGTCCACCCTCCGCCAGAGCCAAGGAGATGGCGCTGTGCCGGAAGCTGTGGATCAGGTTGGTGGTGCCGTCCACCGGATCCAGGATCCAGCAGGGGCGGCTCCAGTCCAGCCCCGTATTGTCCTGCTCCTCTCCCATAAACTGGACATCCGGGGCCAGGGCGGCCAGACGCTTCCGCAGAAACGCCTGTACCGCCACGTCCACATTGGTCACATAGTCCGTTTCGCCCTTGGAGCGGATGCTCTGAACGGCGGCGGGATCGGTCAGCAGTTCCCCCGCCTCCAATACCGTCTGGACGGCCCCCTCCGCCAGGGAATCCGTCAGGGCGGTCATGCGGTGGCCTCCCGGGTCAGAATGGCCACGTAGTCGCCTCCCAGGGCATGGATCTCCTTCAAGGACCGCTTCAGCAGACAGGCGGTGCGCACCTGGAAGGCGGCGGTGTCGGAGAGATCAATGGCGTAGCGGCCGGCTGTCATCTCCCCATAGAGGGCGGGGACGGTGTCCACCTCCCGTTCAAAGACCGTGGTGACGCAGCCGTACTGCACCGCCTGATGGGTGTCGCTGCCGGACACCACAGGGATGCCCAGCTTTTTCCCCAGGTCATGGGTGAGCCGCTCCGTCCTCTCCCGGTCAAGAGCCAGGTCTTTCCCGTTCAGATCCAGAAATTTCAGGCGGCGGAGCTGCTCCTCCGGCAGTTCGGGCACATGGCCGCCGGCGCGAAAGGGATGGCCGCAGCCCACCAGCACAGGGTATTGGTCGAACAGCTCCATGAGCCGAGAGAAGGGCAGAAAATCCCCCTTTTCCTTGTGGGGCTCCAGCCGCCAGTTCAGCTCCAGAATAGCCTCCAGGGGCCCGATGGACAGGATATGACCGCCCTCCGCCACATCCGTCTCCATGCCGGGGAAGATGCGCAGGCCGTTCTCCAGCTCCAGAGCGTCCCCCGTCCTTCGGCTCACCGAGGCGATGTAGCCGTACACATCGGCAAACTGGAGGGTGTTGAAGTGCTCCGTCAGGCACAGGGCGTCCAGTCCGGCCCGTCTGGCCTCGCCGAAGAGCCAGTCGGTGTAGGCGGTGGAAAATGGGAGCTTTTTGGCCAGCTTCCCATGGGTGTGAAAATCCAGGCGCAAGAGAAATGACCTTCTTTCTTACAGCAGTGTGGAGATCAGGACGGCCACCGCCACCACCAGGAAGGAGACGGCCAGGAACAGTCCATCGTTATAGGTGACCTTCAGGGCGGCCAGCTTGATCTTTTTCACGGACTTGTTTACCGCCGCGTACCGGTAGCCCCGCAGCTCCAGTGCCTCCACCGTGGTGCGGGAGCGCTTGGCGGTGTTGAGCATCAGAGGGTAGAAGGACTGCATGATGATCTTCACCTGATAGACCAGGTACTTCACCTTGCCCCCGAAGGTCTCGTGGGCGGGGGGATTGCCCCGCAGCCGGTAGGAGAGCAGCACGTTCTGGAATTCCTCCATCAGCATGGGCAGCATCCGGTAGGCGTAGGAAATGGAAAAGCTCAGCCGCTCCGGGCAGCCGTACCACATGAGACCGTTGGACAGCTTGTCCGGGTCCAGCCCGGAGAACACAGTCACCGAGGCCAGGGAGATGGTGGCCACTTTCAACGTGAGGATGAGTAACGGGGCAATGGCGGAGGCGTCGCCTCCAAAGAGCAGTGTCACCAGGAACAGATACCCCGTCTGGGAGAACACCCCCAGCGCGAAGAGGAACAGCACCAGCCCCGCCACCCGGGCCAGGATGGTGGTGGCCATCACCAGCAGGAAGCACCCCAGCAGAAAGGGGATGTCGCTGACAAACCAGGGGACCAGGCCGAAGAACAGGTACCAGGCCAGCAGGACCCGGGGGTCCAGGGCGGCGATGACGGTGTCGTCGTTGCCGTAGGCGTTCTTCAGCACCTGATTGCGGAGAAAGTCCATGGAGAACTTATCCAGAATGCTCTCCGAGAGTTTGGCAGTCAATTTTTCCACAGCGGTCACACCTCCTGAAAGGATGACAGGAATTCGTCAATGGTATAGCACATGGCCCGTCTGTCTAAGGCCTGCGCCATGGAGAAGATCTCCGGCGGGCGGATGCCCACCTGCTCCACGATGCCGCTCCGGGCAAAGATCGCGTCCCGGGCACCGTCGGCCACCACACGCCCGCCCCGCAGCACGATGATCCGCTCCGCCCACTGGCACACCAGCTGCATGTCATGGGTTGCGATGACGGCGGTCTGAATGATGTCCTTCATGTCGTCCAGAACGGCCATGATCTCCCGCCGGGTGGCGATGTCCAGGTTGGCGGTGGGCTCGTCCAGCAGCAGAATGCCGGGATTCAAAGCGATCCCGATGGCCAGGCTGGCCCGGCGCATCTGCCCGCCGGACATGAGGCGACCGTCCCGGTCTGCCAGCTCTGTCAGCCGGAACCGCTCCAGCAGCTCCCCGGTGCGTTTCTCCCACTCCGGGACGTTCCGCACCTCCATGGCGTAGGCGATGTCGGCGCGGATGGAGTCCTTGATGAACATCTCCTCCGGGTTTTGATACACCAGGGAGATCTGCCGGGACAGATCCTCGGCCTTTTTGTCCCCAATGGCCTCCTCAAAGAGGGAAACTGTGCCGGAATTGGGCTTCAGCAGACCCACCATCAGCTTCATGAGGGTGGACTTGCCCGCCCCGTTGGAGCCGATGAGGGCCACCTTTTCCCCTTTCCGTATGTTCAGGTTCAGGCCGTCGAACACGGTGTGGGGCTCCCCCTTTACCGAGCGGTAGGCCAAAGATACGTCCTGGAAGGAGACTGCGCTCTCTCCGTCTGGGACAGCTGGCGCCGGACGTTCCCGGGAGATATAATGCAGTCCGGCGAAGGCGGTTTTTCCTCCCTCCACGGTGGTGGGCAGGAGGATGTCCGCCGGGAGACGGCCTGCCCTCCGCAGCCGGTGGGCCGCCTGGGTCACCTGGGGCGGGAAGATGTTGCATTCCTCCAGCTCCTCCACCCGCTGGAGGGCATTCTCCGTGGGCAGTATCCAGCGCACCTGGCCGTCCCTCATCAGCATCACATGCTTGCAGTAGTCGGCGATGTACTCGGTATGGTGTTCAATGACGAGGATGGTCTTGCCGTGGTTCTCATTCAAGTCCCGGAGGACCTCATAGATCCGGTCGGCGTGCATGGGGTCCAACTGGGCGATGGGCTCGTCCAGGATCAGAATGTCCGGCTGGAGGGACACCGCGCCGGCCAGGGCCAGCAGGTGGGTCTGACCGCCGGAGAGCTGCCAGACATATTCCTCCTCCCTGCCCTCCAGACCGCACTGCCGCAAAGCAGTCCTGCCCCGCGCCAGGTAGTCGGGGAAGGCGTAGTTCAGGCAGGCATAGGAGGCGTCGTCCAGCACGGTGGGCCGGACGATCTGGTTTTCAAAGTCCTGATATACATAGCCCACCTTCTGGGCCAGGACGCCCACGTCGCTCTCCCGGGTGTCAAGCCCCTCCACCCGCACGCTTCCCTCCATGGTCCCCGTGATAAAGTGGGGGATCAGGCCGTTGAGGGCCTTACACAAAGTGGACTTCCCGCAGCCGTTGTTGCCAACGACCGCCAGGAAGTCCCCTTTCTCGATCTGAAGGGAGATCTCTTTCAGGGTGGGCTGAGGGGCGCCTGGGTAGGTATAGGTCAGGCCGTCGATCTCAACCGCGTTCATGTCAGTTCACCGCGGCCTTTTTCCCGGCGTTCTTTTTGATGACCAGCAGGGCGATGATGGCCACCGCGGCGGCCGCTACCATGCCCACGGCCATGGCGGTGCCGCTCTCCGCCCACTCGGCCTCCCAGTCGATGAGGGACATGCCGGCGGTGGCGGCCAGCTCGGCCACGATGGCGCACACAAAGCCGACGGCGCACACGGCCAGGGCCTTGGGGCTGATGCCGCTGACGGCGCTGTCCGGGGTGCGGGGAGCCATGCCCAGCAGGGGCTCGATCTTGCCGTACAGCTTGGGTACCAGGTACAGAGTGGGCAGCAGGCAGAACAGGATGCCGGAGAACAGCAGGTCATTGAGGAAGGCGAAGCCCTCGGTGGCGAACACGCTCTCAGGCAGGCCGGCCACAGCCTCGAAGTCCTCCACCGCCAGCTGGACCTTCAGGATGTCCACCGCGGTTCCCATCAGCAGCTGCGCGGCGGTGCCGGTGATGGCGGCCACGCCCACCAGGGCGCGGTTCCTGGGGTCCTTCACCAGCCGGCCGGCGATGTACACGCCGATGGTGACGGTAAGGAACTTCTCCAGCTCGCCCAGGCCGCCGAACTGGCCCAGCATGATCTCGCTGAACACCAGCTCGCCGGTGGCGGCGCCCAGGGCGGCGGACAGGGGGTCGAACAGCATGGCCAGGGTCAGGGGAATGAACAGGAAGTACTCCACGGAGAACTCCACGACCCCCACCTGGAACTTGGGGATCAGCTCCGTGAACAGGGTGGCCAGCCCGTACAGGGACATGGACAGGACAAAGATCATCAGCTTCTGGGACTGTGTGGCAGTCTGCTTCTGTGCGATACTCATAGCATATTTTCCTCCCTATGATGGTGTGTTTCTCGCTCACACAGGCACAGTGTACCACCGGGATGTAAATTCTTCCCCCAAAGTCCTGTAAAATGTAAATAAATTTTCTTATCTGCCGTGTTATGTAAGTTCTGCCCTCATTTACATCCGCATCGCCGCGTCCAGAGCCAAAGAGGAACGCTCGCACTCGTCAGGGAGCATGGTCAGCTGGACGCACAGGGGACTGCCCTTCATGCGGGCGCTGGCATAGGTCAATCCGTTGCTCCGGGTGTCCAGCAGGGGGTGGTCGATCTGGGCCGGGTCCCCCAGCAGCACTACCTTGGTGCCCTTTCCCACCCGGGTGATGATGCCCTTGACCTGCCGGGGGGTGAGGTTCTGGGCCTCGTCGATGATGAGCCAGGTATCGGTGATGGAGCGGCCCCGCATGAAGTTCATGGCCTCGGCAGCGATGACGCCGGTGTCAAAGAGGTAGTCAATGCGCCCCCGCAGCTCCTCCTCGCTGCGCCGCTCCTTTTTCTTCCCCTCCAGGTCCAGCAGGATCTCCAGGTTGTCCACAATGGGCCGCATGAGGGGGGAGATCTTTTCCTGCTCACTGCCCGGGAGAAAACCGATGTCCGCGTCAAACTGGGCATTGGGGCGGCACACCAGAATCTTCCGATAGGGCCGTTCCTCCGCCTCCAGCACCTGCTCCAGCCCTGCAGCCAGGGCGTAAAAGGTCTTGGCGGTGCCCGCCGGCCCTTGGATGATGGCCAGGGGCGCCTCCGCCACCGGCAGCAGCAGGGCCTCCTGCAGGAATTGCTGCCCCACGCTCCGGGGCTTGACGCCGAATGGGCGGACGCCGCCAAAGCGCAGGGCGGTGACCTTCCCCTCCCGGAAACGGCCCAGCATGGTCTTTTTCGGCTCGGTATCCGAGTGCAGAAGGACAAACTGGTTCTCGGTCAAGGAAACCGGCTTCCGCTCCCCCGCGCCGTCCACGGTATAGAGTTCTTCCGCCGGAGCTCCCTTTTTCTTGAACGCTGTGAGCAGGCTGTCCGAGATGTAGACCTCCGCCCGGCCGGTGTAGGGCTGGGCTCCATCCGGCAGCCGGTCGGTGGTGAAGTCCTCCGCCGGCACCTCCATCATCTGGGCCCGGATGCGGGCGACCATGTCCCGGCTCACCAGCGTCACCGGCGCTCCCTCGTCCATGAGGCCCCGACACACCTTCAGCACCCTTCCCGCCCGGCTGCCGGGTTCTATCCCTTGGGGAAGGGCCGCGTCCACATGGTTGACCTCCAGGCGCACGGTGCCTCCACTGGGCAGGGTCACGCCTTTTACCAGGTCTCCTTGGAGCCGTAATCTCTCCAGGAAGCGGAGCACATGTCGGGCGTTGTTTCCCGCTTCACCGTCAGCCCCCTTCCGATCATCCAACTCCTCCAGCACCGCCAGTGGCAGCACGATGTGGTTGTCCTCGAAGGACTCCAGAGCGTAGGGGGCCTGGAGGAGGACATTGGCGTCCAGCACATAGGTCTTCTGCATACGTTGCGCCTGCCTTTCTTCTTTGCTGTCTTATGACCATTGGGCGCGGCATCCACAAAAACAGCGCCGGTCCGCCCTGTAAGGGCGCAAACCGGCGCTGATCATACTCTGTCGATTTTGATCGGGCTGTCTGAAACCGTACTCCATACTGCCGCTCCCAACCGATGCCTACCGCATCTGTGTTCAGTATAGCAGACGCCTTTCCCAGCGTGCGACGGTATTTCAGTAAAGAAACCGTCAAATCCATGTGAAGCGCGTTTGCTATGAACCCGGTTTCGTTCCAGACCTCCTCTGCCTACAAGAAATTTACACATTCCCTCTTTCGGATTTTACAGTCGTGGGATTATACTAAATCAAATAGGGAGAACGTACCGCTCCCTTTCCAAAACAAAATCGCAGGAGGAAACAGCATGAGAAAAGCAAGACGGCCGGCAGCCATTGCCATGGCCCTCGCCCTGGCGCTTCAGCTGGGCACTGTGGTGCCAGCGGCGGCAGCGGGCATCAACTCGACCGCTGGGTATGAAAACGGCAATTCCCCCCTGAATCTGAACCTGATTGCCCGGTACGCCTCCGGCCAGTACAACGTGGACGGCGGCGTCATGGAGATCGTGGCCTACAGCCAGAGCAATGGCTATGCTTACGCCATCAACGGCCAGAGCGGCCTGCTGGCGGCAATCCCCCTGGGGGATCTCACCGCCGGGATCTCCGTCACCCGGCTCAGCGGCACGGACATCGACGTGAAGGCCCTGGTGGAGGCGGCGGACAGCTCATTCCGCTATGGGGACATGACCTCCGTGGCCATCTCTCCGGACAGCACCACCTTGGCCGCCGCCCTCCAGGCGGAGGGATATCATGACGCCGGCCGGGTAGCCCTGTTCGCCTGCAATGCCGACGGCTCCTTGACCCTGAGGGGACTGGTGGAAACCGGTGTGCAGCCGGATATGGTGACCTTTGCCGGCAGCAGCACCGTCCTCACCGCCGACGAGGGGGAGCCTCGGGAGGGCTACGGCGACGGAATCGTTGATCCCAGGGGCTCGGTCACTGTGGCAGATGTGTCAACCCTCACCAGCGAGGTGGTGGGCTTTGACGCTTTCGACGCCCGCCGTGACGAGCTGGCCTCAGCCGGGATCGTGCTGAAGAAGGGAGTCGATCCCTCCACGGACCTGGAGCCGGAGTATATCGCCGTATCCGGCGGCAAGGCCTATGTCACCCTGCAGGAGAACAATGCCATCGCCGTGCTGGATCTGGCCTCCCGTACCTTTGACGGGATCTACTCCGCAGGTTTTGAGGACTACAGCGTCACCCCCATTGATATCGACAAGAAGGATGACGCCTATGCGCCCAGGACCTACGGCAGCCTCATGGGCATCCGGATGCCCGACGGCATCGCCGCCTTCCAGGTGGACGGCAAAACCTATCTGGTCACCGCCAACGAGGGCGACGCCCGGGAGTGGGGCGACGAGGATCTGGGCACCTTCTACCTCAGCGAGGACGAGCAGGACTTCGGCGAGGAGGGCGTGACCTCCCCCACTGGAGCCATCACCGGGGAGAACTCCGGCCTGGAGGGCAAGGTGGTCTTCTTCAAGGTGGAGGACTTTGACGGCTTGGACAGCGGCAAGGACTACCTCTTCGGCGGCCGCACCTTTACCATTTATGAGGCCGGGGAGAACGGCGTCACCGAGGTGTTCACCAGCGGCAACGACTTTGAGACCCTCACCGCCCGGTACCTGACCGATTACTACAACTGCTCCAACGACAACACCGTGGTGGATGACCGCTCTGGCAAGAAGGGACCGGAGGCGGAGAGCGTCACGGTTGGTACGGTGGACGGCCGCACCTATGCCTTCGTGGCCCTGGAGCGCACCGGCGGCGTCATGGTTTATGACGTGACCGAGCCTGCCTCCGCCCAGTACGTGAACTACATTAACACCCGGGATTTCGCCTCCATAGTGGAGGGCTCCGAGGAGTATGAGGACGGGGAGCTGGACAAGTGGGTCACCGGCGGCGATGTGGCCCCCGAGGGTCTGCTGTTCCTGAGTGATGCCGTCAGCCCCACCGGAGAGGCCCTGCTGCTGGCAGCCTGTGAGGTATCCGGCACGGTGGCTGTCTATCAGGTGGGCGGCGAGCCCCTGTCCGTCCTGCCCTTCACCGATGTGGAGGCCCGGGATGCCCAGGCGGTGCGCTATGTCTGTGAGAACGGCCTGATGGCCGGCGTCAGCGCGGACCGCTTTGAGCCCAATGGGACGCTGACCCGGGGCGAGGCGGTCACGGCCCTGTGGGCGCTGGAGGGCCGCCCGGTGGTGAATTATCTGATGGACTTCTCCGATGTGGACCCGGCGGCCTCCTATGGCGAGGCCGTCCGCTGGGCCGCCTCCGAGGGGATCGCCGGCGGCTACGGCGGCGGCCTGTTCGGCCCGGACGATCCCATCACCCGGGAGCAGCTGGCGGTCATGCTCTACCGCTACGCCCGGCATGAGGGCTATGACACCGCCCAGGGCGGCATGGCCGTCCGGGAGTTCGCCGACTATGACCAGATCGCCGGCTACGCTGCGGAGGCCATGACCTGGGCGGTGGAGGCCGGCGTGCTCACCGCGACCTCCTTGGACACGCTGGCCCCCGGCCAGGCAGCCACTCGGGTGCAGACTGCCCAGGCGCTGCTGGCCCTGTCCCAATTCACCAAATAACCAGGCGAATTGGGGTGTGAAGACCATGAAGCGTTTGGATAAGGAACGCCGGAAGCTGGAAAAGGTCGGATTCTCCGGGCAAACGTTGGAGCGGGCGATGGAGCTGCTGGAGCGGACGAATGCGTCCATCCTGGCCGAAATCCTGGTTAAGATAGTGACCAAACAGGAAAAAACGCCGTCCATGGCGCTGCACGAGATGGCGGCAAAAACGCGGGAACTGGAAGCCAAATTGGGATTCCCGCCCAAGGAACCGTCCTAAAAATCAACAGAATGAAGCAGCGGGGAGAAGACAGACGTGCCTTCTCCCCGCCGTTTTTATGTGCCGACGGTCAGTCCCGCAGATCGGCATTCCAATCAAAGATTTTTCCAGTTTGCGGGTCAATCTCAAATTCGTACTTCATGCCGTCCAGGAACAGCTCCCCTTCGTAACGCCCCCGGCCGTCGCCGGACTCTTCCCAGACAGATACGTCCGCCGCACTGGCGCCGGAAACCTTGCCGGCCACGATGGAAGCGGCCTCCTCCGCTGTGACAGGGCTGCCGTCCAGAGCGTCCAGCCACTCCTCGTCCACCTCGTAGTCCGCACCAACGATGCGACCGTCGGCCATGGCCACCTCAAAGTCGTAGTCGCCGTAGTCGGTCTCGAACTCGATGTCATAGATGGGGATGCCATTGTCGCTGTCGGTCTCGTTTTTGATGTTGTAGGCGTCGCCCTCCGGCACGTCCGCATTGTCCAGGGCGATGGCCAGGGCCTCCTCCCGGCTGATCTCCCCGGCGGCGACTCCCCTCTCCGGGTCGGGGGACACAGGCGGCGTCTGCCCCTGGCCGGCGGGCGTTTCCGGAACGGAGGACGCCGGGGGAGTCTGGCCGCCGGAGGGGGCCGTCCCGCCGGGCGCGGCGCCGCCCGCCTGTCCGCCGCAGCCGGTCAGGCAGGCCAGCAAAAGCGCCGCTGTCAAACCGAAAGAAAAGATCTGTTTCATCCCGCGCGCTCCTTTTCTGTGTGCGTGCCTCCATCCTACCACGAAGAACCCTGGCGCGCAACCCATCCAAGGGAACACAAAACCGCCCCATCCGTTTCTTTACATACATTTGACAAAGATTTGACATCCAGACGGTCGCGCCTCCGTTTCGCAGCCGCTAAACTTTACAATAGTGTTTTCTACCCTTTGAAAATTTCTGCTGTGACCCCGAAAATCCGGCGGCGTGTCCGTATCCTACTGCCGGAGGGGGATGGAGGGATGGCAATGGTGCGCACAGAGCACGACATCGTTTCCCAGGTACGATCGGCCAAGACGGACTCGGAGGCGGCGGACGCCCTCATCCGTCAGTACATGGGCTTTATCCGCTCGGAGACGGTGAAGTTTCTTCATACCGCCCCGGAAAACGGCCATGAGGACGAACTGAGCATCGCCATGCTGGCCTTCTATGAGGCGGTGCTGGCCTATGAGAAGAGCCGGGGCGCTTTTCTGCCCTACGCCGCCCGTGCTATTAAAAACCGGCTCATCGACCACTACCGGACGGAGAAGCGCCACGGCAACGTGATCTCCCTCCACACCCCCCTGGGCGGGGAGGAGGACGGCGGCGAGCTGCTGGACACCATCCCCGACACCGTGGACCACGCCGGGGACTATGCGGTGCGCACCGCCAGCCGGCGGGAGATCCAGGAGTTTTCCGAGAAGCTGGCCCAGTTCGGCCTGACCTTCTCCGATGTGGCGGACAACTGCCCCCGGCAGGAGCGGACCTTCGCCGCCTGCCGCCGGGTGCTGGACTTCGCCCGGACCCAGCCGGAGCTGCTGAAACGGGTGGAGGACACGGGCAAGCTGCCCATGGGGGAGCTGTCCGCCGGCTCCGGCACCGACAGGAAGACCATGGAGCGGCACCGGAAGTACCTGGTGGCCATCCTGCTGGCCTTCACCAACGGCTATGAGATCATCCGGGGCCACCTGTGCCAGGTGGGCCCCAAGAGAGGGGGCGACGAGGCGTGAGCTATCTGGTCATGGAGGTGCATCCGGCCTACGCGGTGGTGCTGGACGAGGAGGGCCGCTTTTTGAAGGCCGCCAACCTGCGCTATCAGGTGGGGGACACAGTGCGGGACATCGTGGAGCTGCGGCACCCCAGGGAAAAACGCCCCGCCCTGTGGAAGTCCCTGTCCGGCGTGGCTGGCCTGGCCGCCTGTCTGTGCTTGGTGTTCTTTGGCTACTACCAGCCAAACTTCACCCCCTACGGCGCCCTGCGCATCCAGATCAACCCGGATGTGGAGCTCACCCTCAGCCGCACCGACCGGGTGCTGGAGCTGGAGGGGCTCAATGAGGACGGCCAGAGCCTGATTGCGGGCTACGAATACAGCGGCAAGGACCGGGAGGACGTGACCGGGGAGCTGGTGGAGCGGGCCATCGATATGGGCTACCTCTCCGGCGGGGAGACGGTGTCCATCACGGTCACCAGCGCCGACGCCGACTGGCAGGCCCGGGAGGAACAGGCGGCCCGGGAGGATCTGGAGGAGCGGTACGGGGAGACCATCGTGATCCAAATCGGCCCCGCGCCGGAGGAGGAACCGGCCACCGAGGTGGTGATCCCGGTGGCGCCGCCCAGCCCCACGCCGTCCCCCACCTCGGACCTCACGCCGGAGCCTGTGCCGGAGCCCACGCCGGCGCCCTCCGCGCCCCCTGTCCCCTCTGCCGACCCGGGGATCACGGACTACGATGACACGGACTACGGCCCCAACGCCGACGGGGTCACCGATTATGAGGATACGGATTACGGTCCTTACAGCGACGGCGTCACCGACTATGAACCTCCCGACGACGGCCCTTATGTGGACGGTGACACCGACTATGAGGACCGGGATGACGGCGATGACCGGGACGACGATGACGACGACTGGGACGGCGATGACGATGATGATGGCGACGATGACGGAGAGCGGGATGACGACGATTAACGCAGAAAAATTTCCGCCGCGGCCCCGGTTTTGGAGACCGGCCGCCGTATCCTCCCTGTGTCAGCCGAAGAAGAGGAAAAAAGTTTTTCCCAGGCCCCGGTTTTTCGGCAGCGGCTCCGTAATCTAAAAGCAGAACACACAAACCAAACACCCTTTTCAAGGAGATGAATGAAATGAAACAGAACATCCGCACCAAATGGTTTGCCCTGACCCTGACCGCCGCCCTGGCCCTGACCACTCTGACCGCCTGCGGGAACGGCGCCGGCACGGCGTCCCTCCCCGAGACCCCCGGCACCAGCGCCCCCCTCCTGGAAGAGAGCGGCGGCGTGGCCGGCACCGTCCTGCTGAGCGTGAACCCGGAGATCGAGATGGACTATGACGATCTGGGCAACGTGGTGGCCCTCACCGGCCGCAACCAGGAGGCCCAGACCCTGCTGGCCTCCTACACCGGCTATGAGGGCCGGCCCTGTACCCAGGTGGTGGGAGAGCTGGTGGACGAGATCAATGCCCTGGGCTACTTCGACGCCACCGTGGGCGGCCACGAGAAGAACATCATCCTGAAGCTGGAGCGGGGCTCCGTCTACCCCAATGACCAGTTCCTGAACGAACTGGCCGAGGCGGTCCGGCTGGTGGTGGAGACCGACCAGATCGGCTCCCAGGCCGTGACCCTGGACCAAGACGACTACGACGACGCCTACGGGGACAAGGGGTACATCAACGCCTCCGCCGCTCAGAGCATCCTCTCCACCCAGCTGGGCCGGGACGATCTGCAGTTTGTGGAGAAGGAGTACGACCTGGACGACGGGGAGTACGAGGTGGAATTCGTCCTGGACGGCGTGGAGTACGAGTATGAGGTGAACGCCTACACCGGCAAGGTCACCGAGATGGACGCGGAGTTCCAGGACTATGACGACACCGACTATGGCCCGGGCAGCGACGGGATCACCGATTACGGCGTGACTGACTACGACGACACCGACTACGGCCCCAATGCCGACGGGATCACCGACTATGACGACACGGACTATGGCCCCAACAATGATGGAATCACCGATTACGACGACACCGACTACGGTCCCAACGCCGACGGCATCACCGATTACGACGACACGGACTACGGCCCCAATGCCGACGGCATCACCGATTACGACGACACGGACTACGGCCCCAACGCCGACGGCATCACCGATTACGACGACACCGGCTACGGCCCCAACGCGGACGGGATCACCGATTACGACGACACCGACTACGGCCCCAATGCCGATGGCATCACCGACTACGACGACTGGGGCGATGACGACGACTGGTACGGCGACCCCACCGGCGAGGACCACTGGGACGACGATGACGACGGCTGGGACGACACGGACTACGACGACCGGGACGACGATGACGACTGGGACGACGATTGGGACGACTGAGCCCCTCCGCCTGCGCCACGAGGTCAAGCACCAGATCTCTCCCCAGGAGGATCTGGTGCTCGCCTCCAGGCTGGGGAAGCTCTTTCCCCGGGACGGCCACGCCGGGCCGGACGGCTCCTACCGGGTGACCAGCCTGTATTTCGACACCCCCTACGATACCGCCCTCCGGGAGAAGCTGGACGGGGTGGACCGGCGGGAGAAGTTCCGCCTGCGGTACTACGGGGAGCGCCCGGATTTTCTCAAGCTGGAGAAAAAATTTAAGGTGAACGGCCTGTGCGGCAAGCGGTCCGCCCGCCTGACCTGGTCGGAGGCGGAGCGGCTGCTCTCCGGGGAGGACGCCTTCCTTCTGGAGCGGGGGGAGCCCCTGCTGTCGGAGCTGTACCACAAGCTCCGGGGGACGCTGCTGCGGCCCAGGACGGTGGTGTGCTATGACCGGGAGGCATTCCTGTACGCCCCCGGAAACGTCCGGGTGACCCTGGACCGGGACCTGCGCACCTGCGGGGACAGCGCCGGCTTCCTGTCCCCAGGAGCCTTTCCCCTCAGGCCCCTGGAGGGGGTGACGGTACTGGAGGTCAAGTACGATGCCTTTCTCCCCGACCTGGTGCGGCTGGCCGTCCAGACGCCGGGCCGCCGGGCGGGGGCCTGTTCCAAATACGCCCTGTGCCGGCGGTTTGACTGAGAACGAAGAAAAGAGGTGTGGCTGCCATGCCCACGTTCACCTTTCAGGACATCTTCAAATCCAGCTTTCTGGAGCGGCTGGACGCGGTCTCCCTGCCGGACGCCGCCATCGCCCTGGCGCTGGCCTTCTGCCTGGGCCTGTTCATCTTCCTGGCCTATAAAAAATGCTACGCCGGGGTCATGTACGCCCCCAGCTTCGGGGTGACCCTCATCGCCCTCACCCTCATCACAACCCTGCTGATCCTGGCGGTGACCAGCAACATCGTCCTCTCCCTGGGCATGGTGGGCGCCCTGTCCATCGTCCGCTTCCGTACCGCCATCAAGGAGCCCATGGATATCGCCTTCCTGTTCTGGGCCATCGCGGCGGGCATCGTGCTGGCGGCGGGGCTGATCCCCCTGGCGGTGGTGGGCAGCCTATTTGTGGGGGTGGTGCTGCTGGTGTTCTCCCGGCAGAAGAACGGGGAGTCCCCCTACATCCTGGTGGTTCACTGCGCCGACCAGGATGTGGAGGGGCAGGTGCGCGCCCTGGTGGAGGCCCGGGTGCGGCGGCTGAATCTGAAGAGCAAGAGCGTGGCCCCGGGCCAGATCGAGCTGAACTACGAGGTGCGCCTGCGGGATGCCGACACGGAGTTCGTCAATGAGCTGGGGGCCATGGAGGGCGTGGGGAACGTGGTGCTGGTCTCCTACAACGGGGACTACATGGGGTGAGGCCATGATCCGCCACCGGCATATCGATCTTATCTGCGGCGGGGCCATCCTATTGGCCCTGGTCCTCACCGGTCTGCTCTGCTTCGGGGAGGCTCTGGGCCTCCGGCCCGCCAGCGCCGCGCCCGGGTACGCCTCCCGCCTCTTTGACGATGGCCGGGTCCACACCGTGGACCTGCGGGTGGAGGACTGGGCGGCTTTCCTCGAAAACGCCCCGGCGGAGGAGTATATCCCCTGCACCGCGGTCATCGACGGGGAGGAGTTTTACCAGGTGGGCCTGCGGGCCAAGGGGAACAACTCCCTCCGGCTGACGGAGGAGTACGGCCTGTCCCGGTACAGTCTGAAGCTGGAATTCGACCACTATGTGGACGGGGGCAACTACCATGGCCTGGACAAGTTCTCCCTGGACGCCTCCTTTCAGGACAACAGTTATCTCAAAACGTACCTGGTCTACGACATGATGGACTATATGGAGGTACCGGTGCCCTTGTGTAGCTACGCCTGGGTGACGGTGAACGGTCAGCCTTGGGGGCTGTTTCTGGCCATCGAGGAGCCGGAGGAGGCCTTTGCCCGGCGGAATTTCGGCCCGGATCACGGAGCGCTCTATAAGCCGGACTACCGCTCCCTGAACGCGGAGAACGCCGACGTGGCCCTGCGGTACATTGGCGATGACCCAGACCGCTACCCCAACATCTTTGACAACGCCAAGTTTGACACGGACGGGGCGGACCGGGAGCGGCTGATCCAGGCCCTGCGGGTGCTGTCTACCGGCGAAAATCTGGAGACGGCGGTCAACGTGAACGAGGTGCTGCGATACTTTACAGTGCAGGTCTTTGTGATGAACTGGGACAGTTACCTGGGCCATACCGGCCACAACTACTTCCTCTACGAGGAGGACGGGGTACTCTCCATCCTGCCCTGGGATTACAACTTAGCCTTCGGCACCTATGCCCTGGGCATGACCAATCCCGTCCGGGACCCTGACGTGCTGATCAACTGGCCGGTGAACACCCCCGCCCGGGGGGAGGTCATGCTGGAGCGGCCTCTGTATCACAATCTGATGAAAAACAGAGACTATTTTGCCCGGTACCACGCCTATTTCGGCCAACTGCTCTCGGAGTATTTCGAGAGCGGCCGGTATGAGGCAGTCATCCGGCAGGCACGGGTCATGATCGTTCCCTATGTGGAGGTCGATCCCACCGCCTTCTGCTCCTATGAGGATCATCTGCTGGCGGTGGACACGCTGCTGGAGGTGTGCCGCCTGCGCTCTGAGAGCATTCGGGGGCAACTGGAGGGGAACTACCCCATCACCCTGGCCCAGCAGGAGTCGAATCCGGGGGCGGGGGTGGACGCCTCCCATGTGGATCTGCGGGCGCTGGGGGATTTCGACGACCTGGAGGCTGCGAAGGAGCGGCAGAATGAGGCCGCGGCAATTGCGGGGGTGGAATAAGAGGGTAGCTCATATTGTTTACTGTCCCGTAAATTTTGAGCTGCCTCCGGCATAAATGGATTACGTTATTTCCCTCCAAAAATTACAACGCAGACGGGCAGAAAATGCCTCCCCACTTTGTCGGCGGACGTGCCGCCGGCAAAAGAGGGGAGGCGCTTTTGACCACATTTTCAGCCACAGCGCGATGTGGAGTATACGGAAACAGGATGCTCAAAAAGTGGCGGAAAGCAAGCAGATCGGAGTGTATATCGCTATAAAGTACGAAAAATAGTTAGAAAAAAGTTCCAAAGCCGCTTGGTAAGGATGAGGTCTCCGGTTCAAATCCGGATAGCAGCTCCAAAAAGCCTTGAAAACTTTGGTTTTCAAGGCTTTTTTGTTGCAATTTTTGATTTTACCGTGACCCACGATAAGGGACAATAAGGGACCTGTTGACACTACCCTCTAACTTATAAATTGATTTGGTAGTTTCCTTGGCTAAATAAAACCGCCCGGCCGCTTCAAAACCAACAAACCGGCGCACTGTTTTTTGTATATCATTTTTTCGGATTTCTGCGCCCCGGATGTGTTCAAATAGGGCGCTGATCCCTATCGGAGCTCGGAAACTGAGGCAATTCAGGGGCAGGCCCTTCCGACGCCCCAGAATACCGCGAAAATATCTTTTTTTCAAAACGTAAATTTCTTAAAAATAAAAAAGCCACACCCTCTGATACTCTAAGCGTTCCGCCTAAAATATCCAGATTGGTGTGGCTTTATGGTGGACGATACAGGACTTGAACCTGTGACCTCCCGCACGTCAAGCGGATGCTCTACCAGCTGAGCTAATCGTCCGAACAGCATGGACTATTATAGCGAAAAGCGGGGAGGTTGTCAAGCGATTTTTGAAATTTCCCTTTTCATCCCTGGGAGGGGCTGGTATACTGGAGGACATGGGGCGATGCGCCTTCCCCCAGACGGGCGGCAGGCGAAATATGATTCTTATTTTAAGGAGGGGAGACCCATGGCGGGACGTGTGGTGCTCATTACCGGTGGCAGCCGGGGTATTGGGGCGGCGGCCGCCCGGCGGTTTGCCGCCGGAGGGGACAAGGTGGTGGTCAACTACTGCCGCTCCCGGGAACAGGCGGAGGCCCTGGCGGCGGAGCTGGGGGGCATGGCGGTACAGGCCGATGTGTCCGACCCCGCTCAAGTGGGGAAAATGGTTGACAATGTGTTGGAGAAATTTTGTCAACTTGACATTCTGATATGTAACGCCGGCATTGCCCAGCAGAAATTGTTCGGCGATCTGACCGATGAGGACTGGCGGCGGATGTTCGCCGTCAACGTGGACGGGATGTTTTATACCATCCGGGCGGCCCTGCCTCACTTCATCCACAGGAAGGCGGGGAAGATCCTGACCCTGTCCTCCATGTGGGGACAGGTTGGAGGGTCCTGCGAGGTTGCCTATTCCGCCTCAAAGTCCGCTGTCATAGGGCTTACAAAGGCACTGGCCAAGGAATTGGGTCCCTCGGGGATCACGGTAAACTGTGTGTCACCTGGGGTCATTGATACCGAAATGAACGCCAATCTGACGGCGGAGGACCTGGCCGCCCTGGCCGAGGAGACTCCCCTGGGCCGGACCGGTAGGCCGGAGGAGGTGGCGGAGGCCCTGTGGTATCTGGCTTCTCCGGGGGCAAATTTTATTACCGGGCAGATTTTGGCCCCCAACGGCGGACTTATCATCTGAAATTGTTTTTTAGCGTTCATAAAATGTTCATAATATACACAACAGCCCCCTGGAAACAGGGGGCCGTTGTACAGATTGCAGGTTGACAATTTTGCCTGACGCGCATATAATTGTCAACAACTTCTCAAAGGAGGAACTAGAAATGAAAAAGTCTCGCATCCTGTCTCTTGCGCTGGCGGGTGCCCTGAGCTTCTCCATGCTGGCCGGCTGCGGCGGCGGCGAGGGCGGCTCTGCCAATACTCCGTCCGGCAACAGCAGCACCCCCGCCGGCAGCGAGGAGACCACCCCTGTCAGCGGCGGCTCCGCTTCCGGTACCTTTAAGCTGGGCGTCATCGGCCCCCTGACCGGCGGCGCCGCCATCTACGGCACCAACGTGCTCAACGCGGCGCAGATCGCTGTGGACGAGATCAACGCTCTGGGCGGAGCTGTCCAGTTTGAGCTGATCAGCGCCGACGACGTACATGATCCTGAGACCTCCGTCAACGCCTACAATAACCTGATGGATCAGGGAATGCAGGTGCTGGTGGGCACCGTTACCTCCGGCCCCGCTCTGTCCGTGGTGCCCCTGGCCTATGAGGACCGGGTGTTTACCGTGACCCCCTCCGCCTCCGGTGACGACGTCATCGAGGGCAACGACAATGTGTTCCAGGTCTGCTTCACCGACTCCAACCAGGGCTCCCGTTCCGCGCAGTACATTGACGAGCACTTCGAGAACGTGAAGATCGCCATCATCTACAAGAACGACGATCCCTATTCCCAGGGCATCCGGGACAACTTTGCCGCCGAGGCCGAGACCCGCGGTATGGAGATCGTTTACGAGGGCACCTTTAACGAGTCCACCCAGACCGACTTCAACAATCAGCTTACCAGCGCCCAGTCTGCCGGTGCCGACATGATCTTCCTGCCCATCTACTATACTCCCGCTTCCGTGATCCTGACCCAGGCCAACGCCATGGGCTATGAGCCCACCTTCTTCGGTGTGGACGGCATGGACGGTATTCTCACCGTGCCCGGCTTTGACACCTCCCTGGCCGAGGGCGTGTACCTGCTGACTCCCTTCTCCGCCGACGCGGAGGACGAGGCCACTCAGAACTTTGTCAGCGAGTATAAGAGCCGCCACAACGACGAGATCCCCAATCAGTTTGCCGCTGACGCCTATGACGCGGTGTATATTGTCTACGAGGCCATCCAGGCCGCCGGTGTTACCGCAGACATGAGCAACGAGGAGATCTGCGATGCCCTGATCGCCGCCATGGGCGACCTCTCCGTTGTGGGTCTGACCAGCGCCGGCTCCGAGATGACCTGGGATGACAACGGCGCCGTGTCCAAGGATCCCACCGCCGTGGTCATCGAGGGCGGCACCTATGTGACTCCCTGACAGATCGGACCGTAATGGGAATACAGACAGGTACGGCTGCCGGCTCTGCCGGCAGCCCCCTGTTGTTTCTATCCGCTTTTGCTCTATGGCAGAAACCGGGGCAGGACCCCGTCGGGTCCTGCCCTGGTTTCTGCTATAAAAGAGAAAGAGAGGTTGTCAGAGCTTATGGAATTTTTGCTCTACCTGATTAACGGAATCAGCATGGGAAGCATTTACGCCATTATCGCCCTGGGCTATACCATGGTGTATGGTATTGCCAAAATGTTGAACTTCGCCCACGGAGATGTGATTATGGTGGGCGGCTATGTCTCCTTTTACGCTACCACCTACGCCACCGGCCAGCTGCTGGGGGACAACCCTTCCGGAACAGCGGTGGGCGTGGCCACTCTGGTCTCGGTGCTGCTGGCCATGATCGTGTGCACGGTGCTGGGCGTGATCATTGAGGGTCTGGCCTATCGTCCTCTGCGGCAGGCGGGCTCACTGGCGGTGCTCATCACAGCCATTGGCGTCAGCTACTTCCTCCAGAACGCGGCTCAGCTGCTTTTTGGGGCCAATCCCAAGAACTTTACCTCTGTGATTGGCGGACAGCTGTCCCTGTTTGACGGGCAGCTGCGTATTTCCAATGTGGCGCTGCTGACGGTGGCGGCCTGTGTGGTCATTATGATCGGCCTGACCTTGTTTACCGGCCGGAGCAAGATGGGCAAGGCCATGCGGGCCTGCTCGGAGGACAAGGGGGCGGCCCAGCTTATGGGCATCAATGTCAACCGCACCATTTCCCTGACCTTTGCCATCGGCTCGGCCCTGGCGGCCATTGCCGGCGTGCTGCTGTGCTCCTATTCGCCGGTGCTCCAGCCTACCACCGGCTCCATGCCCGGCATCAAGGCCTTTACCGCCGCGGTGTTTGGCGGTATCGGATCCATTCCCGGCGCCATGCTGGGCGGTATCCTGTTGGGCATCATTGAGGCCCTGGCCCAGGCGTACATTTCCACCCAGCTGTCCAACGCCATTTTGTTCGCGGTGCTGATCGTGGTGCTGCTGGTGAAGCCCTCCGGCCTGCTGGGCAAGTATGTGCCCGAGAAAGTGTGAGGTGGCCCAGATGAAACAGAACAAGAAGTCTTCCGGAGGACTGGGACAGTATTTTAAGCAAATGAAAACCGCCAACAAGGTGGATTACGCCACCTATCTGGGGGTCATTCTGGCGTTTGTGATCGTGAGCATCTGCCAGTCCCAGGGGATGCTCAACCGGTCCATGACCGGTATGCTGGTGCCCATCTGCTGCTATGTGTGTATGGCGGTATCCCTCAACCTGACGGTGGGCATCCTGGGCGAGCTGAGCCTGGGCCACGCCGGATTTATGAGTGTGGGCGCCTTTACGGGCATCATTACCTCCATGAGCCTTCAGAGCTCTATCCCCAACCCGGTGGTCCGTCTGGTCATTTCCCTGGTGCTGGGCGCTCTGCTGGCCGCTGTGGTGGGCGTGATCGTGGGCGTTCCGGTGCTTCGTCTCCGGGGCGATTACCTGGCCATTGTCACCCTGGCCTTCGGCGAGATCATCAAGGAGCTCATCAACTGCCTGCTGGTGGGCTATGACAAAAACGGCCTGCACATTGCCCTGAACATCGACGGCACCAAGACCGTCCAGAGCCTGGGGCTCAGCGAGGACGGCTTTGCCATCATCAAGGGCGCCCAGGGCGCGGCGGGCAACGAGCGGATCGCGTCCTTCACCGCCGGCTTTGTGCTGGTCATGATCACCCTGATCGTGGTGCTCAACCTGGTGCGCAGCCGGGCGGGCCGGGCCATCATGGGCCTGCGGGACAACCGCATCGCCGCCGAGAGCGTAGGCATCAACATCACCAAGTATAAGCTGATGGCCTTTGTCATCTCTGCCGCTCTGGCGGGTGCCGCCGGCGCTCTCTTCGGCCTGAACTACTCCTCCATCACCGCCGCCCAATTTGACTTCAATACCTCCATCCTGGTGCTGGTGTACGTGGTGCTGGGCGGCTTGGGCAACATCTGGGGGTCGGTCGTCGCCGCTACCGTGCTGTACGTGCTGCCTGAGGCCCTGCGTGAGTTCTCCGACTACCGGATGCTGGTGTACGCCATCGTCCTCATCCTGGTCATGCTGGCCACCAACAATCCGGTGCTCCGGGGCTACTTCACCCGGCTGACGGAAAAATTCCGCAGGCAGCCCAAGGCTGCCGCGCAGAAGGGAGGAGTGGGCCATGAGTAAGTCCAAGCGCCCTGAGACCAAGCTGGTGCCGGTGCCCAGCGTCAACAAGATCCCCGAGCGGGACGTGGACAAGAGCCCCATCCTGGAGTGCCAGCACCTGGGCATCGACTTCGGCGGCCTCACCGCCGTCAACGAGTTCAACATGGCCATCGGCCGCACCGAGATCGCCGGGCTCATCGGCCCCAACGGCGCCGGCAAGACCACCGTGTTCAACCTGCTCACCAAGGTGTACCAGCCCACCCGGGGCACCGTCCTGCTGGACGGGGTGGACACCCACAATATGTCCACCGCCCAGGTGAACCGGGCGGGCATTGCCCGTACCTTCCAGAACATTCGTCTCTTCGACAACCTGAGCGTGGAGGACAACGTGAAGATCGGCATGCACAACCACATCCGCTACCCCATGTGGAGCGGGGTGTTCCGCCTGCCGGGCTACTGGAAGAAGGAGAAGCTGGCCCACGAAAGCGCCCTGGAGCTGCTGAGCATCTTTGACATGCAGGATCTGGCCAACGCCAAGGCCGGCTCCCTGCCCTACGGCGCCCAGCGCCGGCTGGAGATCGTCCGGGCCCTGGCCACCAACCCCTCCCTGCTGCTGCTGGACGAGCCCGCCGCCGGCATGAACCCCTCTGAGACCGCCGACCTGATGGAGAATATCGTCAAGATCCGGGATACCTTCAACATCGCCATCCTCCTCATCGAGCACGACATGAGCCTGGTTATGGGTATCTGCGAGGGTATCTGCGTGCTCAACTTCGGGCAGATCATCGCCAAGGGCACCCCCACCGAGATCCAGAACAACCCGGAGGTCATCAAGGCCTACCTGGGCGATCAGAAGGAGGTATGACCATGGCGGCGCTGCTTGAAGTAAAAAATATCAACGTGTACTACGGCGCCATCCACGCCGTGAAGGACATCTCCTTCGAGGTCAACCAGGGGGAAATCGTCACCCTCATCGGGGCCAACGGTGCCGGCAAGACAACCACCCTCCAGACGGTGTCCGGCCTGCTGCGCTCCCGTACCGGCTCCATCCAGCTGGAGGGCAAGCCCATCCAGAACGTCCCCGCCCACAAGCTGGTGGCCCATGGTCTGGCTCAGGTGCCCGAAGGCCGCCGGGTCTTTCAGCAGATGACGGTGGAGGAGAACCTGGAGATGGGGGCCTTTACCCAGGCCAATTCTACCGTCGCCCCCAACCTGGAGCGGGTGTTCGACCAGTTCCCCCGGCTGAAGGAGCGGCGGCGGCAGATCGCCGGCACCCTGTCCGGCGGCGAGCAGCAGATGCTGGCCATGGGCCGGGCGCTGATGTCCAACCCCAAGATCCTCATGCTGGATGAGCCCTCCATGGGCCTGGCCCCCATTCTGGTGGAGCAGATCTTCGACATCATCAAGCGCCTCCACCAGGCGGGCACCACCATCCTGCTGGTGGAGCAGAACGCCCGCATGGCCCTCAGTGTGGCCGACCGGGGCTACGTGCTGGAGACCGGCCGCATCACCCTCACCGGCCCCGGCAAGGAGCTGCTGGCCGACGAGGCCGTGAAAAAGGCCTACCTGGGCGGCTGAGCCCAGCCTACAACAGAATCCGTTTCGCAAGGGGCCGCCGGAACAACTCCGGCGGCCCCTTTCCACACTATTTGAGAGATAATTTACGTATACGAAAAAATGGTCTGGCGAAACGGGAAAAAATGTGATACACTAAAGGAAGCTGAAAGGGCGGAGCTCCGCCCGTGGTCTGAAACGGGCCCTGACAGACCGGCCGGGGCCGTTTTGGAATACCCTCCCCTGAGGATGCGGAACCGGGGGAGAAGTCTGAACAAGGAGGAACCCTGTTATGAAGAGAACCCTGCGTACCCGGTTGATCGCCGGCGCCGCCGCCCTGGTCCTGTTGGTGGGGACCGCCGTGGCCGCCAGCACCGTCACCACCAAGATGATTGAGGCCAACTACATGGGCATCAAGATCGTGGTGGACGGGGTGGAGATTACCCCCAAGGACGCCAACGGCAAGGTGGTAGAGCCCTTTGCCAGTGAGGGCACCACCTATCTGCCTGTCCGCGCCATCGGCGAGGCCCTGGACAAGGAGGTTGCCTGGGACGGCAGCACCGCCACCGTCTATGTGGGCGACGTGCCCGGCCAGGCCGTCAACTGGATGACCAAGCTGCCCCCCTATCAGATCAACAGAAGCTACAGCAAAATCTATGACGGCACCGATCACAAAAGCTACATGACCATTTCCGGCCAGAATATCACCCAGGGCATCTACCTCTATGGCGATCAGGATGACCCCGGCTATGCCCTCTGGAACACCAATTTCCAGTATCAGTCCATGACCTTCACCGTGGGCCACATTGACGGCAAGAAGGACCGGAACGCCGCTGTGGACGTGTACCTGGACGGCGTGCTGTCCAAGAGCTACACCGTTGGCTGGGATCAGTACCCCCAGACCTTTACCGTCCCCCTGAACCGGGCCGCCAACGTCAAGATTGAGATTACCAATAGCGAAGGTTACAGCTGGGATGCTGTGGATTACGGCATCTACAACATCTCCTTCTCCTAACTCCATACCCACCCCAGCGGGGCTGCCGCGCGCTTGCGCGGCAGCCCCGCTTTTTTGCCCCTGCTGTCTTGTCAATGGGTTGGTATGCCGAAAATTTTGATTCGCAGACCGTAACAACCGGGGAAAACCGGGGAGTAGATGTGGAGAAAACGGGGCTTTCCCGGGGGAGGGCGGAAAAAGGCGGTGAAAAAGTCTGTGGAAAAGTGGATAACTCCGGTGCAAACTTCCGCTTTACTCTTTTCCCGGCAGGTTGCTATAATGGGAACATAGAATGGAACTCTGTGGACTGCGGTTAGGAGGAATGAGCAGAAACATGCCTAATTATTACGCTCACCTGAAGTTCGGAGACAAGGTACTGGACGGGCTGCCTCAGGAGCTGGCCCGGATGATCGACGCGGAGCGTGAAGCCTTCGACCTGGGCTGCCTGGGCCCGGACCCTCTGTTTTTCTATCAGCCCATCCGCCCCAACGCCGTCCGCCGGGAAGGGGTGCGGATGCACCGCAATTCCGCCCTGCCCGCCGTGGAGCGCCTGCGTCAGGCCATCGAGGATCAGGTGCCCATGTCCGTTGGCTACGGGGCGGGCTTTTTGTGCCATCTGGCCCTGGACTCCGCCTGCCACGGCTACGTGGACGAGCGGGCCGCCGAGGGTCCCATCTCCCACATGGCTATGGAGAGCGAATTTGACCGGATGCTCATCGAGGAGGATGGCCTGGATTCCACCGCCAGGGCCCACCTGCCCTCCGCCCCGGAAAAGGGCAGCCCCGTGTGGGGGGCCGCCGCCCAGGCCTACACCCACGCTACGCCCCGGCAGATGCGCCGGGCTTACCGGGCCATGAGCTGGTACCTCAGCTTTTTTGCCCGCTCCTGCGGCCGCCCCACCGGAAAGGTCATCGGGGCGGTGAGCCGGATGCTTCCCATCCAGTCCGCCAAAAACGTGGCCCTCAGCGAGACCCCCCACCCCGCATCCCTGGAGAGCAGCGCCGACCTGGACCGGCTGCTGGAGGGGGCGGTGGAGGAGACCACCCGCCAGATCAACGCATTTTTCCAGGCCATTTGGGCGGATACCCCGGTGCCCCACTGGTTTGACCGGGATTTCAAGGGCACCCCGCCGGAGAGCCGGGCGGCCCAGTCCTGGGCCGGTGTGCTCAGCCACTCCCTGACCTGATCTGAAACGCCAACCGGGCGGCCCTTGTGGGCCGCCCGGTTTTGCGCTCAGGCAGGCTCCACCGCTTCCAACAGAAAACTGACCGGACGGATACCGTCGGTACAGCATACTACTGAGGCGCCCTCGTTCCGCTGCCAGGGTGTGTAGGTTGCCCCACAGGACAAGGCGGAGACGGTGCGGTAAATATCGATCCAGGCCCAGGGGCAAAAGCCGGGGGGCATTTCCGCTCCGCCGGTATAGAGAAAAGAATCCCCTTCCACGAAGAAATCGCAGATACATTCCTCCGGCGGCTCTGTCAAATAACGCTCAATCAGATCGGCATAGAGCTGCCTGCGCAACACCGTGATCTTGACCTGTTTCACAAGACGACACCTCCGCATATGAGATAGTTTTATTATAACAAAACTTATGTACGAGTCAAGGCGCAGGTATTGGTGGAAAAATATTAAAAAAGGGGATTGACAAGAGTGGTTAGTTGGTATAAACTTAAAGCCGCACAGGGTTAGCGAGAACTAACCACAGATTGACCTGGCGAGCTGCCGCCAGTAATCCGTTGTATGAAAGGAACGGTCCGATGCTTTCCACCATTCTGATCAGCCTGCTTATTCTGGCGGTTTTTGTGACCGCTTCCTACCGACAGGGGACAAACCGCAGGAGGCGCAAGGACGACTGCGTGGGCCCCGTCTGCCGCAAACGTCCACCCAGCATTTAGAAAGGAGTATCCCATGGAGCTGACCAACACCAACCTGCGCTACCTGCTCACCATCTACCACCTGTCCCGGAAGCGGCTGGAGGTGTCCTCCAAGGACGTGGCCGCCGCCCTGGAGGTGTCCCGGGCCTCGGTCACCAGCATGATGTCCATCCTGGTGGAAAAGCGGCTGGTGGAGAAGGAACGCTACGGCAAGATCCATCTTACCGCCCAGGGCCGCCGCCTGGCGGGGGGGCTGGCCGACCAGGCCGACCGGCTGGCCGCCGCCCTTCGGGGCTGGATGGAGCTGCCCGGCGAGGAGGCCTGGATGGCAGCCTGTGCCGCCGTGTCCGAGCTGTCCTGCCGCTCTGCTGCCCCTGCCGCCCGGTGGGAGGCGCTGACCGCCTGAGGTTCCCCATTCCCTCTTTCATGCCGCAGCCCGCTCCGTTGACAGAGCGGGCTGCGGCATTTTTTGGGCAAAAAGGCCTGGGGGGCTACTTGAAATGGGGTCGGAGGGTATGATATAGTATTAAAGCATGTGATTTTGGGAGGCGCTTGCCGTGTTTGACGGAATGTTGTTTGATCTGGACGGGACCCTGTGGGACTCGGTGGACAGCATCTGCCTGTCCTGGAACAGGGTGCTGGGGGCCCATGATCCCGCTCTGGCCGGGACCCTTACCCGGGAGAAGCTCATCGGCTGCATGGGAATGCTCCTGCCCGACATTTTCCGCAAGCTGCTGCCCCAGCTGCCGCCGGAGACTCTGGCGGCTATGGAGGAGGAGCTGATGGAGGCGGAAAACAGCTGGGTGGCCGTCCACGGCGGCATTCTTTACCCCGGGGTGGAGAAGACGCTGGGGGAGCTGTCGGCGGACTATCCCCTGTTTATCGTCAGCAACTGCCAGGCCGGATATATCGAGGCCTTTTTCCAGGCCCACGGACTGGGCCAGTATTTTACCGACTTTGAAAACCCCGGCCGCACCGGCAAGCCCAAGGCGGAGAACATCGCCCTGGTGGTGGCCCGCAACGGGCTGAAACACCCCCTGTACATCGGGGACACCCAGGGGGATTGCAACGCCGCCACGGCGGCGGGGGTGCCCTTCCTCCACGCTGCCTACGGGTTTGGCGTCATCGACCATGCTGTGCCCGCCGTCCATGCCTTTGCGGAGATTCCGGCGGCGGTGCGCCGCCTCAGCCCGCCGTAAACGTGGGCGACCCTTGTGGTCGCCCGTCTATCCCGTTGAATT
This sequence comes from Pseudoflavonifractor phocaeensis, assembly GCF_016901955.1. GTDB lineage: Bacteria > Bacillota > Clostridia > Oscillospirales > Oscillospiraceae > Flavonifractor > Flavonifractor phocaeensis_A. Next base: position 51,575 of record NZ_JACJLC010000007.1, read on the forward strand.
TTTTGCAAGGAGGACAATACCTTGTCACAATATGAAGCTGAAATAAACCGCCGGCGCACCTTTGCCATCATCAGCCACCCTGACGCCGGCAAGACCACGCTGACGGAAAAATTCCTGCTCTACGGCGGAGCCATTGCCCAGGCCGGGCAGGTCAAGGGGAAGAAGAACACCCGGGCGGCCACCTCCGACTGGATGGAGATCGAGAAGCAGCGCGGCATTTCCGTTACCTCCTCGGTTATGCAGTTCCAGTACGAGGGCTACTGCATCAACATTCTGGACACCCCCGGCCACCAGGACTTCTCCGAGGACACCTACCGCACCCTGATGGCGGCCGACTCCGCCGTCATGGTCATCGACGGGGCCAAGGGCGTGGAGGCCCAGACCCGGAAGCTGTTCAAGGTGTGCGCCATGCGGGACATCCCCATTTTCACTTTTATCAACAAGATGGACCGGGAGGCCCGGGACTCCTTCGAGCTGCTGGAGGAGCTGGAGCACGAGCTGGGCATCGAGACCTACCCGGTGAACTGGCCCATCGGCTGCGGCAAGGAGTTCAAGGGGGTGTACGACCGGGGAAGCCGGAAGATCATCCACTTCACCTCCAACGGAGGAGCCAGGACGGCCACCGCCACCGAGGTGGAGCTGGGGGACCCCAACCTGGACGACCTCATCGGCAGCCGTCTCCATCAGCAGCTCACCGATGAGATCGAGCTGCTGGACGGGGCAGCCGCCGAGTTTGACCTGGACCGGGTGCGCCACGGAAAGCTCTCCCCCGTGTTCTTCGGTTCCGCCCTCACCAACTTCGGCGTGGAGCCCTTCCTGGAGCACTTTTTGCAGATGACCACAGCCCCCCTGCCCCGGAAGGCGGGAGACGAGGTCATTGACTCCATGGACGACAGCTTCTCCGCCTTCGTGTTCAAGATCCAGGCCAACATGAACAAGGCCCACCGGGACCGGATCGCCTTCATGCGTATCGTCTCGGGCAAATTCGAGGCGGACAAGGAGGTCTACCACGTCCAGGGGGGCAAGAAGCTCCGTCTGTCCCGGCCTCAGCAGCTTATGGCCGCCGAGCGGGAGATCATTGAGGAGGCCTACGCCGGGGACATCATCGGCGTGTTCGATCCGGGCATCTTCTCCATTGGCGATACCCTGTGCACCGCCGCCAAGAAATTCAAATTCGACCCCATTCCCACCTTTGCTCCCGAGCACTTCAAGCGGGTGCGCTCTCTGGACACCATGAAGCGCAAGCAGTTTTTGAAGGGCATGGAGCAGATCGCCCAGGAGGGCGCCATCCAGATCTTCAAGACCCCCTACTCCGGCATGGAGGAGGTCATTGTAGGCGTGGTGGGCACCCTTCAGTTCGATGTGCTGGAGTACCGGCTGAAAAACGAGTACAACGTGGACCTCTACATGGAGGGTCTGCCCTACGAGTACCTGCGGTGGATCGACACCGAGGACGGCCAGCCGGTGAAGGAGGAGGACCTGAACCTGGGCACCGACACCAAGCTGGTGGAGGACTACAAGGGCAACCAGCTGCTCCTCTTTGGCTCCCAGTGGGCCATCAACTGGACGGAGGAGCGCAACAAAAACCTCACCTTCCATGAATTCGGGGGCACCAAGTTCTGACGAAATTATTCCAAAGCCCGCCGCGCTTGAGCGCGGCGGGCTCTTTTGCTATGCAAGCGGTTTAGGTTGCATTTCAGGTTGGAAACCGCTATAATGGAAGGGACTTATGGAAACCTATAACAGCGGATGGAGGGAACACCTATGAGAGCGAAGCGATTGGCCGCCCTTTGCCTGGCCCTGGTCCTCACCCTGTCCCTGCTGGTGGCGCCGGCGGGGGCGGTGAGCTTCACCGACATGACCGGCCACTGGGCCAGGGAGGATGTGGAGTACCTGGCCGGACTGGGCATCGTCAAGGGCACCAGCAACACCACCTTTTCTCCCGACCGGAAGATGACCGCCTGTGAGGCCCTGCTGTTCTGCTCCCGGGCCACCGGCGTGTCCGCCGCCGACAAGGCCAAGATCGCCGCCAGCCAGGCGGAATACCTGGGCCAGACCCTGCCCGAGTCGGTGTACAGCTGGGCGGCGGAGGAGATGGCCGTATGCCTGGAGACCGGCATCATCACCCCCTATGAGCTGGAGTCCATGTGTGAATCGGGGGCCCTGCTGAAATCCATCAGCCGGGAGAGCCTGGCCATGTATCTGGTGCGGGCCATGCAGCTGGCCCCTCTGGCCAACAGCCTGACCAGCTATCCCATGAACTTTGCCGACGTGCCCGCCATCACCAAGACCTTGCAGCCCTATGTCTATCTGCTGAGCACCTACGGGGTGGTCAAGGGTAACGAATCCAATCAATTCATGCCCCAGGGGGAGCTGACCCGGGCTGAGATGGCTACCATGCTCCGGCGGGCCATTGACTTTATGGACCGGCAGGGCATCTCCGCCGAGCTGCCCGACTACACCAGCTACAGCTGGTCCGGCGGGGTGATCCAGAGCGTCACCAGCACCGGAAGCGGCAGCTATTCCGTGTCCTACACCGGAAATCTCACCGGCAGCGCCACGGTGACCATCACCACCGAGACCCCCATCTATGAGAACAATATGCGTACCACCCCCGTGTCCCTGAAGCAGGGACAGTACATCCGGGTGAACACCAACAGCGACGGCACCCTCCACTCGGTGCGGCTGGGGGGCGCCCTGAAGTCCATTACCGGCACGGTGACCTCCATTGCACAGAACAGCCTGACCCTTCTGGTGGACGGAGCCACCATGACCCTGCCCATCGACCGCTTCACCAAGATCCAGGTGGGAGAGCGGGTGGGAGGCCAGGTCCTCATTGACCCCCTGGGAGGCTATACCGACGCCCAGTGCTGGGTGGACGGTATGGGCCACCTGGCGGAGCTGAAGCTGTCCGGAGGGACCCGGGAGACTGCTGGCATCCTGACCAGCCTGGAGACTACCAGCGGGGGATACAGCCTGGTGGTCACCGCCTTTAACGGCGCCGCCTCCCGCTACCTGCTGCCTACCGGCGCCAAGGTGACGGTGAATGGTACGGAGGGAGTCGTAAGCACTGCCTATGTGGGGGAATACGTCCGCCTGACGGTGGAAAATGACGGGGGCAACAAGCTCAGCGCCCTGGCGGTGGAGACAGTGTCCGACTATCTCCAGGGTTCGGTGGCCAGCGTCTACGGCTCCGACCCCACCTACCTGTCCCTCACCAGCCTGAGCACCGGAGCTACCGCCAGCTATGAGCTGGGGGGAAACAACCTGTCAGTGAAGTACAACGGCTTGGACATTACCCTCCAGCAGCTGGCCAGCGGCAGCTTTGCCACTGTCCAGCTGGTGGGCAACCGGGTGGTGCTCATTGACGCCTACCCCGCCTCAGTGGTCACCCGGGGCACTGTGGCATCCATGACGTATGATCTTACCTCCGTGCTGGAGGTGCGCACCGCCGACGGGGAGCTGATCAGCTTCCCGCTGGATATGAGCGACCTGCCCGCCATTCTCCGGGACGGCAAGACCGGCACCCTGGAGCAGATCCGGGTGGGGGACAGCGTCACGGTGACGGTGCGATATAATAAGGTGACTACCCTGGAGTTCACCGCCCAGAAGGCCAATGCCTCGGGCACCATCCAGAGGGTGGTCCAGGACAGCTCCGGGGTGACCATCGACGTGGCCGACAGCGTGGGAGAGACCCGTACCTACCGGGTGCCCGTTACCGCCACGGTCACCCGGGACGGGGTGACCACCACCGCCAGCGCCCTGCGGCTGGGGGATCAGGTGGCCCTGGTGGTCAGCGGGGATGAGGTGCTCTCCGTCCAGGCCCAGTCCGCCAGCACTGCCGGTACTTTCCAGGCCACGGTCCTGGAGGTCAACACCGATAAAATGACCCTGCTGCTCAAGCTGAGCAGCGGCGACCCCCTGGTGGCTGATCTGTCCGGCGCCCATATCGTCACCGTGGCCGGAGCCACCCTGACTATGGGTCAGCTCAAGCTGGGCGACAGCGTGCAGCTTTACGGCAGCTATTCCAATACCCAGTTCGTGGCCACTCTGGTGGTGAGACTGTAAGTAAGCCCTGAGGAGGGGGCCTGCTGCCGCGGCAGCAGGCCCTCCTTTTTGCCGGGGCGCCGGGTGGAAACCGGGCCGGGCGGATGTGGGCATCCGCCCCTACGCCGTCGGTCCTTGTCCGTAGGGCCGCCATACATGGCGGCCGCCGTGACGGGGCGGGGGACGGAACGCCGGGCGACCACAGGTCGCCCCTACGAAACGGGGGTGTGTTTGTCCGGCGGACCGTTTGCCGCCTACGTACCGCCGGGCGGGTCTGGGACCCGCCCCTACGAAATGGGGTGTGCTTGTCCGGCGGACCGTTATCGCCCGCGTGCCGCCGTTCTTTGTTGGCCGCTTTCATTCCAACCCCTTGTCACAGGGTGGAGCATTTGTTATAATTAAGGGTAATTTTAATGGGGGGAGGGACCGCCAGTGAAATATCATCAGTGGAAGCAGGCGGCCTGGGACCCCGCCAAAGCCGCCGCCCTGGAGGCGGCCGGCCTGCCCCCGCTGGCGGCCCTCACCCTGTGCGCCCGGGGGCTGGATACCCCGGAGAAGGCCTTTGCCTTTCTGAACAGCGGGCAGGAGGGCCTCCACGACCCCTTCCGCATGAAGGACATGGACAAGGCCGCCGCCCGGCTGACCCTGGCCCTGGAGCGAGGGGAGACCGTGGCGGTCTACGGAGACTACGACGTGGACGGCATCACCGCCACCTGCCTGCTCACGGAGTTTATCCGGCGGGAAGGGGGAAGGGCGGTGCCCTATATCCCCGACCGGCTGGAGGAGGGCTATGGCCTGAACACCGACGCCCTGGACGCGCTCCATGAGGCCGGGGTGTCCCTGGTGGTGACGGTGGACTGCGGCATCACCGCCCTGGAGGAGGCCCGCCATGCCCGGGCGGTGGGAATGGACCTCATCATTACCGACCACCACGAATGTAAGGAGCAGTTGCCTGAGGCACTGGCGGTAGTGGACCCCCACCGGCCTGACTGCCCCTACCCCTTCAAGTCCCTGGCGGGAGTAGGGGTGGCCCTCAAGCTGGCTCTGGCCCTGGCGGGGCCGGATCGGGAGGGAGAGCTGCTGGAGCGGTACGGCGACCTGACCGCCGTGGGTACCGTGGCCGATGTGATGCGCCTCACGGGGGAGAACCGGGCCATCGTGGGGTTGGGGCTGGAGCGGCTGCGGCATACCGCCCGGCCTGGCCTGAAGGCCTTGCTCAGCCAGGCGGGGCTGGAGGAAAAGCCAGTGACCTCCATCTCGGTGGGCTATGTGCTGGCCCCCCGGCTCAACGCCTCGGGCCGGATGGGCCGGGCTTCCCTGGCCGCCGAGCTGCTGCTCACCCAGGACCCCGTCCGGGGAGAGGAGCTGGCCGCCCAGCTGTGCCAGCTCAACCGGGAGCGGCAGGTCATCGAGGCCCAGATCCTGGCCGAGTGCCACGCCCTGGCGGACGCCACGCCCCCGGAGGAGCGGCAGGCGCTGGTGCTGGCGGGGGACCACTGGCACCAGGGAGTGGTGGGTATCGTGGCCTCCCGGCTGGCGGAAAAATACTTTTGCCCCGCCTTCATGATCTGTTTGCAGGATGGCAAGGGCAAGGGCTCCTGCCGCTCCTTTGCCGGTTTTAATCTTTTCGCCGCGCTGGAGCACTGCGCCCCCCTGCTGGAGGGCTTTGGGGGCCATGCCCTGGCGGCAGGCTTTACCATACGGGAGGAGAACATTCCCGCCTTTACCAAAGCCATGAACGACTATGTCCGCGCCTTCACCGGCGGAGCGGAGATGGTGTCCACTCTGGAGGTGGACTGCCAGCTGGAGGACCCGGGGGTGCTCACCCTGGAGGGGGTGGAGGGCCTGGATCTGCTGGAACCCTTTGGCTCCGGCAACCCCAAGCCGGTGTTCACCCTGCCAGGCTGTCTGGTGTCCGCCCTCAGCGAGGTGGGGGGCGGCAAGCACCTGAAGCTGAAGCTGACAGCCGCCGGCCGGTCCTTTGACGCCATTTTCTTTTCCACCACCGCCGCCGAGGCGAGGGTGGCCCAGGGGGAGCGGGTGGACGTGGCCTTTACCCCTCAGATCAACGAATATCGGGGCTGGCGCTCGGTGCAGCTGCAAGTGTGCGACCTGCGCCCCGCCCTCACCCGGGCCCAGGCTGAACGGGCCCTGTTTGAGAAATTCCGCCGGGGAGAGCCCCTGACCCCCGGGGAAGCCGCCGCCCTGCTGCCCACCCGGGAGGAGTTCGTGGTGCTGTGGCGCTACCTCCAGGGCCACGCCGGACAGTTCCCTCTGGAGGAGACCGCCCCCCGGCTGGCCCGGAACATTGCCCGGTCCGCCGGCCGGCGGGAGACCGTCATGCGCACCCTGGTGTGTCTGGCGGTGTTCGACGAGCGGGGACTCATCCAGCTCAAGCACACCACCGACCACCTCCATATTGCCTTGCGGCGGGTAGAGGGCAAGGTGGATCTGGAGGACTCCTGGATCCTCCGCCGGCTCCGGGGCATGCGCGGATAATATGGCGGCAGGGGCGATGGATCACCCCCCCTAAAGGCCCCGCGCGGGGGCGGCTGTCAGCCGCCCGTCGGACCTTATCTTTATTTTGGACAGGAGGTGCCCTGTATGGACCCCATCCTGGAGCGTTATCAGGCTCTTGAGGAACGGATCAAAGCATATAACCCTGCCCTGGACACCCAGCGGCTGTACAACGCCTTCACCTTCGCCGACAACGCCCATTCCGGGCAGCTGCGGAAGGACGGTTCCCCCTATATCACCCATCCCCTGGCGGTGGCCGAGATCGTGGCCGAGCTGGAGCTGGACACCGACTCCATCATTGCCGCCCTTCTTCACGACTGCATCGAGGATACCGGGGTCACCCATGAGGAGATCGCCAAGCAATTCGGCGCTCCGGTGGCCGACCTGGTGGAGGGGGTCACCAAGCTGACCCGGGTGCAGTATACCTCCAAGGAAGAGGAGCAGATGGAGAATCTGCGCAAAATGCTCATGGCCATGGCCAAGGACATCCGGGTGATCCTCATCAAGGTGTGCGACCGGCTCCATAACATGCGCACCATGGAGTACCAGTCCCCCCGGAAGCAGAAGGAAAAGGCGCTGGAGACCATGGAGATCTACGCCCCCATCGCTCACCGCCTGGGCATGCAGCGCATCAAGTGGGAGCTGGAGGACACCTCCCTGCGCTATCTGGACCCGGTGGGATACAAGGAGATCTCCGACGAGCTGGCCGCCCGCTCCGCCGCCCATGAGGAGTTCCTGGCCACCATCCAGCGGCAGATCCAGGAACGGTTGGACGCCGAGGGCATCCACTGCACCATCTACGGCCGGGTAAAGCACGTCTACTCCATCTACCGGAAGATGTACACTCAGAACAAGACCATGGACGAGATCTTTGATCTCTACGCCTTCCGGGTCATTGTGGAGGATATCCCCGAGTGCTATAATGTGCTGGGCGTGATCCACGATTTGTTCAACCCGGTGCTGGGCCGCTTCAAGGACTATATCGGCACCCCCAAGCCCAACGGCTACCAGTCCCTCCACACCACCGTCATTGGCCGCAACGGCATCCCCTTTGAGGTGCAGATCCGTACCCGGGAGATGCACCACACCGCCGAATACGGCATTGCCGCCCACTGGAAGTACAAGCAGGGCATGGCCAACGCCAAGCTGGGCACCGAGTCCGCCTTCGAGTGGGTACGCAAGCTGCTGGAGAGCCAGCAGGACGTGGACGCCGAGGAGTTCGTCCGTACCATGCGGGTGGATTTGTTCTCCGACGAGGTGTTCGTCTTTACCCCCCGGGGGGACGTGATCAACCTGCCCGCCGGGGCAACCCCCATCGACTTTGCCTACAACATTCACTCCGCCGTGGGCAATCATATGACCGGGGCCAAGATCAACGGCCGCATGGTCACCTTTGACACTCAGCTGAAGAACGGGGACATCGTGGAGGTCATCACCTCCAAGTCGGCCCACGGACCCAGCCGGGACTGGATGAAGATCTGCAAATCCAACGAGGCCCGCAACAAGATCCGCCAGTGGTTCAAGCGGGAGCGCCGGGAGGAGAATATCGTCACCGGCCGGGCCTCCTTTGAATCGGAGCTCAAGCACTCCGGCCTGTCCCTGGCCGCCATCACCGCTGAGGATGTGCGGCCCTTTATTCTGAAAAAGGTGCGCTTCGGCACCATGGACGAGCTGTATGCCGCCATCGGCTACGGCGGCATGTCCGCCCAGAAGGCGGTGGTGCGGGTGAAGGACGAGATGACCCGTCTCAACCGCCAGGCCGGCCAGACCGCCGCCGCGGCCGCTGAAAAGGCGGCCCAGCAGGACCAGCCCATCTACCCCGCCAACGCCGCCATGTCGCCGGTACCCGTGAAGGTGGGCAAGCACGACCAGTCCGGCATCGTGGTGGAGGGCATCGACAACTGCCTGGTGAAGTTCGCCCGGTGCTGCACCCCGGTGCCCGGGGACCCGGTGGTGGGCTTCATCACCCGGGGCTTTGGCGTCTCCGTCCACCGGGCGGACTGTCCCAACGCCGCCCCGGAAAAGCGCAAGCCCGAGGAGGCGGGCCGGTGGATCCCCGTATCCTGGGCCACCGGCGAGCTGGCCTCCTACCGCACCTCCCTGGATATGTCCGCCAAGGACCGGGACGGCCTCACCCTGGACGTGGCCATGGCCCTGTCCGCCATGAAGGCCAAGACCACCAACCTGTCCGCCCGGTCCCTCCCCGACGGCTACGCCGCCATCCACATCGTGCTGGAGGTGAAGGACCAGAGCGAGCTGGTGGCCGTCATCAACAAGCTCAGCCAGATCCAGGGGGTCTACGAGGTCAAGCGGACCGCGGGCTGAGCACCATGGGGCCGGCCAGGTGTCCGGCCCCTACGCACCGGCTGGCTGCACTTCCGTAGGGGCGACCTTTGATCGCCCGCCCCGTTTCCGGCGGCCTGGGGCCGCCCAGAAGGAGAGAGATATGACCAATTACGATACCGCCCCCGACCCCGGCATGGAGGAGCTGATCTCCCGGTGCTTTTGGCGGGAAGAGCTGCTCCGGCGGGAGCTGCGGCTCACCGAGGGCCAGGCGGCCTATATCGCGGGGCATTACGCCGCCCGGGTGATCCCCCTGGGCGAGCAATGGTATGAAATCACCTTTCAGGAGGCATTTTAGAATGGCTGCAACTGCATTTGTGCCCGTGCTGCTGGGCGCGGACATCAACGCCTACAGCATGGCCCGGGCCTTTCACGAGGCCTATGGCGTCCACTCGGTGGTGTACGGCATGTACCACTCCAGCGTGTGCGCCGGCAGCAAGATCATCGACTACCGGGTGCGGGAGAACAACGACCGGGTGGACAAGGTGCTGGAGCACGTCACCGAGGTGGCCAGGGAGCACCCCGATAAGAAGATCCTGGTGCTGGGCTGTGGGGACAACTACCTTAACGCCATCTCCGCCAACCTGCCCAACTACCCGGAGAACGTCATCGCCCCCTATGTGGAGCTGTCCATGCTGGAGACCCTGATCCACAAGGAAAAGTTTTACGAGCTGTGTGACCAGTACGGCATCGATCATCCGGCCACCTACGTCTACCACAAGGGGGAGGGCCACGGCTTTACCCTGCCCTTTGACGGCCCCTTCGTGGTGAAGCCCGCCGAGTCGGACACCTACTGGAAGCACCGCTTCCCCACCCAGAAGAAGGCCTACGTCCTCCAGACCCGGGCCGAGGTGGACCAGGTCATTGACGACATCTACAACGCCGGGTATGAGGACTCCCTCATCATCCAGGACTTCATCCCCGGGGATGACAGCTTCATGCGGGTGGTGACCAACTACTCCGGGGCCGACGGGAAGGTGCGCCTCATGTGCGTGGGCCACGTGCTGCTGGAGGAGCATACCTCCCACGCCATCGGCAACCACGCCGTCATCATCACCGAGCCCGAGCCCGAGCTGTGCGAGAAGCTGAAATACTTCCTGGAGTCCATCCATTTTACCGGATTTTCCAACTTTGACATCAAGTACGACCAGCGGGACGGCAAGTGCAAGGCCTTTGAGATCAACTGCCGCCAGGGCCGGTCCAACTACTACGTCACCGGCGCCGGGTACAACCTGGCCAAATACCTGGTGGAGGACGTGGTGCTGGGCAAACCCTGTGAGCTGACCATCACAAAAAACCGCCACCTGTGGTGGGTCATCCCTCCCAAGGTGGCCTATGACTACGTCAACCCCCAGTACCATCAGGAGATGCAGGCCCTGGTACGGGCCAACGCCGTGGTCAACCCCCTGTTCTACAAGCCGGACAACGGCCTCACCCGCTCCCTGCGGATCCGAAAGATCCAGCACAGCTACGCGGGCTGGTACGCCTCTTGTATGGAAAAGGTGAGATAATGGAACAACGCCTTGGCATTCTGGGCGGCATGGGCCGCCCCACCCGGCTTGCGCCGTGCGGGGACCCCGATGATTTGATCTGCGCGGGGCAAGTGAATTGCCCCGGCATCAAGGTTTTGGCCTGGGGCCAAAACGCTTGTAGGGGCCCCAGGCCGGGATATGGCGGGAGGTACTGATATGCCTGAGCAACGACTTGGTATTTTGGGCGGCATGGGCCCCCAGGCAACCCAGGATTTTTATCAGCGTATTTTGGACAAGACCGACGCCGCCTGCGACCAAGAGCACCTGCCCACCCTGATCTGGAGCGACACCTCCATGCCCGACCGCACCGCCGCCATCCTGGGCGGAGACACGGAGGGCTGCTACCAGCGGCTGCTGGCGGGGGCCCGGCTGCTGGAGGGAGGCGGCTGTACTGTGCTGGCCATCCCCTGCAACACCTCCCACTACTTTGCCGACCGGCTCCAGGGAGAGATCTCCATCCCCCTGATCCATATGCCCCGGGAGACCGTGGGGGAGCTGGCGGCGGCGGGAAAGCGGAAGGTGGGCATCCTGGCCACCGACGGTACCGTCCGGACCGGCGTGTACCAGCGGGAGTGCGCCGCCCGGAACCTGCTGGGGGTGGCCCCCCCGGCGGAGATCCAGAAGCTGGTCATGAGCATCATTTACGACGAGATCAAGCGGGGGGAAAAGGGCTCCCGGGAGAAATTTACCCTCATAGACCGGTGGCTCCGGGAGACCGGCTGCGACAGCGCCATTCTGGGCTGTACCGAGCTGTCCGTCTACCGCACCTACCACGGCCTGCCTGACTACTACCTGGACGCCATGGACGTGCTGGCCCGGCGGTGCATCACCGCCTGCGGCTATAAGCTGCGCCTGGTGTGAACAGACCTTCCCCCCACAGGGGGGAAGGTGCCCCGTCGGGCCGATGAGGACATCGGCCCCTACGCACCGGATTGCGGTAATCGTTCCGCCGGGCGGCTGATATCCGCCCCTTACGCACCTATTGGAAAATGTGTCGTAGGGGCGGGTCCCAGACCCGCCCGCTGTCGGGGTGACCGTCCCGCCGGGCCGGTGGCGGGTTTTCCGTAGGGGCGATCACCAATCGCCCGCCGTCCCCAAACGCAGCCCCGCCCGGAAGGCGGCCAGAAACAGGGCCTCCTGTTCCAGGGCCCCCGCCGTGGCGGACATATCCCGGTAATCCCGCAGATGGGCCGCCTGCTCCGGGGTCAGGGTCTGGAGCAGCTTGTCATATTGCAGGGCGGCGCACCGCATATTTTCCCTGTATTCCGGGTCGGACAGATTCAAATGGTCTAAAAGATGCGCATAGATCACCCGCAGCAAGTCATTCATAGGAATACCCCCTGTTGACATTGTCCCATTTGGTCCTATAAATTATAACTGGCCCAAATGGGCCTGTCAAGAGGATGGAGAGAGAAGATGTCTATTTTGTCGGAGCGCATCCTCCTTCTACGGAAGGAGCGTGGGCTGAATCAGGAACAAATTGCAGAACAGACCGGCATAGGGTATCGTTCATACCGGCGATATGAGTCCGGGGAGCGGGAACCCTCCGCTTCAACCCTGACCGTTTTGGCGGATTTTTTCGGGGTCAGCGCCGACTATCTGCTGGGCCGTACCGACCAGCGATGACGGGCCGCCGGGCGGCTGATATCCGCCCCTACGAATGGGTTGGAAAATACGCCGTTGCGGTGATCGCCCCGCTGCGGATGGCGCGAACAGACCTTCCCCTCACAGGGGGGAAGGTGCCCCGAAGGGGCGGATGAGGGGGCGCACCGATAGGAACTGGCCCCGATATGAGCCATCTCCACTCCCCACTCTTCACTCTGAATTTACCATGGTGGTGAATGAACATGACCGACAACCGCCGCCCCCTGGGCGACTATGTGCAGCTGTTGCTGCGCCACGATCTGCTGGCGGACAACAGGCCCCTTCCTGTGGACCTGACCGCCCCGGTGGCCCTGGTGTCCTGCGACTCCCAGGTGGTGATCCCCCGCACCCTCTTTGTGTGCAAGGGGGCCAAATTCAAGGAGGACTATCTCCATCAGGCCATGGACAGCGGAGCCTTCGTGTATGTGAGTGAAAAAGTCTATCCCGATGTGCCCCTGCCCTGCCTGGAGGTCACCGACATCCGTCAGGCCATGGGCCTGCTGGCCGACCTGGCCTACGGCCACCCCTCGGGGCAGCTTCACATCACCGGTCTCACCGGCACCAAGGGCAAGACCACCACCGCCTACTATATCAAATCCATCCTGGACGCCTGGCTGGCCGGGCAGAACCACCGGGAGAGCGCCCTGCTGTCCACCATCGTCACCGACGACGGCCTGGAGCGCAAGCCCGCCAAGCTCACCACCCCGGAGCCTCTGGACCTCCAGCGCCACCTGTCCAACGCGGTACAGGCCGGGGCGGACTGGCTCACCATGGAGGTGTCCTCCCAGGCCCTGAAATACGGCCGGGTCATCGGGGTGGACCTGGAGTGCGCTGTGTTCCTCAACATCGGGGAGGACCACATTTCCCCCATTGAGCACCCTGATCTGGAGGACTATCTCCAATCCAAGCTGCTCATTTTCCGGCAGGCGAAAACCGCCTGTATCAACCTGGACTGCGACCACGCCGACGAGGTGGCTGCCGCCGCCGCCAAGTGCCAGCGGGTGCTCACCTTCTCCCAGAAGGACCCCGCCGCCACGGTATATGGCGCCAATGTACGGAAGGAGGGGGACAAGATCGCCTTCCACATCCGCACCCCCCGGTACGAGGGGGAGCTGGCCATCTCCACCCCCGGCCTGTTCAATGTGGACAACGCCCTGGCTGCCGCCGCCGTGGCCGAGGCCTATGACATTCCCTTTGAGGCGGTGAAAGAGGGGCTGGTGCGGGCCTTTGTCCCCGGCCGGATGGAGCACTACGCCAGCGCCGACGGCCAGATCTCGGTGATCGTGGACTACTCCCACAACGGCATGAGCTTGCAAAACGCCCTGCGGTCGGTCCGGGCGGAATATCCGGACCGGCAGCTGACGGTGCTCTTTGGCTGCACCGGGGGCAAGGGCATCGACCGCCGGGAGGGTATGGGCAACGCCGCCGGGGAATTTGCCCACCGGATCATCCTCACTGAGGACGACCCCGGCCCCGAGGAGGTGGAGGCCATCTGCGCCGATATCGGGGTGTTTTTGAAGAAATGGAACAAGGAGTATACCGTCATTCCCGACCGGGAGCGGGCGGTGGAGACCGCCATCCTGGAGGCGGAGCGGCCCGCGGTGGTGCTGCTGGCGGGGAAGGGCTGTGAGACCGCCCAGAAGCGGAAAAACGGTCCGGAGCCCTGTATCCCCGACGGGGTGTTGGCCCAGCACGCCCTGGACAAGTATGACCGTGACCACGCTGGATAAGGCCTTTGCCGCCGCAGGCGCCGCTGCCTGGGGCGGCTTGCCTTTTTCGGAATTGGCGGAGGATATGACGGCGGAGGCCATCGGAAAGGCGGAGGAACTGTGCCCCCACCCACAGACGGTGCTGGTGGCCGCCTTTCCCTACTACGCCGGGGAGGGGGTGGGCAACCTGTCCCTCTACGCCCGGGGGCGGGATTATCATCTGGTGGTCCCCGAAAAAATGAATACTATATGTAATTTATTGCGAGAAAAATACGAAAATAGCCGTTTTTTGCCCGCCGCCGACAATTCCCCCCTGCCCGAGCGGCAGGCGGCCTGGCGCTGTGGCATGGGCCTGCGGGGGAAAAACGGATTGGTGATCGTGCCGCCCTACGGGTCCTATGTGTTCCTGGGTACCATCCTTACCGACGCGGTACTGGAGCTCCCCCGGCGGAGTTCGTCGCCGGACTGCGTGGGCTGCGGCAGGTGCCTGGCGGCCTGTCCAGGTGGGGCTCTGGGGACAGGAGGTGTGGACCTGGACCGCTGCCTGTCCGAGCTGACCCAGCGGAAGGGGATGCTGTCGGCGGAACAGGAGGCTCTGGTAAAGGCCCACCCCCTGGTGTGGGGGTGCGATACCTGCCAGCGGGTGTGCCCCTACAACGCCCACCCGGCTCTCACCCCCCTGGCCGAGTTTCGGGAGGGGCTGGTGGAGGGCCTCACCGGGGCCGATCTGGCGGGGCTCACCAACCGGCAGTTCCGGGAAAAATACGCCGGCCGGGCCTTCACCTGGCGGGGGCCCGCCCCCCTCCGGCGGAACCTGGAGTGGAAAGAGGCATGATAAAACAGCCGCCGCAGAATATGCTTCCGCGGCGGCTGTATATTTGTGGGCGGGCGGCGCAGCGTCCGGCGGCGTGTTTCTACCGGCACGCCCCCTCATCCGCCCCTTCGGGGCACCTTCCCCCCTATGGGGGGAAGGTCAGCTTGTCGAAAAACCTCCCGTACAGGGAGCCTCGCAGAGTTCTGTCGCCCGCAGGCGACAGAATAAAATGGAAATCTGTCATTTGTGGGGGGAAGGTCCGTTCACACCATCCGCAGCGGCCCGGGTTACAAATCTTTTTTCCGCTGGAGGCGGATATCCTCCCCGTAGAAGGGGAGCACCCGGTATTCCCCCTCCAGCCGGGAGGCGATCTGGGGGGTGTACCGCTGGCGCACCTGCTCCATGGACAGGTTGGAGGAAATCACTGTCTGCTGGTTGGCCATGAGCCGGGCGTTGACCAGGGTGTACAGGGCGGACTGGACGAAGGGGGTGGTGAGCTCACTGCCCAGGTCGTCCAAAATCAGCAGATCGCAGCCCAGGTACCGCTTGGTCTCGTCCCTGGCCTCCTCCACGTCCTGCCGGTCCCGGGCGAATTTCTGCTCCTCGAACCGGGCAAAGATGTTCACCGCCGTGTCGTACACCACCGAAAAGCCCTTCTCCGACACGGACCGGGCGATGCAGGCCGACAGGAAGGTCTTGCCCAGCCCCGGCGGGCCGGAGAGGAACAGGTTGCGCACCTTGAACCGGCCGAACTTCCGGGCGTAGTTGGAGCACATGTCGAAGATGAACTCCATGTTCTCCCTGGGGGACAGCGCCTCCCCCGGCCAGGGCTGGTCGGAGTAGTAGTCCATGGAGAAGGTCTCAAAGGACTGCTCCCCCAGGTCCAGCAGCTTGGACAGCTCGCGGATCTGCTCCTGGGCGCACAGCTGCTTCAGGCAGGTACACATCCGGGCCCCCACCCAGCCGGTGTCGTTGCAGTGGGGGCAGACGGGCTGGCCGTCCAAGGCGTCCGCCCCGTACCCGTTGTCCAGCAGCAGCCGGGTGCGCTCGGCCTGGAGGGACAGGTTGCGGTCCTTGATGACCTGGATGGAGGGGGTGGGATCCCGCCCCTCCCGGAGGGAGGCGGCGATGATCTGAAATACCGTCTTTTTCAGCTCCCTGTCGATCTCCGCCACCCGGGGCAGCCGGGCGTAGATCTCCGCCTCCCGGCGGGCCTGGGCGGCCGCCCGCTCCTTCCGCCGGTCCTCCAGCCGCCTGGCGGCCCGGCGGAGGACGATTGCCTCGTATCCCATGGCTCATTCCTCCTCTTCCTTTTCCCGGCGCAGGAAGGCCCGCATCCGCTCCAGATCCTCCCGCACCCGGCGGTCGGCGTCCCCGGGGGCGGCGGGATGGTCCTGCATGGCGGGCTTTGCGCCGGCGGCGCTCTGCACAGGACGGGAGGGCTTGTCCCCCGCCTCGATCTCTGCCAGGGTATGTAGGTTCTTCTTGTGCCAACCCATCAAAATACCGTTCATGTAATCCCAGTCCATCCGCTGCTTCTTGTACACTGTCTTTTCATAGGCAAGCCGCAGCACGTCGTCGGCAAAGCCCATGTCGGTCCAGGCGGCCACCTTTTTCTTTTCCTTCTCCACCAGGGGCCTGGGCCGCTGGCCCAGCAGCTTGAGGATCTCCCCCTCCCGGGTGCGGTAGAGGCTCTGCCGCTTCAGGTGGGCCTCGGCGGCCTGGGCGGTGTCCACCCCCAGCCGCTGCCAGACGTAGCCCTCCTTCAGCACCTGGCTCATCCGGGGCATCCGCCCCTCCCCGTACTTCCGCTGAAATTCCTCCACGCACCAGCTCACCAGCAGGCAGATCACCTCGGCGGGGAGGGCCAGGTAGTCGTACAGGGTGTACAGGCTCTTCAAATCGGCGGTGGACAGCACCTTGCCCAGCCGCCGCTGGACCTCGTTCACCAGACCGGGGAAGGTGGAGGTGCCCGCCTCGATCTCCCGGGCGATGTCGGCGGCGGTGTAGTCCGGGGGGCC
>NZ_JACJLC010000061.1 GCF_016901955.1 Pseudoflavonifractor phocaeensis
CACGCCCGCGGCCGCCATGCACCATTTCCGCGGAAGCAGTGCACCATTCCAGCGGTGGTGATGCACCATCATCTGCGGTCAAGCTGCACTTTTGGAGCGGCGTATGCATCCCGCCCGTAGGCCTCATAGTCGATGTAGTTGCGCAGATGCTCCGGCACCTGCATGGCGTCCAGTTCCTCGATGTAATACCGGCCCAGATCATCGTGGTCGTGGATGTCGGGGTAAACATCGTAGCAGTCCAGGTTTTCCGTCAGGTTGATAAGCTCCTGGATGCTACCCGTATGGTCGCCGATCTCCGTGGCCGCCTGGAACCGCTCATATTCATCCTGGCTCATGTTGTCCAGCTTGGAGGCCAGGTAGTTCAGCTCGTCCAAGTTGGCATACTCACCCAGCAGGTCATAGAGGCCGTTCACATAGCAATCGTAGTCCGTGATGAACCATTCCTCATAGGTCTGCCCAAAGTCGTCCTTTGCGCCAATTCCGACGCGCTCAAAGACCTTTTTCAGTTCCTCCGCCGTGGTGGGAAACTTCACCCATTCGCCCACAAGGGCGCCCTCGTTGTACTTGCCCAGGTTGGTGATGAAGGCGGCAAAGGGATAATCTTTGTCGTAGTCATAATGGGGCATGGCGACACCTCCTTATCGCTCCGGCGCAGGCTTTTCCCGATGGGGCTGCGCCTTGCTCTGATTGGCACATTCCTTCCGGCTCTGCTCCAGCCGTTCCTTGATGGAGGGCTTTTTCTCTATCTGCCTCTCCCTGGGGCGCTCATGCTCCCACTCGTCGCCGGAGAGGGTGAGATAGCCTCTACTGGTGAAGCAGCCCTGTTCCTCCTGCATGGCATGATTGCCAAAGGGAACGGGATCAATGGCGTCCAGCAGCTCCGGGGGCAGAAGGATGTCCAAATGCTGTGCCAGATAGCGCCAGCCCACATCCTCCACCTTGCTGAAGTTGGGCTCCAGGACAAAATACTCGGTGTTGGCAGGGAACTCCCGGAACTGCTCCAGGGTGGTCAGGCGATAAGGCGACTCCTGGACAGCGGCCAGGAGGTCACGGTCCTCCGGGGAAAGTCCGGCAAGCGTCTGGGCCGCCGCCTCCAGTTCGCTTGCGTCACCGTCTGCGGGGAGCAGCGGCTTCAAATGTTCCATGAAATTGGGTTCGTTTTTGCTCAATGACATCATCCTTTCTGAAAATGGGTAAAAGAAAAGCGGGAAACCTTTCCAGGTTTCCCGCTCGGTGCCGTCACCGGCAGCTGCTATTTTGTTGTGGTATGTAGTCTATCCCTTCAGGTTCTCCAGCGCAGCGGGGTTGTTGGCGAGAATTGCGCCAACCATTTGACAACTTTTCAATTTAGCGCAGTCGCCGCAGGTCTTCACGCCTTTTTGCAGGGCGCATTGGCGAATACCGCAAAGGTTTTCGCAATACACCGTTTTCACCCCATCCATGCGGCAGCCCTGACAATTGATATGCTCTGGTAAGATGGGCGCATGATTTAACTGGGCCCACAGTTTTGCGGTTTTCTCGCGCAATGCCTGATCGTCATTGATGGTTGCAAGATAAGCGTCACACTTCTCACAGTCCAGCCCACAGTATGCGATCATATCCCTCACGGCTATTCACTCCCTGCAAGATATTAGCTTTATTATACTGTAATCAGTCACTCTTGGATAGAGCCGTGAAGGAAGAACGACACGATACTTATTTCTCGATGCGGTAATTCACATACTTCCCGCCGGTGTCGGCCAGAACGATTGTCCCGTCATAGGGTTTCCCGGTACGAAGGGAGCGCAGCCCCTTGACCTTTGCCTTCCCGTCTTTGAGCAAAGCGGCGGCGATCCTGGCGGTAAAGGCCTTTCCGCGCTGCTCGAAAAAGCGGTCATTCTTCCACATGACAAACTGACAGGCCCGGTCCGAACAGGCAAAGTTCTTCTTACCCTCATAGACTGGCTTGCCGCAGCGGGGACAGGTTCCCACTGCCTCCCTCTCCTGCTGGAACAACTTTTTCCCCTCCTCAGAAATGTGGGAATAGTTCCGCACCAGTTCCGCCGTCATCGCCTTGATCCCGTCCATGAAGCTCTCCGGCGAAGCCTCGCCCTTTGCCACCTCGTTCAATTGCTGTTCCCAATCCGCCGTGAGCTTGGGGGAGGTTAGCAGCTCCGGCAGCACCGTAACCAGGTTGACGCCTGCCTTTGTGGGGATCAGGTTCTTGCCTTTGCGCTCCACAAACCCGCTCGACACCAGTTTTTCAATGATGGCCGCCCTGGTCGCCGGGGTACCCAGGCCCTTGCGCTCTGCCTCGTCCGGCATATCTTCCTTGCCTGCATTCTCCATGGCCGACAGAAGGGTATCCTCCGTGTAGGGCTTGGGGGGTGAAGTGAAGTGCTCGGTGACGGAGGCGGAGACCGGCTCAAAGGCCTGTCCCTCCGTCAAGGCCGGAAGGACATCCGCGGCCTCTTCATCCTCCGGCTCCTCCTTCAGGGAGGACCGGAACACCTCCTGGATGGCCCGCCAGCCCTGGGAAAGCACCTGCTTTCCTTTTGCCGTGAAAGTGTGGTCATCGCAGTCAAAGGTGGCCGTGACCGCTTCATACACGAAAGGCTCCGCTGCCGCACACAGCAGCTTGCAGCAGACCAGCAGAAGGATATTGCGCTCGCCCACAGGCAGTGCAGGGACATCCGCCTTTTCCAATTCCATTGTCGGCAGGATCGCGTGGTGGTCGGATACCTTCTTGTCGTTCACCAACACTGTAACGTCAGGGAAAAACTCCGGGCAGGCGTCGAAGGGCGGCACCTGTGCCGCCAGATGCAGGACCACGGAGGCGGTCTCCGCCATGTCAACCGTCAGATACCGGCTGTCCGTCCGGGGATAGGTCAGCAGCTTCTTTTCATAGAGCGACTGGGCGTAGTCCAGGGTTTGCTTGGCCGTGTAGCCGAACACCTGATTTGCCTCCCGCTGCAAGGTGGTCAGGTCGTACAGCTTGGGCGGCTTCTCCGTCTTTTTCTCCCGTACCAGAGATACACACACAGCCCGCTGCCCGTCACAGGCGTCCCGGATGGCCTGGGCGTCCTCCATGGAAACAATGCGGTCGCTGATCGCCTCGGCCTCCTCCAGCGCCAGACGCACATGATGGTATTTCTCCTTGCGGAACAGAGTGATCTTGCTGTCCCGGTCGGCCAGCATCGCCAGGGTGGGCGTCTGTACCCGCCCCACATTCAGGGTGCGGTGGTAGAGGACGGAGAACAGGCGGCTTGCGTTGATGCCGATGAGCCAGTCCGCCTTTTGGCGACAAAGCGCCGACTGATACAGCGGGTCATAGTCCCTACCGGGGCGAAGATCGGCAAATCCCTCCCGGATCGCCGCGTCCTCCATTGAAGAAATCCAGAGGCGGAAGAAAGGTTTGGAACATCCGGCGGCCTCATAGACCAGTCGGAAGATCAGCTCACCCTCGCGTCCCGCGTCGCAGGCGTTGACCAACTCCGTCACATCGGGGCGCTCCATCAGGGAACGGAGAATGTGGAACTGGGCGGTCTTTTCCTCGGACACCACATAGCGGAAGGGGTTGGGCAGGATGGGAAGGTCCTCATACCGCCACTTCTTGTAGCGGTCATCGTAGGCGGCCGCGTCCGCCAACCCTACCAGATGCCCGATGCACCAGGAAATGAGCCAGCCGCCGCCCTCAAAATAGCCATCGGCCCTGGATGTGACACCCAGGGCCGACGCGATACTCTTTGCTACACTCGGTTTTTCGCAGATCACCAATTTGCTCAATTCTGGTCCTCCTGTTCTCCCTGTTCAGGAACGTCCTCGTTTTCGTATTCCTCGTCCTCGAACTCATAGTCGTCCGGGTCGGCGCTGACTTTTGCGCCCTGCTTGGGCTTGATGAACTTGATGTAGGCGAAGGCTCCGCCGCCGCCCAGGACCGCCAGCAGCAGGATCAGCACCAGGGCGCCGCCGCTGCCGGACTCCTTCTCCGGCTTCGGTTCGGGCTCCGGCTCCACCTCCGGCGCTTTCCCGGTGCACTCGCTCATATTCACCGCGCAAATCGGACAGGCAGTATTCACCGCACCGGCCTGGCATTTCTCGGTGCAGGTACAAACCGCAGGTTTTTCCTCCGTCTGCCCATCCTCCAGCAGCGCCATCAGGTCGGCTTCATCCACCTGGTTCAAGAAGTGAACGGCGGTCTCCTTGTCCTCGTTGGCCCGGTCGATCAGGATGTAAAAATAGTTGCCCGCTTTCGTGGTCACGGTGATAAGCTGCTTGTCGCCGTAATAGTCGTCCACCAGCGTGGCGTTGCCCTCCGGGGTAAGGGGCTTGCCCTCCGGCTCCATGCCCCCGGTGGCGGGTTCCTCGGTGGGTTCCCGGGTCGTCTCGGCGGGCTCCCCGGTGTAATAGTCCCCATCCCCGCCGCCCGCAAAGGCGGTGACAGAGAAGGCGGTCATGCACAGGACCACCGCCAGCATCGCCGTAAACAGCCGGATCACTTTCTTATTCTTCATGGTCGCTGTCCTCCATATTGTCGTCAGGCTCCGGCACCGCCTCCGCCTCCATCATCCCGTCGGGCAGGGTGATAAGGCCGCTGGCATAGGCCTTCAGGAAGGCGGTCAGCTCCTTGTTATCCATGCGCACCGCCTTGACCATGCGGACGATCTCCAGGTTTTCTTCCTCGGTGAGCTGCGCCTCCAGTTCCCGAAGGCGCTTCTGCTGGGCGGAGATCTTCCCCTTCACCTTTTCAATGTCCTTGCGAATTTTCTCAACCGTTGCCATGTGTGCAAAACTCCTTTCCAAATCGTTCTCCCCAGGAATAGTTCCGCCCCAGGCCCTTGACTGTTTTCAGGTTTTTCCGGGCGTTTTCCTCCAGCGCCAGGGCGCGGCGGAATAAATCGGGATACTGCTCCCGCAGAGCGGTGATCTCATCTGGTTTCATGCTGGGGCAGAAAAAACAGGACGATTTTCCCGGCTGGGGCAGCCCTGCCGCCTCGATCTGCCGGATGCAATCGTCCCGCGTCCACCCCCATTCCATCAGGGGATACCACTTGCTGTATTTTCGGTCGGCGAGGTCTCCCAGCAGCACCTTGTCGCTGCGGTAGCCCTCGCCTGCGTCGTAGCCGATGAATTTGACCACCCTTTTGCCCGCCGCCCACACCTTTTGACACGGCGGATAATGGTTGCCGAACTTTTCCTGCGGCCCGATCTTATGTTTCAGGGAACACCGCTTGAAGCCATAGGCAATGGATGGAAGGCTGCAGCTTTGCAGACATTCATCCTCCAGCGTCAGCCGTTTCCCGTCACGGGTGGTCTTATACACTCTGGTAATGGGCGGCATCCCGTGGTCCTTCAGCCAGGAATCCATCACCTCCAGATAGGCGTATGTGTGGGGATGCTCCGCCCCCGTATCCGCAAAGAGGATCAGGTCCACCGGGATACGGTGCTGGTGCAGTCCAACCAAAAGGGCGGTGCTGTTGGCACCGCCCCCGTAGGAAACCATATTGATGCTTCATCACCTCCATCAGTTGTAGGGCGGTCTGCCGTATGCGTAGAAATGGGACTGCCAGTAGCTTGTGTTCAGGTTGGAATACTGGATGGGGTCGCCGCAATGCAGCATCATCCCGTCGCCCACATAGATGCCCACATGGGATACGCCGTTGGTATCATATGTCCCCACAAAGAACACCAAATCGCCGGGCTGGGGGTTGGATACCGGGGTGGAAATGTTGTAGAGCCCCTGGGCGCCCAACCGCCCGGTATTACACAGGCCGCTGTTGGTCAGCACATAACTGACAAAGCCGCTGCAATCGAAAGAGGTGCTGGGGCTGCTGCCGCCCCACACATAGGGATAACCCAAGTATTTTTCCGCCTCGGTGATAAGGGTGTTGAACCGCTCGTCTGTCAGGTATTCAGCGGGAATCTCCCAGGCGGTGGGCGGGTTCTCGATGTACTTGCTCACATACCCGGAGGACGGAAACAGATCGGGGCGGTTGCCCAGGGTGGACATATAGGTGGCGTACAGGGAAAGCTGTTCCTCGCCCATCATATAGACCGGCACATGGGAGAGGTCGAAGTTCTCCAGCGTGACGGTGCAGATGGTCCAGGTATAGGGCACCCGAACCGTATAGGTGTTGCCCTCGCTGTCCGTCCTTGTTTCCGTCCGATAGCGGGTCTCCGTGGTCACGGTTTCGGTGAGGATGTATTGCTTGTCAAAGAGGGTTTGAAGGTCGCCCTGTACCTGGTCGATGGTGAACACTCCTTCATGGAGTGCCGACAGAATGGAGATCAGCACATAGGGGTCATGCTCGATCTCGTCCAGGTCGAAGTGATACTCGTCATAGTCGTGGGTGGCCTCGTAGGTGTCCAAGTACTCCCGCAATTCATCCTCTTTGGCACAGTAGGCCTCTTCCGCCGCCAGCATATCGGAATCTTCGGAGAGATAGGAGGACACCATGATGTTGGACATCCCGCCGCCGAACATGGAGGAACAGGATTGCAGGGAGCCCAGCAGCATCACCAGCAGAAGGCCGATGCCGCCCACGATCAACGCGCCCTTCCAATGCCGTTTCAGGAAAAGGGCGGTGCGCTTGGACTCCTGGGCGGTTTTCCTGGCCGCCTTTGCCGTGGCCTCTGCTGTTTTCCCGGCCTGGGCGGTCTTTCCCGCCGCCCGGTATGCCGCCGCATATTGCTTTTGCAGCTTCCGTTTCTGCCACAGGCGGGAGATGGGATTGGATGCAAGCTGGGGGTTCTCCGCCACGGCTTTCCGATAGTAGAAATCCGCATTGGCCTTGACCGCCGCCTGCTCCGCCTTTGCTGCGTCCCGCCAGGGTTTCAGCTTGCGTTCCGCCCGCCAGTTCTGGACACGGCGGTTTCCGTAGCCCACAGCCTTCTCAATGCCGTGTTCTCCCAGGTGGCCCGACTGGACGCCGGAATTTTCCTGCTCCACCTCCCGGACCTTGCCGTGGATGGCTGCGCCCGCCTCCTGGATGGGGCGGGACAGCGGATTGGCATGCTGGGGGGATGGCGGTTTGGACGGAGTAGCAGCCTTTGCCGCATCCAGCCGGTCCGCCGCCTTGTCCGACTTGCGGATGGCCCCTTGCAGCTCCGGCTTGGCCTGGTCAGCCTCGGAAAACTGCAATCGGGAGGATGGGCGGCCCGCTACCGCCTCGCCCTCCCGATAAGCTCTGCGCTGTTTCCGGTGCTTCTTTTTTGCTGCTGCCTGTTCCCGGTGCAGTTCCACACGGTCCACCACTTTCCCAGCGGCGCCCGCCGCATCGCCGGATGTGGAATAGTCCCGCTCCGGCATCCGGTCAGAGGGATAGGTAGTCTTGCCCGTGACCAGATTGACGGATACCGCCCCGTCACGGGTCATCTTCTGCGCCTCCTTTTCAGGGGCTTTCCATTCTTTCAAGGTGCGTCACCTCCTGTTCCATAGGGGCAGATATTGATACAGGCCCCGCTTTCGATCATGGCGATGTACCGGAAAATGGGATAGGCCTGAGGCGGGCAGACCGCGTTACCCAGGGTTTTCAGCCGCAGCGCCCGGTTGTCCGTGTCCTCGGTCATGCGGGGGACTCCTTTGGGCTCGGCACGCCATAGGATGCGTCCGTCCATTTCGGGGGGAATCCCATGAGCCACTCCACCCAGTCCGGGTTCAGCGCCGCTTTCTCGGAACGGGGCTGCTCCTGCCGGATCACCTGGGCCGACAGGTTGGAGGACGGGGATTTGCCCCGGAAGGCCGCCGGTTTCAAAGTGGAGCGGTAGCCCTCCGACGCCGCCGGGGTCAGATAGAACACCGCCGCCGACAAGGACAGGCTCCAGATCGTCCCGTCCTTGTTCCGCTTGCGGAATATCCCATTGTCCGACAGGAACACATCCAGGTTGGCAGCGTCCCGTCCCGTGGATTTGTCGGAGGCAAGGGGTGTGGGAAACATCAGCCGCGACGATAAAAGTTCGCTGGCGCTCATGCCATGCGCCGACGCCGCAAGCCGGAAATACGAATGGGAGAACAGCGTATCCCGCTTTTGCCAGGTCAAAAATCGTTTTGTCGAGCCCCATATTGATGAAGCCAGCAACATTTTCCCCAAGCACCCAACGGGGCCGCAGTTCGGCAATAACGCGGCACATTTCCGGCCACAGGTAGCGTTCATCCGCAAAGCCCCGCCGCTTTCCTGCGGTGGAGAAGGGCTGGCACGGGAATCCGCCGGAGAGAATGGTGATGGTTTCAAGTCCTGTTTTCTCAAAAAACGCCTCCTTCGTGAATGTAGTGATGTCCCGAAACTTCGGCACATCTGGCCAATGCTTTTGCAGGACGGAATAGGGATAGTCCGCCCACTCGCATTGACAAACCGTTTCAAAGCCCGCCGCCTCCGCCGCCAGGTCCAGCCCGCCGATGCCGGAAAAGAGGCTAACATGGGTGAGGCGGTCAGGCATGGGGCTGATCCTCGTCATCCTCGCAGTCCACATAGAAGGCGTCCAGTTCGCAAAGCTCCAGGGCCTTCAGCCGGGCAAGGTCGGTCTTGTCGCCGAACACCAGGTAGCGGCCTGGGATGCTCCAGCGATCAAACATCTGGTCGGCGATCTCGCCGTACCGCCGGGCGGTGTCGATCAGGTTCTCCATGTCCCGGCGGTCCTTGACCTTCCCGGCAAGGAAGGCCAACTGATGGAGCAGCCCGTAGAGATGGACTTCCTCGTCGATGTGCGCCTCGTAGGTCTTTTCCTCAATGACATACAGCTTTTCCTGTTCCATATCCTTATCCCATCCTTTCCTCGTGTTCCACCTCGCTGGGCTTGGTGGTGAGCAATTTGTAGAGCTCGGTACCCTTCGGGAAGTCATCCGCAAAGGGCAGGATGACATTATTGAAGAACAGCAGCCCGTGACCCGGCTCGGAATTGGTCACATAGGCAAGCTGCTCCGATGAAATGTTCAGCCGCTCCGCCAGTATCTTCCGGTCGCCTGCCGCCTGGTTGAGCATATAGATGAAG
This sequence comes from Pseudoflavonifractor phocaeensis, assembly GCF_016901955.1. Taxonomy (GTDB): domain Bacteria; phylum Bacillota; class Clostridia; order Oscillospirales; family Oscillospiraceae; genus Flavonifractor; species Flavonifractor phocaeensis_A. The sequence goes on from NZ_JACJLC010000061.1 coordinate 8,968, forward strand.
TCGCTGTTCTCCAGGATATTTTCGATCTCCGGGGAGGAAAGCAGGTCCTTGGGGTTCTGGGTCGCCCCGGTGGGGATGCCGCCCCATTTTCTGAACCGTTTCCAAATCTCGGCGCTGTACGCCGCAGTCTGTTCTTCCTTCAGCAGAAGGTGGAATTCGTCTACAAAATACCAGGTAGACCGGCCAATGGCACGGTTGATGGTGACGGTGTTCCACACCGCGTCCTGGACAATGAGCATACCGGGCTTTTTCAGATTTTTGCCCAGGCCCTTGATGTCGAAGCAGACCAGACGGTTGGAGATGTCCACGGTGGTGCGATGGTTGAAGAAGTTCAGCGAACCGTTCACATACAGGTCCAATGCCTGGGCCACCCGGTCGGCCTCCGGGATGTGCTGGGACAGCAGGGCGTTCATCAGGTCGCCCAAAATCGGCATATTCTCCGGCCTGGGGTCGGCAAAGTAGGGCTGATAGATCATCTGCACCGCCCGGTCGATGACCGTCTTTTCGATGGCATCCAGGCCGGTCTTGCTGCCCATGATGAGCTCACAGAAGGACAGCACGAAGTCGCTTTTCAGCGCCAGCGGGTTTTCTTCATCGGAATAGTTGAGGTTGATGTCCAGGGGGTTCACATAGTCGGTGCTGGACGGGGACAGCCGGATCACCTGACCGCCCAGCCGCTTCACCAGGGGCGAATATTCGTCCTCCGGGTCGCAGATGATGACATTGTCCTGGGTCATCAGCATGATAAAGGTGATCTCCCGCTTGCAGCTCATGGATTTGCCGCTGCCGGGCGTGCCGAACACAAGGCCGTTGGGACAACGGGATTGCTTGCGGTCCAGCAGGATCATGTTATTGGAGAGGGCGTTGAGGCCGTAGTACATGGCGTCGCCGCCCATGAACACCTCCTGGGTGACGAAGGGGACGAACACCGCCAGAGCCGATGTGGTCAGGCTCCGTTCGATCTTGATGCGGTTGAGGCCCAGGGGCAAAGAGGACATCAGCCCGTCCTCCTGCTGGAAGTCCAGCCGGGTCAGAAGGCAGTTGTAGGTCTGGGCGACACTGGCCGCCTGGGATACGGCGATCTCCAGCTTTTGCCGGGTCTCCGCCGTGTGCAGCACCAGGAAGGTCATGTTGAACATTCTCTCGTTGCGGGATTGCAAGTCGGTGAGAAGGTCCTTCGCCGCGCCGCCGTAGGTGGAGAGGTCGGAAGGAAGGATGTCCATATCGTAGCCACTGCGCACAGCCCGTTTCTGTTCCTGTATCTTCATGGCATCCAGGTCGGTGATCTTTCGTTTGACCATCTTGATGGCCTCGTTCTGGTTGATGCCCCGGATGTGCATGGTCACCATAATATTTCCGTCCGCCTCCATGAAGTCGGTGAGGATACGGTCGTGCATCTCCGGCGCCAGAATTTGCAGAAAGGATACTGCCCCGTAGCGTTTGCCGATGCGGAAGGTGCGGGTCTCCCCGAAGTGGAAGGAGGACGGAGAGATGAAGTCCTTCACCGAAAGGCCGCTGGCCGGGAGCCAGTCCCATTCAAAGGCGAACTGCCCGCCTTCCGGATGAAGGATGTTGTAAAGCAGCTCCAGCCGTTCCTTTCCGTCCAGCACATGAGCCGCCGCCCCCATGACCTTGAAGCGGTTGAGGGTGTCGGTCTCAATGCGGGCAAACCTCGCCCGTGCTGCGGGAAGGTTCTCCGCCTCGATGGTCAGGGTTACATACTTGGTTTTCACATAGCCGTTGTTGCCCCGCTTGTACTGCATCCGCAGGATGTCCACCGCCTCGTCCCGGATGGGGTCCAGGTCGTTGCCCTGCCTGGTGATACCGAACATTTCATCGGCGGCGCTGCCTCCGCTGCGGCTGTCCAAAGAGACCTGGACGCCGATGGAGGGGTCGTAGCCGTTATAGAAGTCGCAGAGGCTTTCAAAGATGCTCCGCTGATCCTCCGGCCCAGCCAAGCGGTAGTTCACATCCTCAAAGGCAATGGTCTTGGAGAAAGTCCTGCCCTCCAGCCTGCACAGGCCGTCGGGGAACATATTCTGAAACGGGATGCTGTCCTGCACCGTATGGGCTTTTCCGTCGCCCTTTGCCTGCCGGATCACCGCCTCGATCTGCTTGCGCTGGCTACGGGTGAGCTTACGCTTTGCCGGTTTTTCTGCCTTTTCTCGCAATCCGCTTCACCTCCTGTTCCAGTCGGGATTGCCGCACCAGGGCGGAATAGAGATTGTTGGTCTGGTAGATGCGTACCTTCGGGCGGATGAATTTGTTCTGGATCAGATGACCCAGGAACACCTCCAGCGGCTGCCCGTTCTTCTCGTACATGGCGAACAGGAAAAAGGGCAGCATCACCAGGATCATGCAAAGCGCCGCCGTGGTGGTCCCCAGGCTCGCCTTTGCCAAAAAGAAAAGCGGCACGCCTACCAGCGCCGCCGCTCCGAAACAGATCACTTGCCGTTTGGTCAGCCCGAACAGGACCTTGCTCTGTATCCGGCTCAGGTCCTTCGGGATCGTTACATAAGCCAATGTTTCACACCTCCTTTAGTGGGCGCCAAACAGGGATTTTGCAAGGCTGCCGGTCTTGAACAGGGTGTAGCACAGCAGGACCGTATAGCCCATGCAGCCCCAGATAGCTGCGGATATGTTGTCGCCGGATGTGGAGATGCCCTCCACCAGCACCGCGTAGATGCCTACGCAGATCATAATGAGGAAGGCTTGGAAGCCCAGGGCCAGCAGGGAGCGAAGGTAGTTCTGCCCCGTGGAGCCCCACTCCCGGTTGACCATCGTGGCAAAGGGGATGGGTCCTATTGAGGTGACCAAATACACCTCAATCATTCTGCCGTAGATCACCAGGAAGATGCAGATGGAAAGTATCTGCGTACACAGCCCCACGAACACGCTCTGGAACCACAGCCCCAGCAGGGCGCCCACGCTCCAGTCGGCAAGCTGGGTCTCCAGATCACCCACCACGCCGGAAATGTCGATGCCTGCGTCCGAGATGATAACCCCTGCCGACTGACTGACCACATTCTGCGCCACATCGAACACCGCCATAACGATGTTCCAGGTGTTGGTGACGATCAGCACTGCGCAGAAGGTCTTGAAAATCCACTTGAAGAAAATCCAGGTGTCGAAGTCATGGAGGTTGTTTTTCTCGATGATGAGCTGGATCAGCTCGTAGCACATGACGAAGGTGAGGATGATGCCCGCGATGGGGACGATCACCGTCTCCGAGAGGTTGCGGATCATGTTGAAGATGCTGCTGTTCCAGGCGGCGGGCGTCATGCCGACCTCCCCGGCGATTTCGCCCACCTTTGTGTTCAGGGTATCAAACATCCCGGTCAGGTTTGAAATGATACCGTCAATGAGCAGTTCCTTGAACCAATCCTCAATCATACCCAATATCAAGGGAGATCACCTCCTTTGCGGGGGCTCCCGCTGCAAAGCGAAAGCCCCCGCTGGGTTTGGATGTTTGGTATCATGCGCGATGCCAGATTTCCACGCCATCCATAGATGCGGTGTGGCTGTTGGCCGCCTCGAGAATGTCATAGTAGGCCCAATAGCCCTTGGACACATCCGGGAACAGCACCAGCCCACGGGGATGGTCGGCAATATACTCCTGGTCGGCCTCACGCCCCAGCAGGCGGTTGACGATGGTAACAACCTCGGCACGGGTGATTTCATCGTCGGCATGGAAGGTGCCGTCGCCGTAGCCTACCACCCAGCCATACCGGGCGGCGTCCTCAATGTAGCCCGCAGCCCAATGGCCGGGGGACACATCCCAAAAGCAGCCGTACTCCTCCATGATGGCGGGATCGCCGTCGCCATAGGCGTCAAAGAACCGCACCGCCATGGCCGTGAACTCGGCGCGGGTGATGGGCTCGTCCCCGTGGAACAGTCCGTCGGTGTAGCCCACAGCAATGCTGTAGCGGGTCAGATAGGACACATACCTGGCGTACCATGCGTTTGTGGGTACATCCAGGAAGGTGGTTTTTGTGGGGGCGGTGATACGCTCCCCGTTGCGCTGAGCCAGCAGGCGGGCAAAGATGGTGGCCGCCTCGCTCCGGGTCATATCCCGGTCCGGCCCAAAGGTGCCGTCGGTGTAGCCCACCACATAGGCCCCGTGATACTCGGACTCCACAACAACGGGAACCGTCAGCTTGCCGTTCTCGTCGGTTTCCCCGGTTTCCTTCTGGCCCAGATCGCCCTTGATGATAACAGTCAAGCCCTCCTGGGGCTCACGCTCCTGGTCAGTGACGGTAACGGTGATCCGGTTGTCCTCGTCCATGTCGGCGCCGTCCGGCAGGGTGACGGTGATGGTGCCGGTTTTTCCGATAGATACTCCGGCATCCTCAATGGGCCGCCCGGTTTCGTGATCCTCCATCTTAACGGTCAGGGTCCAGCGATCCCCGTCGGCATCCTCCCAGCCCACGGTGCCTTTTCCGTCCTCATTGGTGGTATCAGAACCACCAGGGACAGTGAGCTGTCCGGCGGTGTCGGTCTTGCCGCTGCTGGAATTGTCGTTGCGGTCAGTGACGGAAATACCCATGTCCGCCACGAGGGACTTGTCCTTGACAAGCTGAATCTGGATGGTGGTCTGATCGGCATAGTCCAGCAGCCGCCCGGAAGGAAGCCGGACAGACAAGGTATGATCCGCATGGAGTGCAACGGTGGCATTGGCTACGGGGTTTTTGGTATCCGTATCGGTGACAATCACCAGATAGCCGCCCACAACAGCCTCGCCCTTGCTGTCCGTGGTGGCCTGATTGTAGATTTTCTCGATTTCTTCCGTTTCCAGGGTTTCGCCGCACACGGTACATTCCTTGTGTTTGCTGCCCTCGCTGTCGGTGGTGGGTTCCTGGTCAATGATCCAGTCGCCGGGCTTGTGTCCGGCGGCATCGGTGTAGTTACCCTTGTAAGTGTCGCCGCAGCGTGAGCAGGTATAGGTGGTGTAGCCCATTTCCGTGCAGGTGGGTTCAGTGATTTCCTCCTGGTAGTCGTGGCCCAGGGCGTTGACGATCACAGCGCCGCACTTGGTACAGAGCTGGGGCGTGGTGCAGGTGGCCGCCTCGCCGGGTGCATGGCCCGCCGCCGCATTACCCTCCAGCCGGTGATAGCCGCAGCGGACACAGCGATACTCGATCAGACCTTCGCCGGTGCAGGTGGAGCCAGTGACTTCGGTACCCTCGTCCCAGGAATGGCCCAGGGGGTCGGTGTAGTCGGTGACAAAGGAACTGCCGCAGCCCTCGCAGATATGGAGGGTCTTGCCGCCACCCTCACAGGTGGCTGGGCTTACTTTGGCAACATAGTTGTGGGGCAGGGCCGCCGTGATGTCCTCGATATGACGCTCCCCGCAGATGGAACACTCCCGCAGGGTGTAGCCGGGGTTGGTGCAGGTGGCCGGGACAACGGTGGTGGAGAACTCATGCTCCCCCTTGGGGGTAGTGCTTTCCTGGACGGTGCCGCACCGCTCACAGATTTCCAGCACCTTGCCGGGGGCCTCGCAGGTGGCGTCCCGGATGACGATGCTTTGATAAGCATGGCCCAGGGTGGCCTCATAGTCCTGCTTTTCGATTGCACCGCAATCCACACACAGGTAGCGGTCATAGCCCAGAGTCAGGCAGGTGGGGTTCACGTTGTCCAGCAGGGTCCAGTTGTGGTCCTCGCCGCAGGTGCCATCCCCATCGGTTTCCTCGGTGCTTTCATCCCGTAGGTGGACATAGGCCACGCCGTCCTCTACCATGTTGGTGTTCTTGAATGTATAGGTGATCTCATAATAAACCGAGTAATCTCCGGCCTCCGAGTAGTTAGGGGCGCTGGTCAAGGTGCAAGCGTCGGCGCTGTGGCCGTAGCGGATGGCGGTGGTGACGCCAGCCTCGGAGAGATCGGACACGGTAACGGTGTGGGGCTGGCCGTCTGCAACGCCGAAGTAGTCCGCCACAACAGACTTGGCAGCGGTGTAGGCGGTTTCGGCATAGCCGCAGTCGGCGCAGGCTGCCATTTCTACAAAGCGGTCATGGGCCAGCTCCGGGCGGATGGCTGTTTCCATGTGGTGCCGCTCCAGGGTGGATCTTTCCTCCTTGTAGGTGCCGTAACAGAACGCGCAGTATTCACCGCTGGTGGTAACAACACGATGGTAGGTGCTGTCCACCTGCTCAACGGTATGCGTTTCCGGCAGTTCCTCAAAGAAATCCGCCGCGCAGTCATAGAGACAATACACATTCTTGTTGCAGGCGTAACTGGTAGCACCCATATTACTGTTAATCGTGCCGCAGACTTCGCAGACAGCTTTCGTCCAGTGGTAGCCGGTATAGGCGGCGTCCTGGCCGGGGGTGCCGTCCAGAAGATCACCCTTGCTCTCGCCGTCCAGACAGGTGCCGTCCGAATACTTAACATTTCGAGTCAGCGCGGTTTCACCGTTACGGGTGTACTCAGGAACACGGAACACCTCAAAGGCGGTGGCCTTGTCGCAGACGCAGCAATCAAAGGTTTCCCTCGTCACCACCGAGTTTGCGTCAAGTTCGTTGGTGCGGTTCAGCGCCTCCTGCCAATGCTCCGCCGGGTCATGGTAGCTGTTCTGCTGGGCGGCAAAGGCCGAGGGCACCAAACCGACGCACAGCACCAGGGAGAGCAATAGCGCCATAGGGCGCCGAAAACGAATTTTGCTGTTCATGAAATCCCTCCCTTAACCACCAGTGGACAGCAGGCCGGACAGCAGGGGCACCAGAATCATACCGATTAGGGCAACGCCGCCGCCCGCCATGAGCTGCTTGATGCCTTGGGACTTGGAGGCTGGGTTGTCCTGGCCGTAACCTTCCAGAAGGTTGATGCCGCCCCACACGCACAGGCCGCCGCCCAGCGCGATAACCAAAGTCTGCAAAACCTCAATTGACTTTGCAAAAAAATCCATAGGTCAATTCTCCTTTCGTTCGTTTGAATTGTCGTGTTGAAGGTCGGTGGCTTTCAATTCGTACAGATCGAAAGGCTCGTCCGGCTTCACGATGGCCGGTCTGCGTTTCATGTACCGTTCAATGTCAAAGGTGTTTTTCTTGTCGGCATCGGCAAGGTACTTGTAGCGGGGATGCTTTGTTATATCAAACTTGTCGCTGAAAAACGGCCGCACCCCTCGCAGCTGCAAGATACACTTGCCTCCGTCCATCACCGCGATCTCGTCCTGGGTCATCAGCTCCTTTCCTAATTTCTGATAGTTGAGGCCGTGGGAAACCTGGCTGCCCCGGTTCTCGGATTGATTGAAGCTGTCGATGGTCTCCTTGCCCAGCAGCTCCGAGATTTCTTTCAGGGAGGATTTCTCCTTGCCTCCCAAAAACAAGGTGGTGTCGCAGTTGCCCACAATGGTGTCTGCGGCGTCCTTGTAGATGGTCTTTAACTGACTTTGGGACTGCAAAATAATAGAAGCCGAGATTTCCCGGCTCCGGATGGTGGCTATCAGCTTGTCGAAATTGGGTATCTGCCCGATATTGGCGAACTCGTCCAGAAGGCACCGCACATGGACGGGCAGCCTGCCGCCGTACACGTCGTCCGCCTTATCGCAAAGGAGATTGAATAGCTGGCTTTGCAGCATGGCAATGACGAAGTTGAAGGTGGTGTCCGTGTCGCTCATAATGAGGAACAGCGCCGTTTTCCGGTCGCCCAGGGTGTCCAGCTCCAGTTCGTCGTCCGACATGATTTCCCGCAGCTCCGCAATATCGAAGGGGGCAAGGCGGGCGCCGCAGCTAATCAGGATGGATTTCAGGGTCTTGCCAGCGGCCAATTTGAATTTCCGGTACTGCTTCACGGCGAAGTGGTCCGGGTGCTCTTTCTCCAGCTTTGCAAAGAGCAGGTCAACGGGACTTTGAAATTCCTCGTCATCCTCTCTGGCCTCGGATGCGTTGATGAGCTCCAGCAGCGTGAGGAAGTTTCGCTCCTCCGGCTCCGCCTCGTACCAGATGTACCCGATCAGGGCGCAGTACAAAAGCCGCTCGGCCTTCACCCAAAAATCTTCCGAGGATTTTTCCCCGTCGCCTTTGGTGTTGGCGATGATGACATTGACCAGCTTCAAAATATCCTTTTCGCTGCGGATGTAGGCGAAAGGGTTGTATTTCATGCTCTTTTTGAAGTTGATGGTGTTGAGGACTTTGATGCGGTACGGCTCATAGATGACCTTCCCGCGGGCGTCCCGCATGGGCTTTCCGTTCTCGTCCAGCTTGGGAGCGCCCCGGCGCAGCATGGTCCCCACCTCGGACAAAAGCTGTCCTTTCGGGTTTTGTCAATAAGGAACAAGAAAAAAGTATCTTGCTTTTAAGCGGTTTCATCGCCGCTGTCGTTCTTGATAAGGCGCACAACCTTGTCCGTAAAGGTTTCCCGGCTGGTTTCGCTGAAATGGATATGAATGTCAAAGGTCGTGCCGCCGATGTTCTTCACAAGGTCGGGTTTGGCGGTCAGAGGGGAAGCGGCTGCGGGGGCGCTGGTCTTGCTGGTTTCATTGTTCATAGGCTGCTCCTTTCTATGAGAAAAGCCCCATGCGGCAGCACATGGGGCGGTGGTTGAGGGTTGAAGTGGCGAAGTGGCAAAGTGGCAAGGTATCTGGGTTTTGCCACTTGGATTTTGCCACTTCATTTTTTGAGGGCGTGATACCATGCCGCGCCGATACGCTTTGAGGTAATGCGCCCGTCAAGGTTTTTCTTTGCCGCCCGGACGGTACGGGCAGAAATCCCGGCTTCGGCTGCGGCCTTATCAATGTCCTCGCTGGCAAGTTCTTTCCCGTCTGCGAGTAAGTCAAGTATCAGTTTCTCGGCTTGCTCGGTCTTGGTGGCGGTGTTCCCGCCCGCGCCGGATAGCAGCTCGTCGGCGGTTATGTCGTATTCGCCTATCCATGAAAAGCCTGTTTCCGGGTCAAGGCAAAAAGCAACGGGCTTGCCCTCCGGCGCAAGGGAAGATTTGTCATGGACGATAACGCGCACATTTGGCTCCCGCTTCACGCGCCCGATCAGCAGGACGCTCCTTGCTGCGGCGCGGAAGTCAATAGAACCTAATCCCCGGTATGCGCTCTGCCCTCCGGCGGCTTTGTTCAAGTGTCCGATAAGGATAACGGCGCACCCGGTACGCTCGGCAACATCGGCAAGGCGGCGGAACATGGGGCGCACTTCGTTTGCCCGGTTCATGTCGGTCTTTTCGCCCATGTACGCCTGTATGGGGTCAAGGATAATCAGCCGCGCCCCGTTCTGCGTGATTGCCTTTTCTATGCGCTCGTCGGACAGGGTAAGCTCCCGCTTGGCTTCATCAATCACAAGCACGCGGTCAAGGTCGGCTTCGGCTTCTATCAAGCGGGGCTTGACGGTATCGCCCAGCCCGTCCTCGGCGGTCTGGTAAATCACTTGGA
>NZ_JACJLC010000062.1 GCF_016901955.1 Pseudoflavonifractor phocaeensis
ACGGGCAACTGCTTAGCACTCCGCCGAAAATGCCGCTGGGCTCTGCCCAGCCTGTTTTTCGGTCTGCGTGCTTCGCTGTTGCCCTGCTCCCGGGCGCTGCGCGCTTCTTACTCCTGATTGGCGGCGTTGATGATCTGCACGAAGTCGGGGGCCTTCAGGGAGGCGCCGCCGATGAGGCCGCCGTCCACGTCGGGCTGAGCCAGCAGCTCCTGGGCGTTCTTGGCGTTCATGGAGCCGCCGTACTGGATGGTGACGGAGCGGGCCACACGGGCGCCATACAGCTTGCGGATGACGGCACGGATGGCCTCACAGACCTCGTTGGCCTGCTCGGCGGTAGCGGTCTTACCGGTGCCGATGGCCCAGATGGGCTCGTAGGCGATGACCACATGGCGCATCTTGTCGGCGGGCACGCCGGCCAGAGCGGCCTTTACCTGATAGGAGATCAGGTCCATGGTGACCCCCAGCTCCCGCTGCTCCAGGCTCTCGCCCACGCACACGATGGGATACAGGCCGGCCTCCAGGGCGGCGTGGACCTTCTTGTTGACGGTGAAGTCAGTCTCATTGTAGTACTGACGGCGCTCGGAGTGGCCGATGATAACGTACTTCACGCCGATCTCCTTGAGCATTTCGGCGGAAACCTCGCCGGTGAAAGCGCCGTTGGACTCATAATGGCAGGTCTCGGCGCCGATGGCCACCCGGGACTCCTTGAACAGGCGAACGGCGGCCTGCAGGTTCACGGAGGGAACGCACAGCACGACCTCGCACCACTTGGGCTTGCCGATCAGGGGCTTGAGCTCATCAGCAAAGGCCTTGGTCTCAGACAGGGTCTTATTCATCTTCCAGTTGCCGGCGATGATGGTCTTGCGATATCTTCTGTTCATGGGTAACATGAACTCCTTTCATCCAGTCTTTTTCTATGGTTTAAGATGAGGGCTGGTGGGCTCACCGGCCCTCTGGTCTTACGGTGTCAGGTGTCCAGCAGGCAGGCCACGCCGGGCTCGTCGCCGCAAGCTCCAGATCCCTCGCTTCCCCGTATACGGGAAAGCTCGCTCCTTCCGCTGCGGCTCCTCTCCCCACGAAACCCGCTTCGCTGGGCTTTCGCGGGGGCCCCGGGAGCTGCCCGGGACAGAATCAGGCGTCCAACAGGCAGGCCACGCCGGGCAGCTCCTTGCCCTCCATAAATTCGAGGGAAGCGCCGCCGCCGGTGGAGATGTGGGTCATCTTGTCGGCATAGCCCAGCTGCTGCACAGCGGCCGCGGAGTCGCCGCCACCGATGATGGTGATGGCGCTGCTCTCGCTCAGAGCCTGGGCCACGGCCTTGGTGCCGGCGGCGAAGGCGGGGAACTCAAACACGCCCATGGGGCCGTTCCAGATGACGGTGCCGGCGTCCTTCACAGCCTCGCTGTAAGCGGCGATGGCCTTGGGGCCGATATCCATGCCCATGCAATCCTCGGGGATGTTCATGCTGTCCACGGTGATGGGCTCGGCGTCGGCGGAAAACTCCTTGGCGCACACGGTATCCTCGGGCAGCAGCAGCTTCACGCCCTTGTCGGCGGCCTTCTTCATCATGTCGTTGCAGTAGTCAAGCCAGTCGGCCTCCAGCAGGGACTTGCCCACAGAGCCGCCCTGGGCCTTCAGGAAGGTGTAGGTCATGCCGCCGCCGATGATGATGGTGTCGGCGATCTCCAGCAGGTTGTTGATGACGCCGATCTTGGAGGACACCTTGGAGCCGCCCAGGATGGCCACCAAGGGCCGCTTGGGATTGGCCAGGGCGCCGCCGATGATCTCCAGCTCCTTCTGGATCAGGAAGCCGGAAACGGCGGGCAGGTAGTCGGCCACACCGGCGGTGGAGGCGTGGGCGCGGTGGACGGCGCCGAAGGCGTCGGATACGTAAACCTCAGCCATGGAGGCCATAGCCTTGGCCAGGGCGGGGTCGTTCTTGGTCTCACCCTTCTCGAAGCGGGTGTTCTCCAGCAGCAGGATCTGGCCGGGCTGGAGAGCGGCGGCCTTAGCCTGGGCGTCAGGGCCCACCACATCGGCGGCCATGATGACTTCCTTGCCCAGCAGCTCGCTGAGGCGGGCGGCCACAGGCTTCAGGGACAGCTGAGCCAGAGACTTCTTCCAGCTCTCCTCGGTGATGGAGGCGGGGTCCTTGCCCTTCTCGGCCTGCTTCTTTACGTAGGAGTCGAAGGTGGCCACGGGCTTGCCCATATGGGAGCAGGCGATCACGGCGGCATTCTGGTCCAGCAGATACTGGATGGTGGGGAGAGCGGCCCGGATGCGCTTGTCGTCAGTGATGACGCCGCTGCCGTCCTTGGCCATGGGCACGTTAAAATCGCAGCGCAGCAGCACCTTTTTGCCGGCCACATCAATGTCTTTTACGGTCTTCTTGTTGTAGTTCATACTATACTTGCTCCTTTCATCTCGCCTTCCCCGGTCAATCCGGGAAAATCCAGTTGCCGCAGGGCTTCGTATGCCAGGATCGCCGCTGAGTTTGACAGGTTGAGGCACCGGGCCTCCGCCCGGATGGGGATGCGGATACATCGGTCGCGGTGGGCCTGACGGAAGGCTTCCGGCAGGCCGGCGGTCTCTTTGCCGAAGATCAGGTAGCACCCGTCCCGAAAAACCGCCTGGGTGTAGGGCCTGGGGGCCTTGGTGGTGGCCAGCCAGATATCCTCCGCCCCGGTTTGGAGGAAGAAATCCTCCAGGTTTTCGTAGACGTGGAGATCCACCAGATGCCAGTAGTCCAGACCTGCCCGGCGGACGGCCTTCTCACTGATATCAAAGCCCAGGGGCTTGATCAGGTGGAGACGGCTGCCGGTAACGGCGCAGGTGCGGGCGATATTGCCGGTATTTTGCGGGATCTCCGGTTCAAAAAGCACGATGTTCAGCATGATTGCTCCTTTGAGTGCCTCGTTCACTGCTCGGCGGAGGCTATTGTACTCCAAAATCCAGGGAATTTCAACCGCAAAAGCATGAAAAAGTAGTAAAACGCATAGTTTTCTTTGCTGAATCCCGGTCTTTTTCACTTTACTGCAATAGGAAACTGTGGTATGATGCTTCTGAGAGTAAGGTTCTGAAGGAGGAACATGGTTTTGGATACGCAGCAGAAGGTTCGCCGGTTGGTGGTCAAGGTAGGTACTTCCACCCTGACCCGGGAGACCGGCAGCCTGAATTTACTGAATATGGAGCGTCTGGCCCGGGTACTCTCCGATCTGGAGGGTATGGGCTATCAGGTGGTGCTGGTCTCCTCCGGCGCCATCGGCATCGGCACCAAGAAGCTGCGCCTGATGGAGCGACCCACCGAGCTGAAAATGAAGCAGGCCGCCGCCGCCGTGGGCCAGTGCATGATGATGCATGTATACGATAAATTTTTCGCCGAGTATAACCGGACGGTAGCCCAGATCCTCCTTACCGGAGAGGATGTGGACGCCCCCGTCCGGTCGGAGCACCTCCACAACACCTTTGAGTCCCTGCTGGAGCTGGGGGTCATCCCCATCGTCAACGAGAACGACTCGGTGTCCTCGGCGGAGATCGAGACCGGCCAGTGCAAGGTGCTGGGCGATAACGATACCCTGTCCGCCATCGTGGCCCGGCTGTGCGACGCCGATCTGCTGGTGCTGCTCAGCGATATCGACGGCCTGTATGACGCGGACCCCCGCACCCATCCCGAAGCCAGGCTCATCCACCATGTGGAGGAGATCACCCCGCAGCTGCGGGCCATGGCGGGAGGAGCGGGCACCTGGCGGGGTACCGGCGGCATGGCCACTAAGCTCAATGCCGCTCAGCTCTGTCTGGAGGCCGGCATCGATATGGTCATCGCCAACGGCAGCCGGATCGAAGCCCTGTACGAGATCGTGAACGGAGCGGACATCGGCACCCGGTTCTCCGGAGGCAGGTAGAGTTTGTCCGCTTCCTTTGCCATACCTATATATTAAGGAGTGATATCCATGACACAGCTGGAAATGCAGGGCCTGGCGGCCAAACATGCCGGACGGGTGCTGTCCATCGCCGGCACCGCCCGGAAAAACGCCGCGCTGGAAGCCATTGCTCAGGCCATCGAGTCCAGACAGACCGAAATTTTGGCGGCCAACCAGGCCGATATGGAGGCCGCCAGGGCCGCCAACATGCGCCCCGCCCTTCAGGACCGGCTGGCTCTGGATGAAAAGCGCATCGCCGGGGTGGTGGACGGGGTGCGGCAGGTAGCAGCCCTGCCGGACCCCATTGGGGCGGTGACCCAAATGGCCTCCCGGCCCAACGGCCTGGTCATCGGCAGGCGGCGAGTGCCCCTTGGGGTCATCGGCATCATCTATGAGGCCCGGCCCAACGTGACGGTGGACGCCGCCGCCCTCTGCCTGAAGTCGGGCAACGCCGTCATCCTTCGGGGGGGCAAGGAGGCCTTTCACTCCAACCAGGCCTTTGTGGCCATCATGCGGGACGCCCTGGAGTGTGCCGGGCTGCCCCGGGACTGTGTGGCTCTGGTCACTGACACCACCCGGCAGAGCGCCACCGAACTGATGAACCTGACGGAATATCTGGATGTGCTCATTCCCCGGGGAGGCGCGGGGCTCATCCAGAGCGTGGTGCAGAATGCCAAGGTGCCGGTCATCGAGACAGGCGTGGGTGTGTGCCATGTGTATGTCCACCAGGAGGCCGACCTGGATATGGGGGCCAACATCATTTTCAACGCCAAGACCTCCCGACCCTCGGTGTGCAACGCCGCCGAGTGCCTGCTGGTGGATCGGGCGGTGGCCGGGGCCTTTTTGCCCAAGGCCTGGGCGCTGCTCCGCACCAAAAACGTGGAGCTGCGGGGGTGCCCTGAGACACGGGCTATTCTGGGCGACTTCGTGAAGCCCGCCACAGAGGCCGACTGGGATACCGAGTTCGGAGACTATATCCTGGCGGTAAAGGTGGTCTCCGGCTTTGAAGAGGCGGTGGAGTTCATCAACACCCACGGCAGTGGTCACTCCGAGGCCATTGTTACCAACAACTATTTTGCCGCCCAGCAGTTCCTGGACCAGGTGGACGCGGCGGCCGTGTATGTCAATGCCTCTACCCGGTTCACCGACGGCAACGAGTTTGGTCTGGGGGCGGAGATCGGAATCTCCACCCAGAAGATGCACGCCCGGGGCCCCATGGGATTGGAGGAGCTGACCTCCAGCAAGTTTATCGTCTACGGTACCGGACAGGTCCGCTGAGCATAGGATGGAGCGGCCCCTGGAACAGGTTCACTTACATACGGCGGGCGGAAGCCCGCCGTATGAGCTTTTCAGGGGGTGTGTTTCATGCTGGAACGGCAGTTTGTGCCGGAGAGCGGCCTGGTATGCTGTCCGCTGGGTCCCCTGACCCCGGAGCAGGGCCAGATCGTGGAGTGCCTGCTCCGCCTGGAGGGGGTGCTGCCCGGACGGCGGCTGGCGGCGGCGGTGGAGCTGATGGACGGCGGGACCTGCGTGGGGACCAGAATGTGTACCGTCCCGGCCCAGCAGGGCGGGGATCGGGTGGACCTGGTCATTACCGGCCTGCGGTTTTATTTGCCCGAGGGGGCCCAGGGCCCCCTGACCCTCCGGGCGGACGCCCATTATGTGGACCGGCAGGAGTGCTGTCTGCTGCCGGAGTGAGAAAGGCCGGGCCTATGACAAAGGCCGCCCCGGTAGGTTCCCGGGGCGGCCTTGTTGTGCTGTTATACCTCCATGATCACAGGGAGGATCATGGGATTGCGCTTGGTTTTTTTATAAAGGTAGTTGGACATGGCGTTTTTGATCTCCGACTTGATGGCGGCCCAGTCGGTGAGGTTGTCCCGCTGGCAGTTTTCCAGGGCGTTCACCGCCACCTTCCGCAGCTCCTCCATCAGGCCCTCGGACTCCTTCACATACACGAAGCCCCGGGTAATGATGTCGGGCCCGGACACCACCGAGCCGTCCTCGCCGGACATGGAGGTGACCACCACGATCATGCCGTCCTCGGCCAGGTGCTTCCGGTCCCGGAGCACCACGCTGCCCACGTCGCCCACGCCGTAGCCGTCCACGAACACCCGGCCGGCGGGCACGGTGCCGTTGATCTTGGCGGAGTTGGGGGTGAGCTCGATGACCTTGCCAATGTCGCTGATGATGATATTCTTGGGGGTCATGCCCATCTGCTGAGCCAGCTTGGCGTGGGTTTTCAGCATCCGCTGCTCCCCGTGGACGGGAATGAAGAATTTCGGCTTCACCAGGGCGTGGATGATCTTCAGCTCTTCCTGGCAGGCGTGGCCCGATACGTGGAGAGCCCGCTCCCGTTCGTTGAGGACCTCGGCGTCCTTCCGGTAGAGCTCGTTGATCACGTTGCCGATGGCGTGCTCATTGCCGGGGATGGCGGAGGCCGAGAGGATCACCCGGTCTCCGGCCTGGATGTCCACCTGGCGGTGGGTATTGAAGGCCATCCGGGTAAGAGCGGACATGGTCTCCCCCTGGCTGCCGGTGGTGATGATGCAGATCTTGTTTTTGGGGAGGCTCTTGATGTGGGCCAGATCCACCAGAACCCCGTCGGGGATCTTCATATAGCCCAGCTCGGTGGACACCCGCATGGCGTTCTCCATGGACCGGCCGGTGACCGCTACCTTCCGGCCGTACCGGGCGGCCACGTCGATGATCTGCTGGATGCGGTCCACGTTGGAGGCAAAGGTAGTGACGATGATCCGCTGCTCACAGCCCCGGAAGAGGGCGTCGAAGGAGTCCCCCACGCTGCGCTCGCTCTTGGTGAAGCCGGGGCGCTCCACGTTGGTGGAGTCGGCCAGCAGGGCCAGCACCCCCTCCTTGCCCAGCTGTCCCAGCCGGCCCAGGTCGATCATGCCTCCCTGGATGGGGGTGGGGTCGATCTTGAAGTCGCCGGTGTGGACCACGGTGCCCACGGCGCACTTGATGGCAAAGCCGCAGGCGTCGGCGATGGAGTGGTTCACATGGATAAACTCCACCGAGAACTTGCCCGCCTTCACGGTCTCCCCCGCCTCGCAGGTGATGAGCTTGGTCTTGTTCACCAGCCGGTGCTCCTCCAGCTTCAGCTTCACCAGCCCGGCGGTCATGCGGGTGGCGTAGATGGGCACGTTGATGTCCCGGAGGAGGTAGGGGAGAGAGCCGATGTGGTCCTCGTGGCCGTGGGTGAGGAAAATGCCCCGGATCTTGTCCTTGTTTTTGATGAGGTAGGTGAAATCCGGGATGACCACGTCGATGCCGTACATATCGTCATCGGGGAATCCCATGCCCACGTCGATGAGGATGATGTCTCCGCCGTACTCGTAGACAGTCAGGTTTTTGCCGATCTCATTCAGACCGCCCAGAGAGATGATTTTCAGTTTTTCAGCCATATAGCTATTGGCACGCTCCTTTTCTCAAACAGTGTGGTATGTATGGACGGGGGAGCGATTTGCGCACAACAAGAAAAGCGGTGGGGTCCCGCCCGTCCCGGCCCTGCCTCGCCGGAAAAAGGGGACGGCCATGCACCGCCTGGCGCCGGTATGCTCCTGTGTCCTGCCTTATCAAAAGTGCGGAACCGCACATAAAGCCATTATAAAATAATGTTAAGATAGTATACCACACATATGGGAAAAAGTATACCATTTTTTAAGACGAATTTGGGCAAAACCGGATGCGGGTTTGCCCCGGGGCAAAAAATGTGGTACAATCGCCGGGAAAAGGAGGGAGCGCGCCCCATGAATATTCAGATTTTCGGCAAGAGCAAGTGCTTCGACACCAAAAAGGCGGAGCGCTGGTTCAAGGAGCGGCGGGTGAAATTCCAGTCAGTGGACCTGGTGAAGTATGGCATCAGCCCGGGGGAGCTGAAAAGCGTCCTGGGCGCCGTGGGGCTGGAAGCGGTCATCGACCAGAAGCACCCGGACGCCGCCCTGCTGAACTACCTGGCCTACGACGCGGACAAGGTGGAAAAGCTGCTGGACAACCCCAAGCTGCTGAAGACGCCCATCGTCCGCAACGGAAAGCAGGCCACCGTGGGTTACTGTCCCGAGGTGTGGAAAAGCTGGGAGTGAGCTCAGAGCCCGTACAGGGCGGCGGTCTCCCGGAGCTGGTCCACCATCATGTCTACCGCCCACTGGGGCCGCAGCAGGGTGACCCCGTCCCCCAGACCGAACAGCCAGCCCAGAAACTGGGGGCTGACCACGGCGGAGATGGTGACGGTGAAGTGATCGGGGCCGTCGGGCACCAGGATGGCGTCCAGGCCGAACCGGTCCAAAATCACCCCAACCAGCCGGTTGGAGCACCGGAGGGTGAGCTGGCCCTCCCGGCCGGAGAACATACCGAAGTGCTTGGCGGCATATGCTGCCATATCGAAGTCCTGGGGCACCCCTTGCCGGGGCAGAGAGATCACCGCCAGATCGGCCATCCTGTCCACCCGGTAGTGGCGCAGCTCCTGCCGGTGGTGGTCGTAGCCGGCCAGATAGTAGTTCTCGCTGTCCCAGATCAGGCCGGCGGGAGATACGGTGTACCGCCTGCCCCCATGGCGGTACACTTTCTCTTTGTGAACATTATACTCAAAGTATTGAAACGTGACGGTTTTCCCTGCTGTAATGGCGGAGTGGAGCCGGTCCACGCTGTAGTAGATGGTTTCGTTGAGGGCCTTCACCCGGCGGTCCACGTAGACCTGTCGCTGGAGCTGCCTGGCCTGGTGGACGCTGGCCTGGGCCTCCAGCTTGCGGATGAGCTGTCCGCTCTTCTTCTGGGTGATGAACCGGGAGGACTGCACCGCGTCCACCAGCAGCTTGAGCTCAGCCAGCTGGAAGGTGCGCTCCCCCAGGAACCAGCCCGGGGCCCGGCCCTTCCGGCTCTGTACGTCCAGCCCGAAGTCCCGAAGGGCCTCCATGTCGGTATAAATGCTCTTGCGCTCGGCCTTGATGCCCTGGCGCTCCAGCTCGGCGATGAGCTGGGGCACCGTCATGGGGTGGTTCTCATCGGTGTTTTGCCACAAGATCCGGCTGAGGGTGAGCAGCTTCAATTTTTGACAGGCGCTTTTTGCCATGGTGTTGTCCTCCTGTGCGGAAATCTTTAAGCCCAGTGTACCACAGGAACTGTCCTATAAACCGTACTATACCACAAACTGACGGAGAAGGCGAGGGTTACCATGTTTGCTGCCGCTGTATCTATCTGTCCCCTGTATGAGGCCCCGGAGGCAGGCAGTCCCCGGGCTGATGAGGCGCTGTATGGCTGGCCCCTCACCGGCCTGGAGGAGCGGGGTCCCTGGCTCCGGGTGTCCACCCACTACGGCTATGAGGGCTGGGTCCGGCGGGAGCGGCTGGTCCCCGTTCCGGCGGAGCTGGGGGGGCGGCTCATCATTACCGCCCCCTTTGCCGACGTGCTGGCGGGGCCGGAGGTGGAGCTGCCCCTGCTGGCCACCCTGCCCCGGGGGGGCCTGGCGGAGCCCGTCCCCGGCCCCTGTCCGGAGGGGTGGCGGCGGGTGGCCCTTCTGGACGGGCGGGAGGGCTATGTGAAGGCGGGCCACACCGCTCCTTGGCTGCGGCAGCCCCCTCCGCTGTCGGAGGAGGCCCTGCGGGCCCGGGTGGTGGCTATGGCCAAACGCTACCTGGGCACCCAGTACCGGTGGGGAGGCAAGTCCCCGGCGGGCATCGACTGCTCGGGCCTGACCTTCATGGCCTGGTTTTTCAGCGGGGTGTGCCTCTACCGGGACGCCAAGCTGGTGGAGGGCTATCCCGCCCGGCCCGTTTCTCCGGAGCAATGCGGGCCCGCCGACCTGCTCTACTTCCCCGGCCACATCGCCCTCTGCCTGGG
The DNA here is from genome assembly GCF_016901955.1 of Pseudoflavonifractor phocaeensis. Classification (GTDB taxonomy): domain Bacteria; phylum Bacillota; class Clostridia; order Oscillospirales; family Oscillospiraceae; genus Flavonifractor; species Flavonifractor phocaeensis_A. The sequence goes on from NZ_JACJLC010000062.1 coordinate 9,771, forward strand.
GGAGGGGCGGTACATCCACGCCACCGCCAAGGCGGGCAGCGACGGGGTGGTGATCAACAGCCTTGACCCCGCCCACCCGGACTTCCGCCCCGACCTGGCGGAGAAGCTGCTCACCGGGGGGACGGTGTTCCCCCTGGGGAGATAAAGACTTTGTGAAGATTTCCCCTGCCCCCTTGCAAAAAGGCGCCCTTTCCTCTATACTATGGGACTGTTGACATAAAAGAGAGAAAGGGGCGCTTTTTGTGGCCCAGGTACCTAAAAACCGCCGCCAGGTTTCCCCGCTGCGGCGGATCGGTTTGTTTTGCTACGGCCTGCTGGTGGTGCTCTCCCTGGTGGTGATCGTACTGTTCTGCGCCTACCACTTTCTGTCCAAGGAGCCGGAGATGGCAGGTCCCGTCCACACTCCCACCGCGCCGGGGGTCAGCGGCAGCTCCGACGGCCTGGAGCGGAAGGAGCACGCCTACACCTTCCTGCTGGTGGCCAAGGATCAGGTGGGGGTAAACGCCGACACCATGATCGTGTGTACCTATGACACCGAAGCCCAGACGGTGGGCATGGTGTCGGTGCCCCGGGACACCCTGGTGGAGAGCGGCAAGCTCAACTCGGTGTATCAGAAGGGGATCGAGACCCTGCGGGATACCATCTCCGACATGCTGGGGGTGCCCATCGACTTCTATGTGGGCATCAACATGGAGGGGCTGAAGGTGCTGGTGGACGAGCTGGGGGGCATCGAGTTTGACGTGCCCGTCCACATGTCCTATGACGACCCCACCCAGGACCTGTATATCCACTACGAGCCGGGGCTCCAGCACCTGGACGGCCAGGACGTGGTGAACGTGGCTCGCTGCCGGAAGAACTCCGACGGGGAGGGGACCTACCCCCACAACATCTACGACGCCTACCCCGACGCCGACATCGGCCGCACCCGCACCCAGCAGAAGCTCATCTCCGCCATCGTCCAGAAGGCCCTGTCCAACCCCCAGAAGACCAACCGGTATATCGAGATCTTCCTGGAGTACGTGAACACCGACCTGGAGTTTGGGGAAATGCTGTGGTTCGCTGAGCCCGCCCTGTCCTTCGACTTCTCCACCGGCTTTGCCAGCACCACCCTCACCGGCAACGGCAACACCTATTATCCCGGCTGGGGGGAGTACTGCTACCAGCTCTACCCGGAGGAGACTTTGGAGACCGTCAATACCCTCCTGAACCCCTACACCAGGGATCTGACCCTGGCGGATATGAACGTGTTCCAATATTCGTGACCCACCCTCTCTCCCCATTGGTTCAAGAGAGTGGTTTATTTGGTTGGTTCTATCAGTTGGTTAGGGGGCTCTTTTGGACCCCCCTCCCGGTGCAAAAAGGACCTCCCCCCGGGGCCAAAAGGACCCCCCTCCCGGGGCCAAAAGGACACCCCCCTTCCTGGCGCAGCGCCGGGGAAGGGGGGCTTTGCTTTATGCCAGCAGGTCGGGGCCGGGCAGGTCCATCTGCCGCTTGCGGGCGGCGGAGAAGGCCAGCTTTTTGGCCAGGGCCTCCCGGTCCCCGGAGGCCAGGACCTCCCGATAGGACTGGAGGTTGCCGATGAGCCGGTCCAGCACCTCCAGCAGGGCGGGCTGGTTCAGGGAGAAGAGCTGGGTCCACAGCCCCACGTCCAGGGCGGCCACCCGGGTGCACCCCCGGAAGGAGGAGCCCTCGTAGCCCTTGCAGTCGAAAAGGGTGGGGTCGTCGCACACCGCCACGGCGATGATGTGCATCACCTGGCTGGTGTAGGCGATGAGGGCGTCGTGGGCCTCCGGGGTGGTGCGGTACACGTCCTTGCAGCCGATCCAGGCCGCCATCCGCTCCAGCAGGGCCAGGTGCTCCGGCCTGCTGGTCTCCCGGGGCACCATCAGGAAGTGGGAGTCCCGGAACATCTCCCCAAAGGCGTGCTCCACGCCGGAGAACTCCGTGCCCGCCATGGGGTGGCAGCCCACGAAGTCCACCGTGTCGGGCAGGGCGGCGGCCCCCTCCAGGATGGCGGTCTTGATGCCGCACACGTCCCACACCAGGGCCCCCGGCTTGAACCGGTCCCGGTGCTCCGTCAGGAAGTCCAGGATGCCCTGGGGGTGGAGGGCCAGTACCACCACATCGGCCTGGGGGAGCACGTCGGCGGCCCGCTCGGTGACCCGGTCGCCCACCCCGTGCTCGCTGGCGTAGCGGAGGGTGGGCTGGGACACATCCACCCCCACGATCTCGTAGTCCTCAAAGCCCTTCAGGGCGATGGCCAGGGAACCTCCAATCAGGCCCAGGCCGATGATAGCAAGGGTTTTTTTCATGTCTCACAGCTCCCTTCCCACGCAGGGGGCCAGGGTCCCCAGCTTGCCCATCAGATCCGTGAACTGTTCGGGGGTGATGGACTGGGCCCCGTCGCACTTGGCGTGGGGCGGGTCGTTGTGCACCTCGATGAGCAGGCCGTCCGCCCCGGCGGCCAGGGCCGCCATGCTCATCCGCTCCACCATCCAGGCCTTGCCGCAGGCGTGGGAGGGGTCCACCACCACCGGCAGATGGGAGAGCTGCTTCACCGCCAGCACCGCCGACAGGTCCAGGGTGTTGCGGGTGAAGGTCTCAAAGGTGCGGATGCCCCGCTCGCAGAGGATCACCTTTTCGTTGCCTCCGGCCATGATATACTCGGCGGACATGAGCCACTCCTCGATGGTGGAGGAGAGACCCCGCTTCAGCAGGATAGGCTTGGTGGTCTTGCCCAGCTGCTTGAGCAGGTCAAAGTTCTGCATGTTCCGGGCCCCCACCTGGATCACGTCCACGCACATCTCGAACATCTCCACGTTGTCGGTGGACATGATCTCGGTGACGATGGGCAGGCCGGTGACCGCCCGGGCCTCCTGGAGCAGGCGGATGCCGTCGTTGCCCATGCCCTGGAAGGCGTAGGGGGAGGTGCGGGGCTTGAAGGCGCCCCCCCGGAGGGCGGCGGCGCCGGCGGCTTTCACCGCCTGGGCCACCCCCACGATCTGCTCCTCGCTTTCCACCGAGCAGGGGCCGGCCACCACCGCCAGCTTCTCGCCCCCCACCAGGGCGCCGCCCCCCAGGTCGATGACGGTATCCTCCGGGTGGTACTTCCGGTTGGCCTTCTTGTAGGGCTCGGTGACCCGCATCACCCGCTCCACCCCAGGCAGCAGGGAGAGCTTCTCCTGGTCAATGCCGTCGGCGTTGCCCTCGGCCCCCAGGATGGTGGTCTCGGATCCCTTGGACACCATGACCTTGACCCCGCCCTCCTCCATGGTGCGGATGGCTTTTTCCAATTCCTCCGGGGCAAAGCCCCGCTTCATAATGACGACCATAAAAACTCCTTTCCAACATGACAAAACCCACAGCCGCCCCAAGGCGGCTGTGGGTGGTTCCGCAAGCGTGTGGACGGGACCTCAGCCGGTCATGGGCAGGGGAAAACGCCGCTGGCGTAAGAGCAGCGGTAAGCGTAATACCCAAAACCGAACCACCGGGCCACAGAGATCACACTCCTTCTGGTACTGCACTTTAGCACTTTTTGGTGCGAAAGTCAAGCGGAAATTTTACTTGAAAACCTACCACTATTATGGTATTATATTGAGCAAAGCTAGGAGTTGATGGTATGAAGATCTCTACCAAAGGGCGGTACGCCCTTCGCCTGATGCTGGATGTGGCCCTTCACAGCCACGGCGCCGCCGTTCCCCTCCGGGACGTGGCCCAGCGGCAGGATATTTCCGACAAGTATCTGGAGCAGATCGTCACCCAACTGTCCAGGGCAGGGCTGGTGCGCTCCGTCCGGGGGGCGGGGGGCGGCTACCTGCTGACCCGGGAGCCGGAGGAGTACACTGTGGGGGAGATCCTGCGGGTGCTGGAGGGCAACCTGGCCCCCGTCAGCTGTGCCGACAGCGACGACGTGTGCCGGTGCAGCCGGGCTGACCGGTGTGTCACCGTGGAGGTGTGGCGGGACATTCAGGCCGCCGTGTCCGGAGTGGTGGACAACCTGACCCTGGCCGAGCTGGTGCGCCGCCACCGGGAAAAGTGCGGCCAGACCGGAGAATGAAACAACGAAAGCCAAAAACGGGTGTGGGTGACCACACCCGTTTTGTCTATTTTTTCCGGATTTTTTTTCAAAGACAGGTGCCATTGTCACGGGAATGTGGTAAAATAGGTGCGGCAAATTCAAATGGCCGAAACACGGGAGGTCCTATGGCCTTCTGTTTTGCTGAGGGGGCCCATATGCTGGGAGCATAGGGCCTTGCGAAGCGAATTTTCTGACGGGAGGCGGCGGCAGCGCATGAACGTGACCATTGCGGATCTTTTGGATCTGTCCCATACCATGGCGGCAGACTATCTCAGCCAGTTCCAATACCCCTGGCAGGCCCTGGACGGCATCAAGGAACTCATTCTCTCCCTGGGGGCGGGCCTGTCCCCGGAGGAGTACGACCAGGTGGCCGAGCACGTCTGGGTGCACAAGAGCGCCAAGGTGGCCCCCACCGCCTATCTGGGCGCCCCCTGCATCATCGGGCCGGACACCGAGGTGCGCCACTGTGCCTTCATCCGGGGCTCCGCCCTGGTGGGGGCGGGCTGTGTGGTGGGCAACTCGGTGGAGCTGAAAAACGTGATCCTCTTTGACAATGTCCAGACCCCCCACTACAACTATGTAGGGGACTCCATCCTGGGCTACAAGAGCCACATGGGGGCGGGCTCCATCACCTCCAACGTGAAGTCCGACAAGACCCTGGTGGTGGTGAAGGGGGATACTCAGATCGAGACCGGCCGCAAGAAGATGGGGGCCATCCTGGGGGATTTTGTGGAGATCGGGTGCAACTCGGTCCTCAACCCCGGCACCGTCATCGGCCGGCACAGCAGCGTATACCCCACCTCCTGCGTCCGGGGCGTGGTGCCGGAGAACAGCATCTACAAGGACAAAGACCACATCGTTACCCGGGAGGGTTGAGCCTCCCATCCAAATCAGATAGAAAGTGGGAACCACAATGGGAAAGTATTTTGGAACCGACGGCTTTCGGGGTAAGGCCGGGCAGGGCCTGACCACCGACCACGCCTACCAGATCGGCCGCTTCCTGGGCTGGTACTACAGCCGGGAGCACCGGGCCCAGATCGTGGTAGGCAAGGACACCCGCCGCTCCAGCTACATGCTGGAGTACGCCATCAGCGCCGGCATGGCCGCCTCCGGGGCGGACGTGCACCTGCTCCACGTCACCACCACGCCCTCCGTGTCCTACGTGGCCCGGACGGACAATTTTGACTGCGGCGTGATGATCAGCGCCTCCCACAACCCCTTCTACGACAACGGCATCAAGCTCATCAACGGCGAGGGGGAGAAGATGGACGAGGGGGTCATCTCCCTGGTGGAGGATTATCTGGACGGCCAGCTGGTGGTGGACGGCCAGACCGTGACCGAGCTGCCCATGGCCACTGAGGACCAGGTGGGCAGCATCGTGGACGACATCGCCGGCCGCAACCGGTACATGGGCTACCTGATCTCCCTGGCCATTTACTCCTTCAAGGGCAAGAAGGTGGCCCTGGACTGCGCCAACGGCAGCGCCTGGAACATTGCCCCCCGGATCTTTGAGGCCCTGGGGGCCCAGGTGTTCACCATCAACACCAACCCTGACGGCACCAACATCAACCTGAACGCCGGCTCCACCCACATCGAGGGCCTCCAGCGGTATGTGGTGGAGAACCACATGGACGTGGGCTTCGCCTACGACGGAGACGCCGACCGCTGCCTGGCGGTGGACGAGAACGGTAAGCTGGTGGACGGGGATCAGATCATGTACCTCTACGCCCGCTATATGAAGGACCGGGACCGGCTGGCCAACAACACCGTGGTCACCACCGTTATGTCCAACTTCGGCCTGTACAAGGCCTTTGACGAGATCGGCATCCAGTACGAAAAGACCGCCGTAGGCGACAAGTACGTCTACGAGAACATGGTCAAGAACGGCCACCGCATCGGCGGCGAGCAGTCGGGCCACATCATCTTCACCAAGTACGCCCGCACCGGCGACGGCATCCTCACCTCCCTAAAGGTGATGGAGGTCATGCTGGCCAAAAAGCTGCCCCTGAGCAAGCTGGCCGAGCCGGTGACCATCTATCCCCAGGTGCTCATCAATGTAAGGGTCCACGACAAGCGCACCGCCCAGGACGACCCCGACGTCCAGGCCGCCGTGGCCGCCGTGGCCGCCGAGCTGGGGGACACCGGCCGTATCCTGGTCCGGGAGTCGGGCACCGAGCCCCTGATCCGGGTCATGGTGGAGGCCCCCGCCCAGGACCAGTGCCAGGCCCTGGCCCAGCGGGTGGTGGACGTGGTCATCGCCAAGGGCCACGCGGTGTAACTTCCGGCACAAACCGTCTTGCGGAGGGCCTGTGACATGGCCTTTCCCAAACATGTTTCAGTGGATGTGATGGTATCAAAAAGCTGGATCTGCTTCTGAATATCATGATGGGCGGGTTCATTGGCGTATTCCTTGGCTACGGGATCTATATGGTCTGGGACTATCATACCCATCCCGTGCTGTACGCCGTGCAATCGGCTCCGTGGTATACCGGTATCCTGGTATACGGCGCGTTCACCCTTGCGGTGCTGCTGGTCTGCCTTGTGCTGAAGGCGGTCATCAAATGCGGGGGAGCAAAGACGGACGAAATATAAATCAGGTTGAGGGACCGGCGTGATCTGCGGCACAGATATCACGCCGGCCCATTTTTTTCCACGGAGCAGCCTGGGGTGGTCCATTGCCCGGGACAACAAATTTTGCGCAATTCCATCATATTTTGCCCTGCCGCCATGGGAGTGGTGCGCCCGTGCTATAATTTAAAACATCATTCAGCAGAAGGAATAAGATCATGAGAGAGTTTATTCGAATCACAGATAAAACGCTGCACTGGTTTTCTCCGCTGCTGAGCGAGGACCTGTGCAGACAATTGACGCAGCAGAAAAGTGTGTATGCCATAGGAGCTGTGGAGGATAGGACTGCCAGCGGTATTCTGGTATTTCACATCGGGAAACCAGCGACGGAGATCCGGATGCTGGCGGTTTCCCCGGAATACCGCCGCAGAGGGATCGCCCGGGGCATGGTGGAGTATCTGTGCCGCCACGCCTGGGACACCACCACGCCGGTGGTATGCAGCTTTGCCGCGCCCAATCAGCAGGACCCGGTTTACTTATTTTTTGCCCAGCTGGAGCACTTTTCCGTGGCGCCGGAGGATGGAATGATCTGTCAGGTGCCGCTGTCCCAGATCCCCCTGGAGCGGCTGGCGGCGCTGCGGAACGATCGGTTCCGGATCCGCCCCTTCTTTTCCCTGCCCGCCGTGACCCGCCGCCAGTTTTTCCTCCAGCTCCAGCGGCAGCATACGCTGCTGTGGGATGATTTCAATGGGACGGATTGCTGCCAGCCCCTGTGCCTCTGTGCCGCGGAGGACGACACGATCCAGGCGGCGGTATTTGTATCACAAGACGGGCCGGATCTGGACCTGTCCTTTGCCTGGTGCTCGCCCGGCTGTCACCGTCAACTGATGGCCCTGCTGGCCAAAATCAGCAGCCTTTTGCCCCGGGAGGGCGGTTATCTGCGGATCGCCGCCGTTACCCCGGTGACGGTCTCTCTGGTAGACAAATTGTTGCCAAAGCGGGAGGTGCTGGCCAGATATTATCAGGCGGCATGGGATATGGAGCTGTAGGGAGGTAAACCGCGTGTGTGATACAATGACCAAGGAAAAGGAGTTGCAGATCCAGCAGCCCCTCCAAGTTGAGCAGCGGGAAGCGGTCCGGCAGGAGCAGCTGGCCCAGCCTCTCCAGCAGGAGCTCCAGCTACAGGCCGTCCAGCCACTGGTACAGCATATGGAGGTCCACGCCCAGATCGACGCGCCCGCTCCGCCCCTCCAGCAAAAGGAGAGCCGCACCGAGCGGAAAAAGCGGGAGCAACTGGAAAACGCCCGGCAGAAAGCGGCGGAGCAGCGGGAGGTGGTGCGCCGGCAGGAGGAGGCCGTTAACCTCCAGCCGGCGGAAGCCCAGGAGCGGATCAAAGCGGAACAGGCGCTGCTGTCGGCCCGGCTGAAGGCGGTGGCCCTGGAGGAGGAGGCCGGCCTGAAGGAGGTTGAAGGCGGTACCCCCATCCAGGAGATGGAGGTCAGACACAGGGCCCAGGTGGAGCGGGCCCGGCTGGCCGGGGAGTACGCCCGGAGTT
>NZ_JACJLC010000063.1 GCF_016901955.1 Pseudoflavonifractor phocaeensis
CCCCCTATGACCCCCTCCATCCCCCCGGGGCCATGTATCGGCCATGAAACAGAATTTGCAACGATTCTGTGCTATTACGGCTGAACAACGCCGAAACCGGGACAAAATCAGCATCAATTCTGAAAACAGCTTTGCGGCATCAGGGGATGAAAAAAGCGAGGGTGCGTCGGATTTTTTCCAACGCACTCTCGCTCATGTTTGGGGTCAAACTTGGCGGACAAGCCGCCGTTTTTCAGGGGATTAGGTCAATTATTTCTCCGCCAGCAGCTTGTTCAACTCCTCCATAAAAGTACTGATATCCTTAAACTGGCGGTAAACCGAAGCGAAACGCACATAGGCCACCTCATCTACTCCCTTCAGCCGTTCCATCACCAGTTCCCCAATACGGGCGGAAGGGATCTCCCGATCCATCTCGTTCTGGAGGATTTGTTCGATTTCGTTGGCTACCTGTTCCAAGGTACTGAAGGATACGGGGCGCTTTTCACAGGCTCGGATCATGCCATTGAGCAGTTTGGTCTTATCAAAGGTCTGGCGGCTCCCATCCTTTTTAATGACCATCAGGGGCAGGCTCTCCATCGTCTCATAGGTGGTAAATCGCTTGTGGCAGGCCAGACACTCCCGGCGGCGGCGGATGCTGGAGCCTTCGTCAGCGGGCCTGGAATCCACAACCTTACTCTCCGGGTGGGCACAGTAGGGACATTTCACAGCGGCAGACCTCCTCTGAATATTGTCTTGCGCCCGCCGGAGGGCGGGCTAACTATATGTAGTGGTATTATACCATATTTCACCTTCTGTTGGTATCCCTGAAATGGGAAAAGTTTTCCCGTCCCATTCCCATTTCCGCTTCTCCTCTTTCTCCCCCGTCGGGACCGCCAGAAATTTTTTGATTTTTTTGAAATTTCCTCTTGACTTTTTTCGCAGGTTTGCTATAATAACACCTGCGCTCAGCGAGAGCGCCAAACAAGTTAGCGGGATTGTGTAAGGGTAGCACAGCAGACTCTGACTCTGTATGTGAGGGTTCGAATCCTTCTCCCGCTGCCATAGGTTAAATCCCCGAAAGTCTTGTGTTTCAAGTACTTTCGGGGATTTTTCTTTTTGTCTCTTCCTGTTCTGACGGGTCAATTTCAATCAATCGTTTGCAGTTGGGTGGTGGAAATAGTGGTGGAACTCCACAGATATCCTACTGATCTTTGTTGATGTATTCCCCCGCCTCGTCTACGGTGGACTCCAGGGCGGCGATCATTTTGGTGAGCCAGGCGGGGACGGGAGCCCCCAGCTCCCCGGCGTTCTCAATGATGGAGCCGGCCTCGGTGAGGATGTACCACATGACCACCAGGGGGCAGAGGAGCACCGAGTAGGTGAAGGGCAGCTCCACCCCCGGCACGTTGGCCAGCAGGTGGCCGATGACCACGTCCAGGATGGCCGAGACGATGACGGCCACCACGCTGCCCAGCTTGTGCCAAATGCCGTCCCGGGCTGTGCTGCTGGACCACTTCCCCGCCCGGAGGGCGGCGGCGGAGCCGGTGATATAGTCGATGAGCATGAGCCCGATCCAGGCCAGCACCACCCAGCCAAACCACCCCCACAGGGAGGTGAGGGCAGCTCCCAGGGCGGCCAGGGCGGCCTTAAATGTGTTGATATTCTCCATGTAAGATCCCCTCCCTTTAAACCAAGCCAAGCCGGTCCAGCACCAGCGCCGCCTGCTCCCGGGTCAAAGGCCCCTGAGGGTCACTGCCGTCAAAGATGCCCTTGGCACAGGCGTTGGACCACGCCGTAGACGCCCAAAAAGAGGGTTGGTCAGGCGGACCGCTTTCAGGGTCTTTGGGCTCCACGCCAAAATAGCCCAGCACGCCAGTAACAATGGCGGAAGCCAGCCGGTCCCGGTACACCTCGTTTTTCAGCAGAGCCACCTCGTCACGGTTGGTGTGAAACCCGCACTCCAGCAGCACGGCAGGGGCGGTGGTGGCGGTCAGGACGGTAAACAGGGCGTGATAGGGTTTCCCGGTTCCAAACAAGGTTATCCCGGCCTCGTGAACGGCATTGAGGATGTTGACCGCCGCCCGATTTCGCTCAGCGGTCTCCGGGCCACTGGAGGTGTAGGCCACGAACCCCTTGGGGGACATCCACCCGCCGCTGACGGCGTTGGAGTGGATGGACAGGAACAGGTCAGCCCCCGCCTTGTTGGACACGGTGGCCCGGGCAGTCAGGGACGGGTTTTCCTGCTCGGTTGGGGTGCCAACCACGGCAAAGCCCTGCTTTTCGAACAGCGGTTTCAGCCGGGTGTACATGTCCCATGTGAACTCGTACTCCCAGTAGGACTTATCCGGAGCGCAGTTCACGCTGCCGGGCCAATGGCCGGGGTCGATACAGATGGTTTTACTCATTGCTTCCTCCTCACTCTGTGTAGAGTTCCCACCCCGCCGGGTAGGCGTCAGGGGCCCAGGTATTCCCGCCAATGAGGGAGCGGTACAGGGTGCCGTTGTAGTCCACAATGTCTCCCTTGTTGTAAGCGTCATGGGCCCCGGTGGGCTGGCTCCACACAGGATAGCCCGCCTGGTTCAGTCCGAAGGCGTCGTACAGGCTGTCGGTGCCCTGGCCGGGCAGCCAGTCGGCCTGGCTGGTATGGGCCTGGACCACCTTGTACAGCTGGGGGTCCCCCACCTGGTTGGTGCCGTAGGAAAGGATATGCTTCCCCAGCGATGTAGTGCCATGACTTTTGGCAGGGATGTGGAGGAACCCTGACCGAAACGAGCATACCAAAGGGAGTGATACGCCGCTGTGAGATTCAGGGGAGGAACGACACCGGGGAGAACTGGCGAACTGACACCGAAATGATACCGAAACACGACAATCTGATAGGGGGATAGTCTACCCTATCGCTGATACTTCGGGAGATTTTAGGCGGCTCTATGGCTGTAATTTTTCCCAAAATCGCCCCGAAACCATACACTAAAACGGGAGGAAGCGCAATATGCCGAGAATGAGCAAAAAGAGGAAGCATGAGCTTTCCTTTTACCTCAATGACCGGGGGCGTGTCACTTACAACGAATTATGCCGGAAATGCCAGCATGGGTGCAAGCAGAGCTCCCGGGCGGTTGTGATTGACTGCCCCCGTTATTTATCCAAACGAGCAAAGAAAAAGGAGGAACACACCGAATGAATTTTGAATTTATGACGATAGACACACCATTGCCGCCCTGTATGCCATTTCCCAGAGCGTTGACAGGATTTCCAGTCAGCAGCACCGCAAAGGTCATGTACTGCCGGATGCTGGACGCTATGCTATCTGGATTTGTTTTCGTCATGAGCTTCGCCTGTCGCAGCTTTGCAGAAAAGAATTTGGGATTGTTTTCCGCAACATAGCTTTCAATCCCGGTGGTGTCATAAATCAGGGAGCCAGCGAGCTCCGCATCCATCTCCCGGCAAATCGGCTCCGTCAGTTCCACCAGCCGCTCAAAGACTTCCATGATATATGGCAGGAAGTCCTGCTTGAATCTGGTGAGTTTCGCGGCATCAGGCACCTTTTCAAACCCACAGAAGTTCCGCATTTCCCGGCTGTGGCGCAGCGTGACCAGCAAAACACTGTCATTCACATAGCCGAATATCTTTTGCAGTACCAAACTTTTCAGGAACGCCACCAGAGGATATTTCCTCGGCCTTCCGATATTCCGGTAAAACGCCAGGTAAAATCTGGCCGGAATCAACGAATCCCAATCAATGTGTTCGTCCAGTTGTCGGAACAACTTCGGCTTATCGTCCTCCATGCTGGCGGCCACACACTTGTAGGTGTCGTACAGCGACATCTGCACACATTTATTCCGCATGATTTTTCCTCCGGTTTTGGTCTGGTCCTTTGTTGCTTTTCACTTCAATTATACCGCAAAACCGGAGGAAAATCAGGTGCTTTGCGTCTCCGGAATCCCTTGTTCTTCAAGTGTTTCCGCAGTTTCGCAATCGGCACGTAATGTGATAGGGAAGGAGGAACAATGTCACGAACAAAAAACAGAGGGTTTCAACAGAGTTTCTCTCCCTCTTATACGATCCGGCGCTGGCGGCTGGGCGAATATATCCGGCTTTCCAAAGAAGATTTGAAAAAAGGAAAAGACGATAGCAACAGCGTTAAAAACCAGCGCGACCTGCTGAATGATTTTTACCAAAAGCACATTGAGGAATTTGAAAGCGTTTCCGAATATGTGGACGATGGACACACGGGGACGGATGCCAACCGCGAAAATTTCCAGCGGCTTCTGGCCGATGTAATGAGTGGGAAAATCAACTGTGTTGTGGTAAAAGACCTTTCCCGTTTTGCCCGGAATTACAGCGATGCGGGAAGTCTGATTGACAACCTGTTTGTGCAGATGGGCGTCCGTTTTATCAGTCTTGCTGAAAATGTGGACAGCTACCTCAACCCGGACAGCGTTTCCAGCATTATTGTTCCGATTACAAATGTAATGAACGATCAATACTGCTATCAGACTTCAAAGAAAATCCGCCAGGTGTTTGACTATAAGCGGCGCAACGGCCAGTACATCGGCTCCTTTGCTCCCTATGGCTACATAAAAGATCCGAAAGACAAACACCAGTTGATTGTCGATCCCGAGGCCGCCGAGATTGTAAAGCTCATTTATAACAAGACTTTGCAAGGAGAAACAAGGCGGGCTATCGTCTACCACCTAAACGACCACGGCATCCCCAGCCCGACAACCTACCGAAAAAATAAGGGCCTGCCCTATTCCTGTTCGGTATCAGATAATCCCATGTGGGGAGATCGGGTGCTTACAAACATTCTTACCAACCCGATTTATACCGGGGATTTGGTACAGGGCCGCCGCCGTGTGAAAAGCTATAAGGTACATGAGATTGAGACGGTGCCGGAGGATGAATGGGTGCGGGTGGCCGATACCCACGAGGCGATTATAGACCGGGAAACCTTTGAAAAGGTGCAGGCTCTGTTGAAACGGGACACCCGGACGGCCCCACGGAAAAAGGAGCTCCATCTGTTCAGCGGTTTTCTCCGCTGTGCGGATTGCGAAAAATCCAGTACACGGAGCCAGAGCGGGAAAAATGTGTATTACGCCTGCTCTACCTACAAATACCGCTCCCGGACTGCCTGCTCCATGCACTCAATCATGCATGAGCGGCTGGAGGCCGCCGTCCTGTTTGCCGTCCGTCAACAGGTACATCTGGCCGTTTCCTTTTCGGAGATACTTGCCCGTATCAACTCGGCTCCAGTCAAAAAAAACCAGTCATTCCGACTGGATGATCTGATTGCCGCAAAGGAAAAGGAACTGGCGAAAATTACCCACTACAAACAGTCTCTTTATCAAGACTGGAAAGACGGGGAAATTACCCAACAGGACTACCGGACAATGAAGGCTGACTATGAACGGCAAATAAGCTCCATCTCCGATGTGCTGGAGCGGCTGACCGCTGAACGGGCGGAACTGGCAAACGGCGTTGACAGCGAGCATCCGGCGCTGGTGGCCTTTAAGAAACACCAGAACATTGAAACGCTCAACCGGGAAATCCTCATTGATCTTGTAAACTACATCAAGGTTTACGAAAACGGCAATATCAGCGTGAAATTCAAGTTTGCTGACGAGTTTCGCAGAATTGCCGAATACATTGAAATTAACATTTCTGAAATTCCCGCCGCGGCGGGCTGATGCCCGCCACACCATTTCTGGCAGTGTGTTTTCCTAATATGAAACATTCATAGGTAATATCTCCCGATATTCTTTGAAAGCCGCTTTCACCTATCATATACCAGAATCCTGGTCTATGGTTTCGGACGGGCGCAAAAAATGCCGTGGAAATTCTCCCACGGCATTTTTCCCCATTTTTCTATCGATCCGCCTGGATGAGCAGCTTCACCGCCTCAATACCCACCTCCAGGGCGGCGGACAGGTCGTGGCTCTCCGCCTGGTCCAGTCCGGCGGCCTCCCGCTCCTGGTTCCAGATCACGTGGAAGCAGGCCCCGCACCGCACCCCCAGGGCGGCGGCGCAGCAGAACAGGGCGGCCGACTCCATCTCGGAAGCCAGCACCCCCAGCCGCTTCCAGGCCTCCCACTTGTACAGCAGCTCCTGGGCCACCGGCATCCGGGCGGGACTGTGCTGGCCGTAAAAGGAATCCTTGCACTGAACCACCCCGGCGTGCCAGGGCTTGCCTAGCTGCTTGGCCGCCTGAACCAGGGCTTCCTGCACCTCATAGTCTGACACGGCGGGGAACTCGATGGGGGCGTACTCCCGACTGGTCCCCTCATGGCGCACCGCCCCGGTGGCAATGACCACGTCGTCGCTCTTCACCGGCAGGGCAATACCCCCGCAGGTGCCCACCCGGATAAAGGTGTCCGCTCCGATGTTGTGGAGCTCCTCCATGGCGATGGCCGCCGACGGCCCGCCGATGCCAGTGGAGCACACGCTAACCTTCTCCCCCAGTAGGGAGCCAGTATAGACGGTATACTCCCGGTTGGAGCCGATCAGCACCGGATGGTCAAAATAAGCCGCGATTTTCTCGCATCGGCCGGGATCACCGGGCAGCAGGCAATACCGGCCCACGTCTCCCGCCTGACACCTGATGTGAAACTGCACCGTTCGTTCCTGCATGGAGAAGCCTCCTTTCTCACTGGCTGTCCTGTTCAGATTATAGCATATGGCATCAGGTTCCACAAGGTGCACAAAGCAGGCCGATAGCTGTAAAGATTTGTTGTTGCATTTTTTAACGATCCCTTTTAAAATAAGGTTACCCCAAGCCGCGACAATGGCACGGGGCGCCGCCGCTATGGCGGCTGACCTATCTGTCAGGATCATAGGAGGCAAAACCATGAAACGGGCGATCCTTCTTGCGGTGCTGGCGCTGGTCTGTGGACTGACACTGGGGCTGCTGATCGGCTCAGGAAGGCTCTCTCCCACTCAGGCCCAGGCCACCTCCCTGTCGGCCATTGCCACCGCCGACCTGAGCCGTGCCAACCGCTATTACTCCCCTCCCGCAGAGGAGAACCCCCTGGACCCCACCGACGACCAGCAATTGCTGGATCGGGCCGGACAGGTGCTGGAGGCCCTGAAAGAGCAGGACTATGCCGCTCTGTCCAGCCTGGTACACCCCATCCGGGGCGTTACCTTCACCCCCTACTCCACCGTGGACCTCAGTTGCAACCTAACCCTGGACCAACGGCAAATCGCCGGCCTGGGCCAGGATGAGACCATCTACCTGTGGGGGGTCTTTGACGGCTCCGGAAAGCCCATCCAAGCTACCGGCTCCCAATATTTCCAGCGTTATGTATTTAACGCCGACTATACCGCCGCACCCACCATGGCGGTGGACCAGGTGACCATCAGCGGAAACGCCCTGGAAAACGTGGCGGCGGCCTACCCGGACGGCCGGTTCGTGGAGTACCACTTCCCCGGCCTGGACCCGGAAAAAAACGGCTTTGACTGGTGCTCTCTCAAGCTTGTGTTCGAAATTTGGGAAAACCAGTGGTATCTGGTTGGCCTGATCCACGGTGAATGGACCGTGTGACCGCTCTGTCAATTGAATCACCTTGTCACTCTGGCGGGGGCCGCTGCGGCGGTCCCCGCCTATTTTCCAAAAGAGCAAAGAATATCTTGCATAATATGATAGTATGGGTTAAGATGTGTCTAAACGCATACGGGAGCCTTCCCGTTTTAACTCCGAAAGGATGAGTGCAGTTTGAAAATTATCATTGTGGGCGACGGAAAGGTGGGCTATACCCTGGCCGAGCACCTCTCCCAGGAGGAGCACAACGTCACCGTCATCGATACCAGAGACGACGCCCTTCGCCGGGCATCCGAGGCACTGGACGTTATGTGCGTGAAGGGCAACGGTGCCTCCATCTCCGCTCTGATGGAGGCGGGGGCCCACTCCGCCGATGTGATCATCGCCGCCACCAGCATGGATGAGGTCAACATGATCTGCTGCCTGACCGCCAAGCAGCTAGGGGCGAAATTCACCATCGCCCGGGTACGTAACGTGGAGTACGCTATGGACCTGTCCAAGCGGAAGAAGGAGCTTGGCATCGACCTGGCTATCAATCCGGAGAACGCAACCGCCGTGGAGATCTCCCGGCTGCTCCGGTTTCCCACCGCCACCAATATCGAGACCTTTTGCCGGGGCCGGGTAGAGCTGATGGGCTTCCGGGTACGGGAGGGGGACTTTATCGCCAACCAGCCTCTATCCGCCCAGACCGGTAAGATCCGCAACCTGCCCATGCTCATCTGCGCTGCTGAACGGGAGGATGGAGAGGTAATTATTCCTGACGGCTCCTTCACCCCCCAGGTGGGAGACCGGCTCTACCTGGTGGGCCAGCCCGCCGGCCTCAACGCCTTTTTCCGGCTGCTGGGCCGCCATACCTCCAAGCTCCACAGCGCCTTTATTGTGGGCGGTGGCCGCATCTCCCATTACCTCACTGCCATCCTGCTGAAGCTGGGGATGAGGGTGAAGATCGTGGAGCGGGACATGGACCGCTGCCTCCACCTCAGCGACGTGCTCCCCCAGGCCATGGTCATCCACGGAGACGGCACCGACCAGGAGCTGCTGGAGGAGGAAAACGCCATGGCCTCCGACGCCTTTATCTCCCTCACCGACCGGGACGAGGACAACCTGATCATCTCTCTCTACGCCGTGCAGCAGGGAGTCACCAAGGTGGTGGCCAAGTCCAACCGCCAGAACTACGCCGGCATTGCCCACGCCGCCGGCCTGGACAGTATTATCTCCCCCAAGCTCATCACAGCAAGTCAGATCCTCCAGGTGGTTCGGGGCATTCAGAACTCAAAGGGCAGCGTCATGACCGCACTGTACAAAATCTGTGACGGCCATGCCGAGGCTCTGGAGTTCATCGCCAATGAGACCACCCATAACCGTGGGGTACCCCTGAAGGACCTGCGGCTGAAAAAGGGCATTCTCATTGCCGTGCTGGTCCACGAGGGGCAGATTATCATCCCCGACGGCTCCTCCTCCATCACCGCCGGTGATACCGTTATCCTGGTCTCCCGCAACCACGGCATCCTGGATCTCAACGATATCTATGACGAATCCATGCTGGATCTGGGGGCTGTACAATGAATTTCAGACTGGTATTTAAGGTCACGGGCAAGACCCTTATGGTGGGTGCCATGGCCATGCTGATCCCAATGCTGGTGAGCCTGCTCTACCAGGAGGACCCCACCCCTTTCCTCATCACCATCCCGTTGATGATGGTGGTAGGCTTTCTCCTCTCTCTGCTGAAAAGCGACGACCATTTCTTTACGCGTGAGGGATTTTTTGCCGTCGCCCTGATCTGGCTGCTGATGGGAGCTTTCGGCGCCCTTCCCTTTTACTTCAGCGGCTATTTCCCCACTTATATCGACTGCTTCTTTGAATCGGTTTCCGGCTTCACCACCACCGGTTCTTCCATCCTGACGGCGGTAGAGCCCCTGCCCTACGGCATCCTGTTCTGGCGCTCCTTCACCCACTGGCTGGGAGGCATGGGAGTGCTCATCCTCACCATCGCCCTGCTTCCCAGCCTGGGAGCCCGCACCCTCCACCTGATGAAGGCGGAGAGTCCCGGCCCGGTGGTAAGCAAGCTGGTACCCAAGAGCAGTCAGTCCTCCAAAATTCTCTACGGAATCTATTGCGCACTCACCGCTATTCAGGTCATCTGCCTTCGACTGGCAGGTATGCCCTGGTACGACAGCATCGTTCACGCCTTTGCCACCGCAGGCACCGGCGGTTTTTCCACCAAGAACCTCTCGATCGCCGCTTACGGCAGCCCCGCCATTGAAATCATTATCACCATCTTTATGCTGCTGTTCTCGGTCAACTTTTCCTTGTATTTTCTCATACTCTGTGGCAAGGTGCGCCAGGCTCTGCGCAGCGATGAGCTGCGGTTCTTTCTTGCCGTGGTAGCAATAAGCGTTGTACTTATCACCGTCAACATCAGTCCTCTCTACAATACCCTGGGAGAATCCATCCGTCATGCTGCTTTCCAGGTGGGCACCGTTATCTCTACCACTGGCTTTGCCAGCACCGACTTTAACCTCTGGCCAGAGTTCTCCAGAGTGCTGCTGGTACTGCTCATGTTTATCGGAGCTTGCGCTGGCTCTACAGGCGGCGCCATCAAGTGTTCCCGGGTGCTTCTTCTCTTCAAGTGCATCCACCGGGAGATCCGCCAGGTCATCCACCCCAGAGCAGTCAATGTGGTCAAGCTGGACGGAAAGGTCATGGACGAGAACAGCCTACGCTCCGTTCATATTTTCTTCGCCGCCTATATGCTCATCACGTTGGGAGCCACCCTGCTTGTATCGGTGGACAACTACTCCTTCGGCACCACCTTCACTGCAGTGGTAACCTGCATCGGCAATATCGGCCCCGGCCTGGAGATGGTGGGCCCCATGGGTAACTTCTCCATCTTCTCCGGTTTCTCCAAGCTGGTGCTTTCCATGTGCATGATCATAGGCCGTCTGGAGATCCTTCCTATTCTGGTGCTCTTTAGCGGAAATGCATGGAAACGTTCCTGACTCATCAGTTTACCTTTGTGGAAAGCGTCAAATCCAAGGATTTGACGCTTTCTTTTTTGATTAGACTTGCCAAAAGCATACGGCATGGTTTATTATATATTTGTCTGAAAAAGCGGGGAGCCCTTGCGCAGCAAGTCTTTCCCGAAAAAAGGAGTTGGGAACCATGTATGAGAACCTCTTTTGGCTCGGTTTGGTTGGTGCTGCCATAGCGCTCCTCTTCGCCGTAGTCCAAGCCAAGAAGGTGCTGAGATTCTCCGAAGGCACCGAACTGATGCAGAAGTTGGCCGCCTCCATCCGAAAAGGCGCCAACGCCTACCTGAAACGCCAGTACACCACGGTAGCGAAGATCTTTGTCATCGTCTTTGTGATCCTGCTGCTGCTGGCCTGGCGCGACATGCTGGACAACTGGTTTATCCCCTTTGCTTTCCTCACTGGCGGAATCTACTCCGGTCTGGCCGGCTTTATCGGCATGAAGATCGCCACCTCCGCCAACGCCCGTACCGCTAACGCCGCCCACGAGAGCCTGAACCGTGGTCTGAACGTGGCCTTCTCCTCTGGCGCCGTCATGGGCTTCACCGTGGTGGGCCTGGGCCTGCTGGACGTGTCCATCTGGTTCCATATCCTCAAGTACATCGCTGGCTTTGAGGCCCCTAAGATCGCCCAGACCATGGTCATGTTCGGCATGGGCGCTTCCTTTATGGCTCTGTTCGGCCGCGTAGGCGGCGGTATCTTCACCAAGGCCGCCGACGTAGGCGCTGACTTGGTGGGCAAGGTGGAGGCCGGCATTCCCGAGGACGACCCCCGCAATCCCGCCACCATCGCCGACAACGTGGGCGACAACGTGGGCGACGTAGCCGGCATGGGCGCCGACCTGTACGAGTCCTACGTGGGCTCCATCCTGGCTACCTTTGCCCTGGGCGCTGCCGCCTACGCCTCTGAGAACCTGACCTGGAACGCCATACTGCTCCCCCTGGTCATCGCCGTGGTGGGCGTGGTCTGCTCTGTGCTGGGCAGCTTCCTGATCCGCACCAAGGAAAACGCTACCCAGAAATCCCTGCTGGCCACCCTCCGCAAAGGTACGTATACCGCCGCCGTTCTGGCTGCTATCGCCGCCGCCCCCATCACCTATTTCATCATGGGCTCCTGGGGTCCCTATATCTCTATCCTGGCGGGCTTGATCGCGGGCTGTGCCATCGGCTACTTCACCGAGTACTACACCTCTGATACCTATAAGCCTACCCAGGGTCTGGCCGATTCCACCGAAACTGGCGCCGCCACCACCATCATCGGCGGCATCTCCCTGGGCATGCTGTCTACCGCTGCCCCCATTGTTATCATTGGCGTGGCCATCATTGTATCCTTCCTGGCTGCCGGTGGCTCCCTGTCCACCGCCGACGCCGCTCTCTATGACGCTGCCTTCTCCAAGGGTCTCTACGGTATCGGCATCGCCGCTGTGGGAATGCTGTCTACTCTGGGCATCACCCTGGCCACCGACGCCTATGGTCCCGTGGCCGACAACGCCGGCGGTATCGCCGAGATGAGCGGCTTGGGTGAAGAGGTGCGCAACCGCACTGACGCTTTGGACTCCCTGGGCAACACCACCGCCGCAACCGGCAAGGGCTTCGCCATCGGCTCCGCCGCCCTCACCGCTTTGGCTCTCCTGGTGTCTTACGTGGACGTGGTGGAGGGTAAAGTCGCCGCCCTGGACCTCTCCCTCACCAATCCCGCCGTCCTGGTAGGCCTGTTCGTAGGCGCTATGCTCACCTTTGTGTTCGCCGCCCTTACCATGAGCGGCGTGCAGCGGGCCGCCCAGTCCATCGTGGTGGAGGTCCGCCGCCAGTTCAAGGAGATCGCCGGCATCATGGAGGGCAAGGCTGATCCCGACTACGCCTCCTGCGTGGACCTGTGCACCAAGGGCGCTCTCCACGAGATGGTCATCCCTTCTCTGTTGGCTATCATCGTTCCCGTTATCACCGGTCTGATTCTGGGCGCTGAGGCTGTTGTGGGCCTGTTGGGCGGCGTCACTGTTACCGGCTTTGTGGTAGCCGTGTTCATGTCCAACGCCGGCGGCGCCTGGGACAACGCCAAGAAGTACATCGAGGCCGGCCACCACGGCGGTAAGGGCTCCGACTGCCACAAGGCCGCCGTCATCGGCGACACCGTGGGCGATCCCTTCAAAGACACCTCTGGCCCCTCCCTGAATATCCTGATCAAGCTGTGCTCCACTGTCTCTATTGTGTTCTCTGGCCTGATCACCCAAATCCATCTGTTCTGAGCTTAAAAAATGGAGCTGCCTCGTGCAGCTCCATTTTTTATGGGTCTTTCATGTTTCGCATCCGCTGAATCAGGACTCCGCCCCGCTCCTTCAGCCAGGCCCGGCGAGCCTTGTAATCGGGGAGCACCCGCTCCACCTCCCCCCAGAAGGCGACGGAGTGGTCCATATGCCTGCGGTGACATAGCTCATGAACCACCACATAGTCCACCACCTCCGGCGGACACAGCATCAGCAGGCAGTTGAAATTCAGATTGCCTTTGGAAGAACAGCTCCCCCATCGGGACACCTGGTTTCGGATCGCGATCCGCCCATAGTCCACCCCCAGCAACGGGGCAAATTGGGCCACCCGGGCGGGGATATCCGCCAGAGCCCGATCAATCAGGGTCTCCACCTCCTGCCGGGTAAAGCCGGGAGCGGAGTTCTGCTGCCGGGCCTCCATTCGGGCCAGATGGGCGGTGATCCACTCCTCCTTCTCCCGCAGAAAGCGGCGGATGACCTCCTCCGACAGACCCACCGGCGCCCGCACCACCACCGTCAGATCTTCCCGGATCTCCAGGGCCATGGTCCGTCTTCTGCTGCGGATGATCTGGATCTTCCTCTCCATAAGCTCCCTTTCTCGGTACATCAAACGTGCCCGCCGCTGTGCAGCGGCGGGCACGTTTCTGCTTGCTTAGTAGTTGATGGCCCGAATCTCAAAGTAGGCCTGGGGATGGGCGCACACGGGGCACACTTCGGGGGCCTCTTTGCCGAAGTGGATGTGGCCGCAGTTGCGGCACTTCCACATATACTCGTCGTCCCGCTTGAACACCACGCCCTCCTCCAGGTTCTTCAGCAGGGTCAGATAGCGTTCCTCATGCTCCTTCTCGATCTTGAGCACACCCTCGAACAGGAAAGCCAGCTTTTCAAAGCCCTCTTCCCGGGCGGTATCGGCCATTTCCCGATACATCTGGGTCCACTCCTCATTCTCACCGGCGGCGGCGGCCTTCAGGTTGGCCTTGGTGTCGCCAATACCGTTCAGCTCCTTGAACCACAGTTTGGCGTGCTCCTTCTCATTTCCGGCAGTCTCCTCAAAGATGGCCGCAATCTGCTCATAGCCCTCTTTCTTGGCCTTGCTGGCAAAGTAGGTGTACTTATTGCGGGCCATGCTCTCCCCGGCAAACGCTTTCCAGAGATTGGCCTCAGTCTTGCTGCCTTTCAGTTCCATAACGTCCATCCTTTCTAAATCAGTCTGTTTTATACGCAGAGCTCAGCCCTCGCCCTTCCAGATCCCGTGGAGATTGCAGATCTCGTAAGCCTCCACCTTCTCGCTCCGGCAGAAGGTTTTCAGCTCGGGGGCGTCGCCGGGCTTGGGGAACTTCATGGTTACGGTGTCGCCGTCCACCACAGCGATCATGGTGATATAGTGTTCAGGGAGCATAGGATGCTCAACCCCGCCAACCTTCACAGTAACAGAACTACCACTGCCATGGGCGGTTTTCTCCACCACGGGGACATGCTTCTCCACAGCGGCGTCGGTGGTGTTGGGGGCGACCTCCTCCATCTTCTGGCCGCAGCACATGACGGGCACGCCCTTGTCAACGACCTTGAAAATGACATTACCACAATGGGCACAACGATACAGCTTGAATTCCATAATAATACTTCCTTTCATCTATTTATTTACTTATGCTATTATTTTATCCGGTTATAAGGACATAATCAATGGGTCGTCTTACATTTTACACAAGTTCCGTGAAAAATCAACTCGTGGCCGCTGACATCGTGGCCACTGGCCATCAAGGCCTGCTGATCCAGAGCGGCATCATAGGGCAGCTCCAAATCAAATACACCGCCGCATACCTGACAACGGAAATGGGAGTGGGGCTCCACATTGGCATCATACCGCTCAACCGGGAAGGCCATTCGGGTAATCGCTCCCTCGTCTGCCAGCAGGTTTAGGTTCCGGTATACCGTGCCCAAGCTCAAGCTAGGGTTATCCGGCTTTAGCCATTGATATACCATCTCCGCGGTGGGATGCTGGTCGGTATTCCTTAGGGTTTCATAGATCAGTTCCCGCTGACGGGAGTAGCGTTTGCCGTTCATGCGCCACCTCGCTTTCTTTTAATAGTAATTATTATTGTTATTGTTATAATAGCAGAATTACTTTCTAATTGCAAGTGCTTTTTTTCAAATTAAAAAAATTTTTGTCTTTCTAATTTTCATGCGTCCGCTCTCTTGATATCTCCCCTATCTCCATGGCTTCCTGAAGCTTTTTCAACGCTTTTTTTTCAATACGGGATACATAGCACCTCGGCTATTGTAAGCGATTCTGCCTCAGAAAACTACGCCGTCTAAAACGGCGCAAACCCTTGTGGCACATAGATTTCCGCCATTTCGTCCAGTTGGGCGAAACGGAATTTTATAATAACTTCCTTGTCCTCAGTGAGCTCTACCCGCTCGATGAGGCTGACCAGCAGTTCCCGGCTCTCCCCTGCTGTCTCGATGAACCGTTGTACCAGTTCCCTGGCCCTGTCCTCACTGCGGACTGGGCTTTTTTTCTGAAACTCCAGGGCCTGCCGTTTTTCCTCCAACTGCTCCCGCTCCAGTTTGATCCGGCCGAAGATGCGCTGGAAATCCGCCTCGGGCAGCAATCCGTTAAGCCGGTCGGTGTACATTCGGTCCAGATTGGCAGTGAGGCTGTCGATCTTGGACTGGAGCATCTGGATCTCCATCTCCAGACTGTTTTGCTTTCTGGCGTTTTCCACGGCTTCCCGGGCCACCGGCAGCAGCTTGTTGGGGGTTAGATATGCTCGGCAGACCTCCCGCACCTTGGCGATCACCGCGTCGGTCACTGTCTTCTCTTTGATGGAGTGGCAGGTGCAAACGCCTGCTTTGGTGAAACGCTGGTAGGTGCGGCAGACAAAGTACAGCACATCCTCTCCCCTGGCGTTTTTCCGGTTGATAACCGCCAGAGGATAGCCGCACTCATGGCAGAAGATCAGCCCTTTCAGCAGGAAGTCGTAGGTTCGGCTCCGGGTGCGCCTGCGGCTTTTGAGCAGCATCCCCACCTTCCGAAAGGTTTCCACGTCTACCAGGGGCGCGTGGGTGCCCTCCACCACCACCCAGTCGGACGGGTTTTGTTTCAGACACTTCTTCGATTTGTAGCTGATCTTCACACTTCGCCCCTGGACCATGTTACCGATGTAGGTCTCGTTTTGCAGCATGTCGGAGATCCGTTCACTGCTCCACAGGCCCGTGTAGGGACCGGCTCTTGCTACCGGGATGCCTGCGTAAGTGGCCGGGGTGGGCACCCTTTCCTGGTTGAGGAGGACAGCAATGGTTCGGCAGCTCATACCGGAGAGGGCTAAGGAAAAGATCCGCTGGACAACGGGCGCTACTTCTTCGTCAATGACGATCTTGTTTTTCTCCGTTGGGTGTATCTTGTAGCCATACACCGGCTTGCCGCCGATGAACTGCCCCTTCCGCTGCTTATCCCGCTTGACGCTCTTGATCTTCTTGGAGATGTCCTTGGCGTACATGTCGTTCATGATGGCCCGGAAGGGGGTGATGTCGTTGGCGGTGGAGTCCACGCCGGTGTCGATGCCGTCCAGCAGGGAGATGTACCGCACCCGGTGCTCCGGGAAGTACCGCTCCATGTAGTGGCCGGTCATGATGTAATCGCGGCCCAGACGGGAGAGATCCTTGGTGATGACCATGTTGACCTTCTTTGCTTCGATGTCGGAGATCATCCGCTGAAAATCCGGGCGGTCGAAGTTTGTGCCGCTCCAGCCGTCGTCCACATAGGTATCGTAGACGCTCAGCCGGTGCTTCTGCACAAACTCTCGCAGCAGGGACTCTTGGTTCTGGACACTCTGGGATGGTCCCTCACTCTCATCCTCCTTTGACAATCTGATGTATAAAGCCGCATGGTAATCCATGGGATTGCTTATCTCTAAGTACATGTCATACCTCCTGAGATAAGCGGCCATTCATCGCTTACATTGTACAATGGGATACTCCATTGTGGCAAGCATGTGGCCAAGATAAAGTCGAAAAGACTCTTCCAAAATCTCAGAGATACTTTTTTCAGTATTGCAGTAAGTGCAATGCACAACAGGCAAACCCTTTCTTCTCATGTGTCTTCCCTCCTTTTGTTCAGCATATGTGGGAAACCGCTTCTCTTTGCCTGCCGTGAACTGCTTTTTAGATAAGTCACTCAGCGGTTCTCAATTCATATGTGAGATCTATGTCACAGGTGAAGGTGGGATACCAGATCACTGGTCGTCTTCAGAATGGTCGTTGCTAGGCAGCAGAATAAACAGAAAAAACTCCATAGCTAACCAGCCAAAGAAGGCTGCGGAGAAACTGTCGGGGAGCGTTGCTATTTCATAGTCACCAAACAGGATATCTGGGATGTGCATGGCTGCATCCAAGCA
>NZ_JACJLC010000064.1 GCF_016901955.1 Pseudoflavonifractor phocaeensis
TGGAGGGGGAGAAGGTGTGGCACCAGGTGATGACGCCCAGACAGTTGTCGTCGTAGTTGGCCTCCTTGACCACGTCGGCGATCTCCTTGTTGGTCTTGGCGGTCACCTTGTACACCAGCTTGCAGGGCAGGTTACCGGAGGCGTTCATCTTGTCCGCCATCTCGGCGGCACGGGCGGCCACCGTCTCCAGCACCTCGGGGCCATACAGGAACTGACTGCCTACCACGAACCAGAATTCCTTGTTGTTCATTTGGATCGACCTCATTTCATAAAAGATAGGGCAAAAAGGCCACGGAGGGAACGGTCCGGGGCCGTGGAATGAACCGGCGGCGCGCCCAGGTCGTCCGCCTCCGTGGCCAACAACACTTGGATGGGAGCTTATTTCTTGCGGTCCTTCAGCATGGCAAATACGCTCTGGAGGACGATGAAGAAGCACAGCAGCACAGCGGTAAGGATGTTGGGCCAGGAGGACGCCAGCTTACCGTTGGTCTTGACGATAGTGGAAATGGTGCCGTTGATGAGCACGCCAAACAGGGAGCCAATGACGTTGCCCACGCCGCCGGTGAGCAGGGTGCCACCGATGACGGCGGAGGAGATGGCGTCCATCTCCATGCCGGTAGCCTGGGACACCGAGGCGGACATGGTGTTCATGCAGTAGCAGATGCCGCCGATGGAGCACAGGAAGGAGGACAGGACATAGGCCTTCATCTTGGTTTTCTTTACGTCCAGGCCCATCATGGCGGCGGACTGCTCGCTGCCGCCCACGGCGTACAGGGAGCGTCCGAACTTGGTGTAGCGCAGGATCAGGAAGATGGCCACCAGCACCACCAGGGCGATGACCACGCCCACGCCGATGTAGGGCATGACCACCTTGCCCGCCCGGTTGACGGTGCCGCCGAAGGGCAGGTAGATGCGGAAGTTGGCCAGATCATAGAAGAACTGGTCCACCTCGGCGGTGATGGACAGCTGGTTGGTGGAGATAACGGCGGTCATGCCCCGGGCAAAGAACATACCGGCCATGGTGACGATGAAGGGCTGGATCTCCAGGTAGCCCACACAGAAGCCCATAAACAGGCCGAAGGCCAGGCCGATGACCAGCACCAGGATGATCATGACGGGAGCGCTCATGTTCCACTCGCCCATGCCCTGGGCCAGCAGCATACAGTCCAGAGCCACCAGGGAGCCCACGGAGATGTCGATGCCGCCGGTGAGCATGACGCAGGTCATGCCACAGGCCACGCAGATCAGGCCGGCGTTGGTGCGGAACAGGTTGAGGAAGGTCTGCATGGTGGTGAAGCCCTTGCTGGCGTAGGCCACGCAGCCGCCGGCATACAGCACCACGAACAGGGCGATGGTGATGACCAGCAGCACGGTGTTGCTGTTCATCTGCTTGCGCTCTTTCAGCGCGTTGGCAGGCTTACTCATACGCTGGCCACCCCCTTCTGCGCCACAGCCTTGGCGGCGGCGCGCTTCTTAAACCAGGCCTTCAGCGGCGGGGCCTGGACCGCCACGATGACGATGACCACGATGGCCTTGAACACCGGGGTAACGGCGGAGGACACGCCCATGTTGTACATGGTGGTGGTAATGGCCTGGATTGTGTAAGCGCCGATGATGGAGCCGGCCAGGTTGAACTTACCGCCGCCCAGGCTGTTGCCGCCCAGGGCCACGGCCAGGATGGCGTCCAGCTCCATATCCAGGCCGATGTTGTTGGAGTCGGCGCTGGTGATCCGGCTGGAGGCCACGATGCCGGCGATACCGGCGCACAGGCCGCAGATCAGGTAGCAGACAAAGATGATCCGCTTGGAGTTCAGGCCGGCGATGCGGCTGGCCTTCTTGTTGATGCCCACGGACTGGACATACATGCCCATAGCGGTCTTTTTCAGCACCACGGAGATCACCGCCACGCACACGGCGGCAATGATGATGGGGGTGGGGATGGGACCAATGTAGCCGCCGAACACGCCAAACTCGGGCACACGAATGTACACGATCAGGTTGTTGCACAGCAGCAGGCCGATGGCCCGGGCGGCCGACCATAGGATCAGTGTGGCCACCAT
This sequence comes from Pseudoflavonifractor phocaeensis, assembly GCF_016901955.1. GTDB lineage: Bacteria > Bacillota > Clostridia > Oscillospirales > Oscillospiraceae > Flavonifractor > Flavonifractor phocaeensis_A. The sequence goes on from NZ_JACJLC010000064.1 coordinate 2,061, forward strand.
GGGCTGGATATTTAAGTAAGCCACCAGGCTACCGTTGAAGGCGCCGCACAGGCAGCCCATCAGCAGGGCGCCGATGAGGCCCACAGCCAGGGGCATGGCAAACTCCTCGGCGCTGGACACGGAGGACACGCCAAAGCCGGCCACCAGCATACAGCAGAAGGAGGCGCACAGGCTCATCACCGAGCCCACGGAGATATCAGTACCGGCGGAAGCGGAGACCACCAGGGTCATGCCGATGGCCAGGATGGCCACCTCACTGCCGCGGTTGAGGATGTTGATCAGACGGCCGCTGAGCAGGCCGTTGGTGAGGGTGATCTCAAAAAAGCTGTAGAAATTGCTGCCGCTGGCCAGGTCGTACACCATATTGATGCACAGCACCAGGATCATACAGAACACCGGCAGGAACAGCCGCTTCTGGGTCAGTTTTTTTACATTACTCATCGCTCGCACCTCCCGCGATGGCGGCCATGACCCGCTCCTGGGTCAGCTCGCCGTCCAGCTCGCCTACCTTGGCGCCGTCCCGCAGCACCGCCATCCGGTTGCAGGTACGCAGCATCTCCTCGATCTCGGAGGAAATGAACATGACGCTCTTGCCCTCGCCGGCCAGCTGGATGATGAGCTTCTGGATCTCGGTCTTGGTTCCGATGTCGATACCACGGGTCGGCTCGTCCAGGATGAGGAAGCTGGGATCGGTGGCCAGCCAGCGGGCCAGGATGGCCTTCTGCTGGTTGCCGCCGGACAGCTGCTTGATGGGGGTCTCCCGGGTGGCGGTCTTGATCTGCAGCAGGTCGATGTACCGGTCGGCGATCTCCTCCTGCTTGGCCCGGGACAGCTGCTTGAACATGCCCCGCTTGGCCTGGAGGGCCAGAATGATGTTCTCCCGGACGGACAGGTCGCCGATGATGCCCTCGGCCTTCCGGTCGTCAGGCAGCAGGCCCATGCCCAGGTTCATGGCGTCGATGGGTTGGTTGATCTTGACCTCCTTGCCGGCCACCTTCAGGGTGCCGGTCTGGGCCTTATCGGCGCCGTAGATGGCCCGGGCCAGCTCGCTGCGGCCGGAGCCCAGCAGGCCGGTGAGGCCGATGACCTCGCCCTTGTGGATGTCCAGGTCGAAGGGCTTGATGGTACCCTTGTGGCTGAGGCCCCGGGCCTCGATCTCCAGAGGCGCCTCGGCGTCGTAGGTGAAGCCCTCGGGCTTGATGGAGGCCAGGTCGTCAAAGTCCTTGCCCATCATGGCGGCCACCAGCTTCACCCGGGGCAGCTCGGCCACCGGATACTCGCCCACCAGGGTACCATTGCGCAGCACGGTGATCCGGTCACACACGGCGTATACCTGCTCCAGGAAATGGGTAACGAACACGATGCCCACCCCGTGCTCCTTGAGCTGGAGCATCATTTTGAACAGCTTCTCCACCTCGGTGTCGTCCAGGGAGGAGGTGGGCTCGTCCAGGATAAGGGCCTTACAGTCCATATCCACCGCCCGGGCGATGGCGATCATCTGCTGGATGGCCAGGGAGTAGTTCTCCAGGTTCTGGGTCACGTCCACCTTGATGTCCAGCCGCTTCACCAGCTCGTCGGCCTTCTTGTTCATGGCCCGGCGGTCGATGGTGCGGAAGGGGGTCATGGGCTCCCGGCCGATGTACAGGTTCTCCGCCACGCTCAGGTTGGGGCAGAGGTTGACCTCCTGGTACACAGTGGAGATGCCCACCTTCTGGGCGTCCTGGGTGTTGCGGTTTTTCACCGGGCCGTCGATGCCGGCCACCCGGATCTCGCCGGCCTCAAAGTCGTTGATGCCGGTGAGACATTTGATGAGGGTGGACTTACCGGCTCCGTTTTCCCCCATCAGAGCGTGGATCTCACCCCGGCGGAGGGTGAAGTCCACATTTTCCAGGGCCTTGACCCCTGGGAAGGTCATACAGATGCCCCGCGCGGTCAGAACGATGTTATCTTCCAAAACTATCACCTCGAAATCAAAAGGGAGGACCCGGGAATTAACCGGGGGTCCTCCCTGGGGATGCTTACTACTGATTCAGTTGAGCACCGGTCTTAGTAGGGACGGGCATCCAGGACTTCCTGGGTGACGTAGATGCACTCCTGCTCCTCGCCGTTGACGGTGATGGTGGACACGTTGTCCTCGGCCACGAACCAGGACTCAGTGACGTAGATCTCCTTCTCGGGGGTCTCGCCGGCCTCCAGCTGCTGGATGATCTCAGCAACGGTGGGGGCAGCCATGGGGTTGCACTCGAAGTTGGCGTTGATCTTGCCCTCCATGACCATCTGGACATAGGGCTTGTTGGCGTCGAAGGACACCAGGATCACGTCGCCGCCCACGCCGTAGGTGACACCAGCGTTGTCCATGGCGGTCATGGCGCCGGCGGCCTCGTTATCGTTCTGGCAGATGACCACGTTGAACTGGCCGGCATAGCTCTGGCAGTAAGACTCCATGACCTCCTGGCCACCAGCCTCGGTGAAGTCGCCGGTCTGGGAGGCGAGAATGGTCCAGCCCTCACGGTCAGCGATCTCCTTGAATCCGTCGGTACGGCCGATGGTGGCGGAAGCGCCGGTGGAACCCTCGATGACCAGGGCGTTGATCTCGGTGATGCCCTTATCCTCGGCATAGGCCTTCAGCCACTCGCCGCAGGCCAGACCCTCGACCTTAAAGTCGGAGCCGACCCAGGAGACGTACTTGTCGGAGTCGTCGATGGTACGGTCGATGACGATGACGGGGATACCGGCGTCCTCACACTCGGTCAGAACAGCGTCCCAGCCGGTGGAGACGATGGGGTCGATGATGATGTAGTCCACGCCCTGCTGGATGAAGTTACGGACAGCCTCCAGCTGAGCGGCGGAGTCGTTATCGCAGTCCACGAAGGACAGCTCATAGCCGTTCTCGGCGGAGAACACGTCCTGAGCGGACTTGGTGGAAGCGGTACGCCAGTCGGACTCGTGGCCCACCTGAGCGAAGCCAACGGTGATCACATCGCCGGAAGTGGCGGGGGTGGTCTCCTCGCCGCCGGCGGGGGTGGTCTCGGTGGCGGGGGGAGTGCTCTCGCCGCCGGCGGGAGACTCAGTGGTGGTGCCGCCGCCGCCGCCGCAGGCGGCCAGGGAAGCGCCCATGCCCAGAGCAAGGAGCAGAGCAAGCAGTTTCTTTTTCATGCCAAATTCCTCCATTTCTGATTGTCCGGCCCCAGACAGACCGGTGGGTTGAGCCCGGAGGCTCCTTGTCTGTAAGTATATACCTCGTACAGAAAATGTCAACAAGATGTACGAACAATTTGCACTTTCTAGGTTTGCAACAATACATTTAAATTAAACCGGCCGGAATAAATTCTAGCTTTCCAATTGTGTTTTCAATATAATTTCACAATTTTCAGAAATTCCGAAAATTTATGAACTTTTTATTGCTGTTATTCAAAAAAATGTATTTAGTTATTTTGCACATTCTCCCCAATTCATTTGGACCATTTTTTGACGGTTTATGGGGGGCGCGAGCATTTTAAGCAAATCAATTCCTATAATTTTGCCAGAATGTACAGTTTGTTCCCACCATTTCAGCTCTGTGCCATTTCTCCCCGCCTTTCGCATAACCAATACAATTTTGGATTTTAGCTCTTGCAGGTTACATACAAATATGCTATGCTTACTTTATGGTAATGGCAGACGACTGGGGTTTTTGTCCGCTCCAGCCTTCCGCCCACTCTTTTCCAGAACCGCGAGGTGGAGCATATGCAGCACAAATACCAGGCTGTGGCGGATAACCTGCGGGCCGCCATTCAGAGCGGCCAATATGAGGATACCATGCTGCTGCCCACGGAGCAGGCCCTTTGCCAGCAGTTCCAGGTCAGCCGCCAGACCGTCCGCCTGGCTCTCTCCCTGCTGGCCAGCGAAAAGCTCATCGAGCGCCGTCAGGGCAGCGGCTCCCATATCCTGGAGCAGGGAAGTCCCCGCCGGCTCACTGTGGCGGTGGTCACCACCTATATCAGCAACTATATTTTCCCCTCTATCCTGCGGGAGATCGAGACCGTACTGGCCGCCAACAACGCCGCCCCCACCTTATTCTCCACTCAGAATCAGGTGTCCACCGAGCGGCGAATCCTCCAGTCCCTGCTGGACGGCGCCCGGCCCGACGGCATCCTGGTGGAGGGCAGCAAGACCGGCCTGCCCAACCCCAATCTGGACCTGTACCGGGCCCTCATCGACGCGGGCATTCCCCTGGTGTTCATGCACGGGGACTATAACCGGCTGCCCGGCTCTTTGTCCGTGCTGGATGACAACTACGGCGGCGGACAGCAGCTGGTGGAATATCTCTACCGAAAGGGCCACAAGGCCATCGCCGGTATCTTTAAGAACGACGATATCCAGGGCCTCCAGCGGTACGCCGGTTACGCCGACGCTCTCCGGGACCTGGGCCTCCCCCTGGAGGACCAGCAGGTCTACTGGTACAACACCGAGAGCAAGGGGGATCTGCTGGACAACGACGAGTCCTGGGCGGCGGTGGACCGGGTCATCAACAGCTGTACCGCCGTGGTGTGCTACAACGACGAGGTAGCCTCCCGGCTCATCTCCTATCTGCTGAAAAAGGGCATCCGCATTCCCAAGGATATGGCGGTGGTCAGCTTTGACAACAGTCAGTACAGCGAGCTGTCTCCCATCGGCATTACCTCCCTGTCCCACGGGGACTACAATGTGGGCCAGATGGCCGCCGAACTGCTGGTGCGCCGGCTGCGGGGAGAAGAGTGTACCTCCGAGGTGGCCCCCTGGTTCCTGATCGAACGGCAGAGCAGCTGAATCTTTCCACTCCGGGACCCGGGTCCGCCCCGGGTCCCGGAGTTTTTACCGGATCCGCCCTCAACCCACAAAAAAGGAGTCTTTCTTATGCCTGATCTTGACCAAATCCGCGCCCGTTTCGCCGCCGACCACTTTGCCACAGAGGCTGCCGGGGTATCCATCGACCAGGCCCAGCCCGGCCGGGCCGTGTGCTCCATGCCCATCCGGCCCATCCATCTGAACGCCAACCAGGCGCCTATGGGCGGCGCCATCTTTACCCTGGCCGACTTTGCCTTTGCCATTGCCGCCAACGGCCACAGCGACCGGATCTCAGTGACCCAGCAGGTATCGGTCACCTTCCTGTCTCCCGCCAAAGGGACCCGGCTGATCGCCCAGGCCGCCTGCCTGAAGGCGGGGAAGACCACCTGTCTCTATCAGGTGGACGTCACCGACGAGCTGGGCACCCAGGTGGCCCATTTTACCGTCAACGGCTATACCATTTCCCCCAAATCCCCCCAGCCCAAAGATTCCGTCCCTGGAAAAATATAAAATCCCCCTTGACTTTAGCACTTAAAAGTGATAGAGTGTACCACATCAATCATACCGCAACGCGATGACGGAGCCAAGTAGGCCCGGATCATCCCCTTCAGAGACCTGCCGGCCGGTGCGAGGCAGGAGGGGAGACCGACGCCCAATACCCTCCCGAGCGGCCCGCCCAACGGGATGACCCCTCAGTAGGCGGCGACGGGTGCGCCCGATAGCGCGCAGGGGGCTCCCCGGCCCCCATGAGGCCGTTTTTGCGGCAAATTGAGGTGGTACCACGGGAATTTCTCGTCCTCTGCACAGGCAGAGGACGATTTTTTTGCAGTTTGACAGAAGTAAAGGAGAGTTACCATGGTCATTACGGAGCTGTTGGAGCGCAACGCCCGACTGTACGGTGCGGAGACCGCTCTGGTGGAGATCACCCCCTCGGAGGAGTGGGACAAGGCGGTGACCTGGCGGGATTTCAGCCTGATCCAGAGCACCAATCCCAACGCTCCCTACCGCCGGGAGCTGAGCTGGCGTGAGTTTGACAACCGGGCCAACCGCTTTGCCAATCTGTTGCTGAGCCGGGGGGTGGAGCGGGGCGCCAAGGTGGGCATCCTGCTGATGAACTGCCTGGAGTGGCTGCCCATTTACTTCGGTGCCCTGAAGGCGGGCTGCGTGGCGGTGCCCCTGAACTTCCGCTATTCCACCGACGAGATCGCCTACTGCCTGGACCTGGCCGACGTGGAGGTGCTGGTGTTCGGCCCTGAGTTCATCGAGCGCATGGACCCCATCGCCCACAGCCTGCCCCAGGCCAAGATGATGTTCTTCGTGGGCCCCAACAAGCCGGACTATACCGAGGACTGCTGTAAGCTCATCGGCTTCTGCTCCTCCAGCGCCCCGCCGGTGGCCCTGGATGAGACCGACCACGCCGCCATCTATTTTTCCTCAGGCACCACCGGCTTCCCCAAAGCCATCCTTCACAACCACCGGGCCCTGTACTGCTCCGCTCTCACCGAGCAGCGCCACCACGGTCAGACCCGGAAGGACGTGTTTTTGTGTATCCCGCCCCTCTACCACACCGGTGCCAAAATGCATTGGTTCGGCTCCCTGGCCAGCGCCGGTAAGGCGGTGCTGCTGCGGGACGTAAAGCCCGAGTGGATCCTTCGGGCCATTACCGAGGAGAAGTGCACCATCGTCTGGCTGCTGGTGCCCTGGGCTCAGGATATTCTGGACGCCATCGACAGCGGCCGGGTGGATCTGAGCCACTACTATCTGGACCAGTGGCGGCTGATGCACATCGGCGCCCAGCCGGTGCCCCCCAGCCTGATCCACCGGTGGCAGAAGATCTTTCCCCACCACCAATATGACACCAACTACGGCCTCAGTGAGTCCATTGGTCCGGGCTGTGTCCACCTGGGAGTGGAAAACGTCCATAAAGTGGGAGCCATCGGCAAGCCGGGCTATCAGTGGGAGGCCCGCATCGTGGATGACCAGGGCAACGACGTGGCCCAAGGTCAGGTGGGAGAGCTGGCGGTAAAGGGCCCCGGCGTCATGCTGTGCTACTACAAAAACCCCAAGGCCACCGAGGAGGTGCTGAAAGGGGAATGGCTCTACACCGGGGACATGGCCCGGATGGATGAGGAGGGCTTCATCTACCTGGTGGATCGGAAGAAGGACGTGATCATCTCCGGCGGCGAGAACATTTACCCGGTACAGATCGAGGACTTTTTGCGCAAGAACGACAAGATCAGCGACGCCGCCGTCATTGGCCTGCCTGACAAGCGGCTGGGAGAGATCGCAGCCGCCATCATTCAGCTCAAGGAGGGGATCTCCTGCTCTGAGGAGGAGATCAACTCCTTCTGCAAGGAGCTGCCCCGGTACAAGCGGCCCCGAAAGGTCATCTTTGATAAGGTGCCCCGCAACCCCACCGGCAAGATCGAAAAACCGGTCCTCCGGGAGCGGTATTGCAGCGGCCGGTTGGTAGAGGTACAGAACAACAGCTAAAAGACAGGCAGACAGGAGATGCCGGAACAGGAGACAGGCCCCGTGCTCCTGTCTGCCGTCTTTTGCGCCTAACCTCATGTATTCCGATCTGAATAGAGGAAGAAGGTATATAACCATGGGAGACATGTTCATCAAGGGTTTCATGCTGGTGGTGTTTTTCGCGGTGATGGTGGGCATCGGCCTGTACTGCCGCCGCCACACCACCGACGTCAACGGCTTTGTGCTGGGGGGCCGGTCGGTGGGTCCCTGGCTCACCGCCTTTGCCTATGGCACCAGCTATTTCTCCGCCGTGGTCTTTGTGGGCTACGCCGGTCAGTTCGGCTGGAAATACGGCATCGCCGCCACCTGGGCGGGGCTGGGCAACGCCTTTCTTGGCTCCCTGCTGGCCTGGGCGGTGCTGGGCCGCCGCACCCGGGTCATGACCCAGCATCTGGACAGCGCCACCATGCCGGAATTTTTCGGCAAGCGGTTTGGCAGCCGGTCCCTGAAGCTCACCGCTTCGGTGATCATCTTTGTATTCCTCATCCCCTACACCGCCAGCCTGTATAACGGCCTGAGCCGCCTGTTCGCCATGGCCTTTGACATCGACTACGCCGTATGCGTCATTGTCATGGCGGTGCTTACCGGCATCTACGTCATCGCCGGGGGCTACATGGCCACCGCCATCAACGATTTCATCCAGGGCATCATTATGCTGGTGGGCATCTGCGCCGTCATCGGGGCGGTGCTCAACAGCCAGGGGGGCTTCCTGGCCGCCCTGGACGGGCTGGCAAGGGTCAGCGACCCGGCCACCTCGGACACCCCCGGGGTGTTCGCCTCCTTCTTCGGCCCCGACCCGGTGAACCTGCTGGGGGTGGTGCTCCTCACCAGCCTGGGCACCTGGGGCCTGCCCCAGATGGTGCAGAAGTTCTACGCCATCAAAAGCGAAAAATCCATCAACACCGGCATGGTGGTGTCCACCGCCTTCGCCGTGGTGGTGGCCGGGGGCTGCTACTTCCTGGGGGGCTTCGGCCGGCTGTTCTCCACCCCTGAGGCGGTGGCTGCCGGGGGCTACGACTCCATCATCCCCACCATGCTCTCCGGTCTGCCGGCGGTGCTCATCGCCGTGGTGGTGATCCTGGTGCTCTCCGCCTCCATGTCCACCCTGTCCTCCCTGGTGCTGGCCTCCTCCTCCACCCTCACCCTGGACTTCATCAAGGGCAACCTTATTAAGGACATGGACGAGGGCCGTCAGGTCCGGTGGATGCGCGCCCTGGTGGTGGTGTTCATCGCCATCAGCGTGGTACTGGCCATCATCCAATACACCAGCAACGTCACCTTTATCGCCCAGCTCATGGGCGTGTCCTGGGGCGCCCTGGCCGGGGCCTTTCTCGCGCCCTTCCTCTACGGTCTGTACTGGAAGCGCACCACCAAGGCCGCCTGCGTCGTCAGCTTCCTGTTTTCCACCGTGGTGATGCTGGCCAATATCTTTTTTGGCAGCTGGTTCCCCGCCATCCTCCAGTCCCCCATCAACTGCGGCGCCTTCTGTATGCTGGCGGGGCTGGTGCTGGTACCGGTAGTGAGCCTGGTGTCAAAGGCCCCCGCCAACCGGGAGATCCAGACCATTTTCGCCTGCTACGAGCGCACCGTCACCGTCACCGCAAAGGACTCCATCGGCCGCCAGGGGGAGACCAAAGTCAAACGATCCAAGGCTCGGCAGGGCTAATTTTGTAAAACTTCCCGAAATGCCATTGACTTTAGCGCATAAAAGTGGTAGAGTTATCTTCATCCATATTGTAACGCGATGATGGAACCAAGTAGGGAAGGGGCTTCTCCCCCCAGAGAGCTGCCGGCCGGTGCAAGGCAGCGGGAGGCCTGTCCTGAATTCCTTCCTGAGCGGCCTGCCGAACCGGGGACGCCCCGGCAGTAAGCAGCGACGGGAGCGCCCGTTACAGCGCCGGGGATATGTTCGTGTCCCCTGAGGCCGCCTTTGGCGGTAAACTGAGGTGGTACCACGGGAAATTCTCGTCCTCTGCAAGGCTTTCTTGCAGAGGACTTTTTTGTTTTGCCACCGATATTATCATCCTCCCGCCCCAGGCGGGGGAAAAGGAGGAACTGAAATGAAAACCCTGATGCTTGGCAATGAGGCTGTGGCCCGGGGCCTGTACGAGGCGGGCTGCGCCTTTGTCTCCAGCTACCCCGGCACCCCCAGCACCGAGATCACCGAGGCCATTGCCAAATACCCGGAGGTCTACGCCGAGTGGGCCCCCAATGAAAAGGTGGCCATGGAATCCGCCTTCGGCGCCTGCCTGGCGGGCAAGCGGTCCTTCTGCGGCATGAAGCACGTGGGCCTTAACGTGGCCGCCGACCCTCTGTTCACCATCGGCTACACCGGCGTCAACGCCGGCATGGTCATCACCGTGGCCGACGACGCCGGGATGCACTCCTCTCAGAACGAACAGGACTCCCGCCATTACGCCCGGGCCTCCAAAATCCCCATGCTGGAGCCCGCCGATTCCGCCGAGGCCCTGGCCATGGCCAAGCTGGCCTATGACCTGTCGGAGGAGTACGACACCCCGGTGCTGCTGAAAATGTGCACCCGGGTGGCCCACTCCCAGAGCGTGGTGGAGCCGGGGGAGCGGATCACCCCACCGGAGAAGCCCTATGAAAAGAACGGGGCCAAGTACATCATGATGCCGGGCAACGCCAAGCGCCGCCACCCGGTGGTAGAGGACCGCACAAAGGCCCTCATCGCCTACGCCGAGACCACCCCCCTCAACCGGGTGGAGGAGGGCAAGGACAGATCCATGGGCATCATCACCTCTTCCACCAGCTACCAGTACGTAAAGGAAGCCCTGGGAGATACCTACCCGGTGCTCAAGCTGGGCATGATCTGGCCCATGCCGGAGCAGAAGATCCTGGACTTTGCCGCCTCGGTGGACCAGCTGGTGGTGGTGGAGGAGCTGGACGGCTTCATCGAGAACCACTGCCGGGAGCTGGGCCTGGCAGTAAAGGGCAAGGAGCTCTTCTCCTGCATTGACGAGCTCAACCAGAATATTGTGGCCCAGCAGCTGGGCAAGGCCCCCGACGTGGGCCAGGCCCTGGACGAGGTCATCCCCGCCCGGCCGCCGGTGATGTGCGCCGGCTGTCCCCACAGAGGGCTGTTCTACACCCTGAACAAGCTGAAGCTCACCGTGCTGGGCGATATCGGCTGCTACACCCTGGGGGCGGTGGCCCCTCTGGCTGCCATCGACACCACCATCTGCATGGGGGCCTCGGTGTCCGGCCTCCACGGCTTCAACAAGGCCAGCGGCGGGACTACGGAGGGCAAGACCGTGGCGGTCATCGGCGACTCCACCTTCATGCACTCCGGCGTCACCGGTCTCATCAACATTGCCTACAACGAGTCCAATTCCACCGTCATCATCCTGGACAACTCCATCACCGGCATGACCGGCCACCAGCAGAACCCCACCACCGGCTACAACCTGAAGGGGGACCCCTGCACCAAGATCGACCTGGAGTCCCTGTGCCGCAGCGTGGGCATCCGCCGGGTGCGGGTGGTGGACCCCTATGACCTGAAGCAGTGCGAGGACGCGGTGAAGGAGGAGCTGGCGGCAGCGGAGCCCTCGGTGATCATTTCCCGCCGGCCCTGCGCCCTGCTGAAATACGTCAAGCACAAGCTCCCCCTGGTGGCGGACCCCAATAAGTGCGTGGGCTGTAAGAGCTGCATGAAGATCGGCTGCCCGGCCATCTCCATCGTGGAGGGCAAGGCCCGGGTGGACAATACCCTGTGCGTGGGCTGCGGCGTGTGCCAGCAGCTGTGCCCCTTCGACGCCCTCGGGGCGCCGCAGGTCTGAGGAGGTACCCATATGGAAACGAAAAATATCATGATCGTGGGTGTGGGGGGCCAAGGCTCCCTGCTGGCCAGCAAGCTGCTGGGCCGCCTGCTGCTGGACAAGGGCTATGACGTGAAGGTGTCCGAGGTCCACGGCATGAGCCAGCGGGGGGGCAGCGTGGTCACCTATGTCCGCTTCGGGGACAAGGTCTATTCTCCCATCATCGACAAGGGAGAGGCCGACTTTATCGTCTCCTTCGAGCTGCTGGAGGCCGCCCGTTGGACCGAGTATCTGAAGCAGGGGGGACGGATCGTCACCAACACCCAGCAGATCAACCCCATGCCGGTGATCACCGGGGCCGCCCAGTATCCCGCCCAGCTGGCGGAAAAGCTGGCCGCCCTGGGCGTCCAGGTGGACGCCTTTGACGCCCTGGGCCTGGCGGAGGAGGCGGGCTCCAGCAAGGCGGTGAACATTGTGCTCATGGGCCGGCTGAGCCGCTACTTTGATATTCCGGAAGCCGAGTGGCACGCCGCCATCGAAAAGAGCGTCCCCGCCAAATTCCTGGAGCTGAACCAGAAGGCGTTCAGCCTGGGCCGGGCCTGAGCCCCCGGCTGAGACAGAAGAGGAAAGGAAACGACCTGATATGGAACGCTATTATCAGCCCGAGATCGAGTGCGCCAGCCGGGAGCAGATCCTGGCCTGGCAGAACGAGCGCCTGGTACGCCAGGTGCAGCATGTGTGGGACAATGTGCCCTACTACCGCAAGAAGATGGAGGAAAAGGGCCTGACCCCCGCCGACGTGAAGGGGGTAGAGGACCTGTACAAGCTGCCCTTCCTGTCCAAGGACGACCTGCGGGAGGCCTACCCCTACGGCCTGATGGGCAAGCCCCTGAAGGACTGCGTGCGCATCCAGTCCACCTCGGGCACCACCGGCAAGCGGGTGGTGGCCTTTTACACCCAGCACGACATCGACCTGTGGGAGGACTGCTGCGCCCGGGCCATCGTGGCCGCCGGCGGCACCAATGAGGACGTGTGCCAGGTGAGCTACGGCTACGGCCTGTTTACCGGCGGCCCCGGCCTCAACGGCGGCTCCCACAAGGTGGGCTGTCTCACCATCCCCACCTCCTCGGGCAACACCGAACGGCAGATCATGTTTATCCGGGACCTGAACGCCACCATCCTGTGCTGCACCCCCTCCTACGCCGCCTATCTGGCCGAGAGCATGAAGGAGATGGGCCTCACCCCGGAGGAGATCCCCCTGAAGGCGGGCATCTTCGGCGCCGAGGCCTGGAGCCAGGAGATGCGCCGGGACATCGAAAAGACCCTGGGCATCAAGGCCTACGACATCTACGGCCTTACCGAGCTGTCCGGCCCCGGCGTGTCCTTCGAGTGCTCCGCCCAGACCGGCATGCACATCAACGAGGACCACTTCATCGCCGAGATCATCGACCCGGACACCGGGGAGGTGCTCCCCGAGGGCACCATGGGCGAGCTGGTGTTCACCTCCATCACCAAGGAGGCCTTCCCCCTGCTGCGCTACCGCACCCGGGACATCTGCGTGCTCCGCCACGAGGACTGCCCCTGCGGCCGCACCCACATCAAGATGAGCAAGCCCATGGGCCGCAGCGACGACATGCTCATCATCAAGGGGGTCAACGTGTTCCCGTCCCAGATCGAGACCGTCCTCATGGGCCAGAGCTTCGCCCCCAACTACCAGATCATCGTGGACCGGGTGAACAATACCGACACTATGGAGGTGCTGGTGGAGATGACCCCGGAGATGTTCTCCGACCAGCTCAGCCACGTGGCCGAGAAGGAGAAGCAGGTGGTGGCCGCCCTGAAGGCCATGCTGGGCATCTACGCCAAGGTGCGGCTGGTGGCCCCCAAGTCCATCACCCGCTCCGAGGGCAAGGCGGTCCGGGTCATCGACAAGCGGAAGATTTAAAGGAGGCGCGAGGATATGACGATCCAACAGATTTCGGTCTTTCTGGAGAACCGGGCGGGGCAGCTGGCGGAGATCACCGCCATTCTGGCCGACCACCAGATCAACATGCGGGCCCTCCACATCGCCGAGACCAGCGACTACGGCGTGCTGCGCATGATCGTGGACAGGCCCCAGCGGGCGGCCTCCCTGCTGCTGGAGCACGGGTTCGTGCTGTCCATGACCCCGGTGCTGGCGGTGGTGGTGCCCGACGAGCCGGGTGCCCTGGGGAAGATCCTCACCCTGCTGGCCGGGGAGAACATCGACATCGAGTACGTCTACTCCGTGTTCGGCCAGGTCCAGGACCGGGCCTGCATGATCTTCCGGGTGGCCGACCTGGACAAGCTGGCCAGCCTGCTGAAGGACAACGGCATGCCCCCCGCCCTCCACGGCGAGCTGGGCATCGAGAACGAATGAAATGAGGTAACGCCCTATGCAGCCTTTGAGCAATAAGACCCAGCACTTTACCGAGTCGGTGATCCGCCGGATGACCCGCATCGCCATTGCTAACGACGCCATCAACCTGGCCCAGGGGTTCCCCGACTTTGACCCCCCCCAGGCCATGCTGGACCGGCTGGCGGAGGTGGCCCACGCCGGGCCTCACCAGTACCCTATCACCATGGGCGCGCCCAACTTCCGCCAGGCCCTGGCCCGCAAGTGCAAGCGGTTTATGGGCCGTGACATCGACCCGGACACCGAGATGGTGGTGACCATCGGCTCCACCGAGGCCATGGTGGACTCTATCTTTGCCATTACCAATCCCAGGGACAAGGTCGTGCTGTTCTCCCCCTATTTCGAGAACTATCACGCCCAGATCCTTTTTGCCGACTGCGAGCCCATCTATGTGCCTCTGGTGCCCCCCCAGTTCCACTTCGATCCCAACGTGCTGGAGGACGCCTTCAAGCAGCACCCCAAGGCCATTCTGATCTGCAACCCCTCCAACCCCAGCGGCAAGGTGTTTACCGAGGAGGAGCTGAAGCTGATCGCCGGGCTGTGCGTGAAGTACGACGTGTACGCCATTATGGACGAGGTGTACGAGCACATCGTCTACACCCCCCACAAGCACCTGTATATGTGCAACATGCCCGGCATGTGGGAGCGCACAATTTCCTGCTCCTCTCTGTCCAAGACCTACTCCATCACCGGCTGGCGGCTGGGCTACGCCATCGCCCCCAAGCACCTGATGGACAAGATAAAGCAGTACCACGACTTCAACGCCGTGGGCGCTCCCTCTCCCCTGATGGAGGCCGCCATCGTGGGCCTGGAAATGCCCGACAGCTACTATGAGGAGTTCGGAGCCCATTACGCCCATATGAAGCAGCTGTTTACCGACGGTCTGCGGAACATCGGCATCCCCTTCACCGATCCCCAGGGCACCTACTTTATCCTGGCCGACATCGGGCCCTATCTGAAAAAGGGCCAGACCGACGTGGAATTCTGCGAGGAGATGGCCCGGAAGGTGGGGGTGGCCGTAGTGCCCGGCACCTCCTTCTTTATGGAGGACGTGCGCAACATCGTGCGGATGCACTTCGCCAAGAAGGACGAGACCCTCATTGAGGCCCTCAACCGGCTGTCCCAGCTGAAGGCCAAAATAGGCTGAAACGGGGAGCGCGCTTCGTCCCCATATGCCAGATAACTGAAACAGGACCTGCCGCGGCTTACCGCGGCAGGTCCTGTTTGTATTGCGCTGTCATCGCCGCGCCCCGGGTTGTTTATCCCCGGCACTTGGCCAGCAGGGCCTCCCATTTTTCGTCCACATAGTCCTGGGCAGCCTTCAGGGTCCACTCGTTGCCCGGCTGGAAGCAGTGCTTGAACCGGCCCTGGAGCTTCATGAATTCGGTAACGGGGAGTTTTTTCTTGGGTTCATAGGAGAGCATCC
>NZ_JACJLC010000065.1 GCF_016901955.1 Pseudoflavonifractor phocaeensis
GCTGGGGGGCCTGGGCTCCCACATCGCCGTGCTGCTGGCCCGGCTGGGGGTGGGGCGGCTGGTGCTGGCCGACTTTGACAAGGTGGACGTGACCAACCTCCACCGGCAGCACTACTTCCTCCCCCACCTGGGCCGGTACAAGACCGAGGCCCTGGCGGAGCAGCTCCAACAGATCAACCCCTGGCTGACCTATGAGACCCATACGGTCAAGGTGACGGCGGACAACGCCCCCGCCCTCTTCCAGGGCTGCCAGGTGGTGTGCGAGGCCTTCGACCGGCCCGACCAGAAGGCCATGCTGGTCCAGGCCCTCCTCACCGGCCTGCCGGACACGGTGGTGGTCTCCGGCTCCGGCATGGCGGGCATGGGCCCGGCCAACGCCATCACCTCCCGAAAAGCCCTGGGACGGCTCTACCTCTGCGGCGATGGGGAGAGCGACATAGACCAGGGGGTGGGCCTGGTGGCCCCCAGGGTGGCGGTGTGCGCCGCCCACCAGGCCACCCTGGTCATGCGGCTGCTGCTGGGACAGGCAGAGCCGTAACACAGAACAGAAAGGAACGAACCACTATGGCAGATCAACTGATGTTAGGCGGACACGCCTTTACCTCCCGATTCATTCTGGGCTCGGGGAAATACTCTCTGGACCTGATCCGGGCGGCGGTGGAGCACGCCGGGGCCCAGATCATCACCCTGGCCCTCCGCCGGGCCAACTCGGACACCGACAGCATCCTGGACCACATTCCGGAGGGGGTCACCCTGCTGCCCAACACCTCGGGGGCCCGCACCGCCGACGAGGCGGTGCGCATCGCCCGGCTGGCCCGGGCCTGCGGCTGCGGGGATTTTGTGAAGATCGAGATCATGCGGGACAGTAAGTACCTGCTGCCCGACAACTACGAGACCATCAAGGCCACCGAGATCCTGGCCAGGGAGGGCTTTGTGGTCATGCCCTACATGTACCCTGACCTGAACGTGGCCCGGGACCTGGTGGACGCCGGGGCGGCCTGCGTCATGCCCCTGGGCGCCCCCATCGGCTCCAACAAGGGGCTGGCCACCCGGGACTTCATCCGCATCCTCATCGACGAGATCGACCTGCCCATCATCGTGGACGCGGGCATCGGCCGGCCCTCCCAGGCCTGCGAGGCCATGGAGATGGGGGCGGCCGCCGTCATGGCCAACACCGCCATCGCCACCGCCGGGGACATCGCCGCCATGGCGGGGGCCTTCAAGTCGGCCATTGAGGCGGGCCGGGCGGCCCGGCTGGCAGGCCTGGGCCGGGTGCTGGACCACGGGGCGGCCCCCTCCTCCCCCCTCACCGGATTCCTGGCGGACTGAAAGGAGGAAGAGACATGGATCAGCCCATGGACGGGGTCACTGTGGTGGAGGTCAAGAACAAGACCGACCACATGGCCTATCTCCCCGAAATGGAACAGATCGACCCCACGGTGCGCCTCCAGGTCGTTGCGGCCCGGGACGGCTATGATGAGACCGCCTACACCGCCCGGGACGTGCGGGCGGCTCTGGAGGCCACTGAACGCACCCCGGAGCACTTTGCCGCCCTCCTCTCCCCCGCCGCCCAGCCCTTCCTGGAGGAGATGGCCCAAAAGGCCCGGATGGACAAGCGGCGCTACTTCGGGGACAACGTGTACCTCTTCACCCCCATCTACATCTCCAACTACTGCGAGAACTACTGCATCTACTGCGGCTTCAACTGCCACAACAAGATCCGCCGGGCCAGGCTGGACCTGGCGGGCATCGAGCGGGAGATGGCCGCCATCGCCCGGACCGGCCTGGAGGAGATCCTGATCCTCACCGGAGAGAGCCGGAAGATGAGCGACGTGGAGTACATTGGCGAAGCCTGCAAGATCGCCCGGAAGTACTTTAAAATGGTGGGCATCGAGGTCTACCCCATGAACTCCGACGAGTACGCCTACCTCCACCGGTGCGGGGTGGACTACGTGACGGTGTTCCAGGAGACCTACAACGACGCCCGGTACGAGCAGCTCCACCTGGCGGGCCATAAACGGGTGTTTCCCTACCGGATGGAGGCCCAGGAGCGGGCCCTCATGGGCGGGATGCGGGGGGTGGCCTTCGCCGCCCTGCTGGGGCTGGACGACTTCCGCAAGGACGCCTTCGCCACCGGCATCCACGCCTGGCTCCTCCAGCGGAAGTATCCCCACGCCGAGATCTCCTTCTCCTGTCCCCGGCTGCGTCCCATCGTCAACAACGACAGGATCAACCCCAAGGACGTCCATGAGCGGCAGCTGCTCCAGGTCATGTGCGCCTACCGGCTGTTCATGCCCTTTGCCGGCATGACCATCTCCACCCGGGAGCGGGCGGGGTTCCGGGACCGGGTCATCGACATCGCCGCCACCAAGATCTCCGCCGGAGTGTCCACCGGCATCGGCGGCCACGACGGCGATGAAGAGGGAGACGACCAGTTTGAGATCGCCGACGGCCGCACCGTGGACCAGGTGGTGTCCGCCATCCGGGACCAGGGCCTCCAGCCGGTGATGAACGACTATGTCTACGTTTGAGCTGGTGTGCGTCACCCACCGGGGGCTGTGTCCCGGCGACCTGCCCCAGCGGGCGGCCGCTCTGTGCCGGGGGGGTGTGGGCAGGGTGATTTTGCGGGAAAAAGACCTGCCGGAGCAGGACTATGAGGCCCTGGCCCGGCAGGTGCTGGCCGCCTGCGGGGACAGGCTGGTGCTCCACCACTTCCCCGCCCTCTGCGCCAAGCTGGCCCTGCCCCGGCTCCACCTGTCCCTGGGGGCCCTGGAGCAAAATCCCGCCCTCCGGGCCCAGGTGGAGCTGCTGGGGGTGTCGGTCCACGCCCCGGAGGAGGCACGCTTGGCCCAGGCCCTGGGGGCGGACTATGTGACGGCGGGCCACGTCTTTGCCACCGACTGCAAGAAAGGCCTGCCCGGCCGGGGGCTTCCCTGGCTGGAGCGGGTGGTGGAGGCGGTGTCCATCCCGGTGTACGCCATCGGGGGGATTTGCCCGGACAACCTGGCCGCCGTGGCCCGCACCGGGGCGGCGGGGGCCTGCCTCATGAGTTCTCTCATGCGCTGCCCCGATCCGGAGTTTGCTGTCCGGGAGCTTTTGGCCTGTCTGTAACAGAAAAGTGCCATCTGGCCGTCCAGATGGCACTTTTTGTACGATTATCATTTCTGCCTTTCCCGGCCTGCCTCCTCCACCACCTTGCGGTAGGGGGCGAGAAAGGTATATACCGGGTAGCAAAAGAGCACCAGCTCCGCTCACTCCAGCTCCGCCCGCACCGGGGCGAAGTCCGCCTCATACTGCCGGATGCGCTGGCCTACGTGGAGGATATGGAAGTGGTGGTCCGGATGGAGGGCGCTCAGATATCGGGCGGTCTGCAAGGTAACGCTGTTCTCCCCCTTGGGGCTGCCATTCAGCACATAAAATATTCATTCAGGTCCCTCTCAAAATGTTTGGTACCCTTTATTTTACACCCGCCCCGCCATATCGTCAACGCTCCGCCGCCTCACGCCGCCACGATGAGCTGGGCCAGGGTGGCACCCCGGCGGAACCGGCGGCGGTAGTCCCTGGTGCAGTCCTGGAAGGCCCGGAAGGTTCGGGCGGCCTCCCGGGGATCTCCATAGCACTTCCAGCAACCGCAGAGGGTATAGTTTTTCCCTTTGTGGGCCATAAAGCCCCGAATGTCCTCCAGGGGATAGCCCAGAAAGACCCCGATCTCGTGGGGAAAGTCTTCCTCCAGGCACAGCCGGGCGGCCAGCTGCCGCAGACAGCCCCGGACGTCCTCCCAGGGGGTGTAGCCCATCTCCAGCAGGAAGGCCCGGTGCTCCGGCTGGGCCAGTACCTCCTCCAGTCCCCGCCGCCGGTACAGGTACACCAGGTAGGCCCCCGTCCTCCGGCACCCCTTCAGCAGGGTGAGCGCCAGTCCCCGCCGGGCCAGCTCCTCCTTGCAGGCCAGGAACTGGGCCCCGAAGTCGGATCCCTCGGGCTGGACCCGAAACAGGCTGGCGGGCTTCAGGCCCGCCAGAGTAGGCGCGGCGTGCTCGATCAGGGCGGCGTTGAGTGACATGGCGATGGCTCCTTTCACGTTAGCTATAGCTAACCTACACACAATTAAAATGGTTAGCTATAACTAACCTCTTTGCGTAAGTTTACCATGTCCCATCTGTCTTGTCAAGGTTTTTTCGTCCCTCTTCTCCTTGACGGTCTCCCCTGATTTTGTTAGGATGATAGCCAGAACCCACCACAGCAAGGAGGGATCTCTTTTGAACCTTTCCCTCGCCCCTATGGAGGGGCTCACCACCGTATACTACCGCCAGGCCCTCCACCGCTGGTTCGGGGGGGTGGACCGGTATTATACCCCCTTCCTCACCCCCACTCAGGACCACCGGTTCACCAAACGGGAGCTGCGGGAGGTACTGCCCCAGCACAACCTGGGGCTGGACACCGTGCCCCAGCTGCTCACCCGCAGCGCCGCCGACTTCCTGTGGGCGGCCAACGAGCTGGCCGCCATGGGCTATGGGGAGGTCAACCTGAATCTGGGCTGTCCCTCGGGCACCGTGGTGGCCAAGGGCAAGGGCTCCGGCTTTCTGGGCTTTCCCCAGGAGCTGGACCGGTTTCTGGAGGACATCTTTTCCCACGCCTGCTGCGCCATCTCCATCAAGACCAGGGTGGGCCTCCTGTCCCCGGAGGAGTTTCCCGCCCTGCTGACGATCTTCCGTAAATACCCCCTGGCCCAGCTCATCGTCCACCCCCGGGTGCAGAAGGATCTGTATAAAAACACCCCACGGCTGGAGTGCTTTGCCGCCGCCCTGCTGGACAGCCCCTTCCCGGTGTGCTACAACGGGGATCTGTATACCCCGGAGGACATCGCCGCCCTCCGGGCCGCCTTCCCCCTGGCTGAGCGCCTTATGCTGGGCCGGGGACTGGCGGGAGACCCCGCCCTGGCCCGGCGGGCCAAGGGGGGCCCCCCGGCAAGCAGGGAGGAGCTGGAGGGCTTTGTGACCCAGATCTACGAGAGCTACGCCGCCGCCTTCGGCAGCCGCCGCAACGCCATGCTGCGGATGAAGGAGGTCTGGTTCTACCTGATCCACCTGTTTGAGGGGGGCGACAGGCTGTCCAGGGCCATCAAGAAGGCCAGGGACCCTCTGGCCTACGAGGAAGCGGTGGGGGCAGTGTTCCGGGAGCTTCCCCTCTCCCCCGTCCTCCTGCCCGACTGGTGAGGCCATGGCCTACTGGGTCTACATCCTGCGGTGCGCCGACGGCACCCTCTATACCGGCATCGCTGCCGACGTGGACAAGCGGGCGGCGGTCCACAACCGGGGCAGGGGGGCCAAATACACCCGAAGCCGTCTGCCGGTAGAGGTGGTCTACCGGGAAGCTTGCCCGGACAAGGGGGCGGCCCTGAGACGGGAATACCGGATCAAACAGCTGAGCCGGCCGCAAAAGCTGGCCCTGATCTCAATATACCAAAGAAAGCAGGGATCTGTTATGAAAAAGGTCGCGTTTATCGGCACCGGCAACATGGGGGGCGCTCTCATTCAGGCCGCCTGTCAGGCGGTTGGCCCCGACCAGGTGGTCATCACCGACCGGGATGCCGCCCGGGCCCAAACTCTGGCCGACCAACTGGGCTGTACGGCCGTCTCCGGCAACGGGGAGGCCGCCCGCCAAGCGGAGTACGTATTTTTGTGCGTCAAGCCCCAGGTCATGGCCGGGGTGGTGGGGGAGCTGGTGCCCGTACTGGCCCAGCAGCGGGACAAGGTGCTGGTGACCATCGCCGCCGGTATCCGGATCGCCACCCTCCGGGGCTGGCTGGAGGGGCTGGATTACGCCCCCGCCGTGCTGCGTATCATGCCCAACACCCCCGCCTCCATTGGCATGGGGATGCTGGCCCTCACCGGGGAGCCGGAGGCCAGAGAGGAGCATTTCCAGGGGGTGGAGGACATCCTGGCCAAAGCCGGCCGGGTGGAGCGGCTGAGTGAAAACCAGATGGACGCCTTCTCCGCCATCGCCGGCTGCGGCCCCGCCTTCGTCTATCCCTTCATCGAAGCCCTGGCCGACGGCGGGGTCAAGGTGGGCCTGCCCCGGCAGCAGGCCATGGTGTACGCCGCCCAGATGGTGCTGGGCTCCGCCGCCATGGTGCTGGAGACCGGCAAGCACCCCGGCCAGCTCAAGGACGAGGTATGCTCCCCCGGGGGCTCCACCATCGCCGGGGTGGCCGTGCTGGAGGAAAAGGCCTTCCGCTCTGCCGCCATCCAGGCGGTGGAGGCCGCTTTCCACAAGACCGTGGAGCTGGGAAAGAGCTGAAACCAGAACCGATCCCACCCTGTCGCTCAGAATGACAAAAGCGGGGCTGTTGCGTTTGCATGCAACAGCCCCGCTTTTTGTTCAATTCAATACCACAGCGTTGACCGCCTCCACCAGGTCCACCACGGCGCTCCGGGCCACCAGCGCGGTAGGCTGGCCGTCCACCACCGCCAGACAGCTGCTGCCGTCATAGCGGTAGAGGACGATGGACACCGTGGGCTGGCCCTCCAGATCCAGGTGGACCGTCAGGGCGATCTCCTCCTGGCCGGTGGGCTGCTCCTCGGTGAAGCTGTCGGCGGCCAGAGTCTCCAGGGCGGTCTGGAAGTCGGTGATCTCCACCTCCTGGTCCTGATAGGAGAGCGTCATGCCCTCCTCTTCCTCCGCCAGGGTGAGGGTGTAGTCCACCCCGTCCAGAGTCACGTCCACCTGAGACAGATCCTCAAAGTCGGCGGGCAGGATCTCCGTATGGCGCAGGTCGTCATACCCCGCCGCCATCAGAGCCAGGTAGTCGGCGCCGGAGATCTGATAAATGAGCTTCGACTCCCCCACCCGGGCGTAGGCGGTGATATCCTCCGCCTCCTCGTCCTCGACGGGCTCCTGATCCGGATCCCGGCTCACCGCCAGAGTAAAGGTCCGGGCGGTCTCGTTGCCCTCCTCGTCGGTCTCGGTGTAGTCCACCGTCACCCGCAGCTCCGGGTCATCCAGGCCGTAGGCCGCCAGATCCCCCTCGTCGGCGGTGTAGGTGAGGTAGTCGGTGAGCCCCAGATATTCCAGGTCGGCCAGGTAGTTCTCCACCCGGCTGGTGTCCAGGGGGGCCTGCGCCCCGTCCACCTGGGCGTAATACACGTCGTCCTCCCGGTAGGAATCTCCCCCTTCCGCCACGTAGTCCACACTTAGGGTCTCCTCCCCCTCCAGGGTAAACTGATTCACCTGCTGGAAGGTGGGCACCGTGTCGTGGAGGATCAGGTCGCTGAGGGCCACGTCAAAGGTATCCAGAGGATCTGTCTCCACCAGGTAGACATTGCCGTCCCCAATCGACAGGTACCGCTGGGCGTCCATGGTGCTGTAGTCCCCCAGAGTGATGGTATAGTCAGTGTCCCCGGCGGTGAGGTTGATGGTGCAGGTGGGATCGTCCAGGCCGTACTGGGCCACGTCCTCCGGAGCCTCGATGACAAAGGCGGCGGTGAGGTTCTCAAACAGGGTGAGCATACTGTCCATCCTGTCCCCGTCCACCGGGAAATTCTCGTCCCCATCGTAGCTCCAGCCGTCGGAGCGGGTGAAGGCCAGGCTCTCATCTTCATAGTCCCAGGACAGGGACTGTACGTCGTCCACGGACAGGGCCAGGATGACCTCCCCGCTGTTTTTGATGTCCTCCTGCCAGGTCTGGTACCGGCTGACCCCGAAGGTCACCACAATGGCCGCCACCAGCAGCCCCGCCAGCAGGCCCAGGCGTTTAGACCGGTTCATGCTGCATCCTCCTTCTTCTCACCACCACGAAAATGCCAGCCCCCAGGAAGAGCAGGGGGAAGAGACCGATCATGGTCACCTGCAGCAGAGAGGCGGTGGAGTCGCTGATGGTCAGATAATTGTAATCCAGGGACTTGCTGCGGATGGCCATGGCCTCCCGCTCCCCGATCAGGGAGGACAGGGCGTTCATGGCCAGGTTCACGTTGGCCCCGGAGGAGTAGGCGTTGTAGCCGTCGTCCAGGAAGGTGCCCGAGGTGAACCACACGATGCCGCCGCCACTGTCGTGGGCGATGGACACCCCCAGGACGAAGGGCCCGGCAATGTCCCCGTCCTCCTGGGCGTAGCTGGTCATCTCATAGCCCGCCACCTTGCTGAAGGCGGCGTCCGAGGTGGTGAGCAGGGCGGTGACGGTGCCCTCCCCGGCCTCCTCCCCGATGGTGAGGCCGTTGGCGATGGTGAGGATGGGGTAGTACCGCTCCTCAATGAGGGGATCGGTGATGTCATTGGAGCTCATGTCGGGCATGAGGGCCAGGGGGGACTGGAGGGCGTAGTGCTCCCGGTCCCCCTCCACCACGATGCCCTCGTTCACCGTCACACCGTAGTCGGTCAGCAGGCTGTTCAGATTGTCCAGGCTGGCGTCCTCCACCGGCCCGGCCATCACCAGCAGCTTGCCTCCCTGGGCCACGTAGTCGGCCAGCATATCCCGCTCCTCGGTGGAGATATCGCTGGCGGGGGCGTAGATCAGCAGGCAGGCGGCGTCCTCGGGGATCTGGTCCACCGTCAGCAGGGACAGGCTCTGGAGCTCCACGTTGCCCTTCTCCAGCTGCTCCTGGAAGGTGGCGGGCAGCTCGGCCTCCCCGTGGCCCTCCAGCTGGTAGACCTGGGGCAGGTCCTCGGTGACCACGTAGTCGATGGCCGAGGTGATGGCCCCCTCCCCGTCGAAGGAGTCCAGATAGGAGGTGTAGGTGTACATATCCACCTCGTAGAGGTAGATGTCGTCAATGGGAATATAGCGGCTGCGGTCGCCGCACACCACGATGAGGCTGTTGTTCTCCACCGTCTCGTCGGTGTACTGCTGGGCGAAGGTGGGGTATACGTCGGGGTTCTTCTTCTCCACCTTCACATGGTCGGACAGGCTCTCATACTTGCTCAGCAGGGTCTCCAGCACCACGTCCTCCTGGTCGGCCTGGACGATCCAGTAGATGGTCACGTCCTCCTCCAGGGCGTTGAGCACCACCTTGGTATTGCTTGTCACAGAGTAGAGCTGAGAGGCGCTGATATCATACTTGGTCCAGGCGGCGGGGAGCACCCCGGCCAGCACGTTCACCACCACCAGCAGGGCCAGCACGATGGCGGTGATGGCCAGGGAATAGGCGCCGCCCCGAAAGGCCAGCTTTCCCTTTCCCCCGCCCGCCTTCCGGGCGGACAGCTCAGGTTTTTTCATCAGTTATACCTCCGCTTCTCCAGGGACTGGACGGACAGGAACAAAAAGAAGGCGATGACGCTGCCGTAATACACGATGGCGGTGAGATCAAACATCCCGTTGACAAAGGCGTTGAACCGCTCAAAGAGGGACAGGGTGGACATGATCTTGGGCAGCAGGCCCTCGAAGGCGGCGCTGTCCGTCAGATAGCACACCGCCACCGCCGCCATCAGCACCAGACAGACGCCGTAGGCCAGATTCTCATGGCCGGTGAGGTGGCGGATCAGCACCCCCACCAGCAGAGCCAGCACCAGCAGGGCGATCATGGAGCCCATGGCGGTGGAGGACACATACTCGGACAGGCTGACGCTGTAGTAGTTCAGCAGAATAACGGCAATGCCGATGCCCGCGGCGAAGCCCTGGTTCTCCGTCAGGGAGGAGATGAACATTCCCAGCGCCAACAGCGCCGCCCCCATGATAAAGAAGGCCAGAATGGAGCCGTAGGCAGTGAGCAGGTAGACCTCCCCGAACTGGGCGAAAATGATGGGATAGACGCACACCACCGCCAGGGGAATGAGATACACCGTCAGCAGGGCCAGATACTTGCCCAGGATCACCTGGGTCGTGGTAATGGGCAGGGCATAGAGCAGCTGGTCGGTCTTCTGCTTGCGCTCCTCGGCGATGACCCGCATGGTCAGGATGGGCACGATGACCACAAAGATCAGGGAGCCGGAGGAGAGCACATACTCAAAATTGCTTACCGACGCCTGGATGTTGTAGATCATGGCCCAGATGCCGATAAAGGCCAGCAGGAAGGCTCCGAACACATAGGCGGTGAGGGAGTGGAAATAGCTCCTCAGCTCATGCTTGAAAATGGCGGTCATGCCTCATCCACCTCCTTCATCTCATCCGGCGCTTCCGGTCCCGCCGGCTGGCCGGCTCCCTCGGTGAGCTCCAGGAAGATGTCCTCCAGGTTGGCCTTCTTCAGGGAGATCTCCAGCAGGGCCCTGTTTCTCCTGGCAAAGGCGAAGAAGATGGCCCGGGACACGTCATAGATGCTGTCCCCGTCGGTCTTGACCCTGACGGACACCGCGCCGTCCTCCCGGGGGGTGAGCTCGGCCTGGACGACGTGCTCGACCTGGGACAGGATCTCCCGCACCTCGTCCTCCCCCGCCTCGGCGGTGAGGGTGATCTGGCTGGGGGCCAGCAACGCCCGCTCCAGCCCCTCCGGGGTATCGAAGGCCACCAGCTTCCCCCGGGCGATGATGAGGATCTGGTCGCACATGGTCTGGATCTCCGAAAGGATGTGGGAGCTGAGGATCACCGTCCGGTCCCGGCCAAGCTGGTGGATGAGCTCCCGGATCTCAATGATCTGGAGGGGATCCAGGCCCACGGTGGGTTCGTCCAGAATGACCACCTTGGGGTCCCCCAGCAGGGCCTGGGCAATGCCCACCCGCTGCTTATAGCCCTTGGACAGGGCGGAAATAGGCTTGTGGTACACCTCCTGGAGCCTGGTCTGCTCCACCACCCCCCGGATCTGTTCCTCCAGAGCGCCTCCCCGCAGCCCCTTGGCCTCCCCCACGAAGCGCAGGTATTCCTCCGGGGTCTCGTTCATGTAGAGAGGGGGCTGCTCAGGCAGATAGCCCATCAGGCGCTTGGCCTGGTTGGGCTCCTGAAAAATGTCGTGGCCGTAGATGCGCACACTCCCCTCCGTGGGAGAGAGGCAGCCGGTCATGATGTTCATGGTGGTGGACTTTCCCGCCCCGTTGGGGCCCAGAAAGCCGTAGACGTGGCCCTCCTGGATCTCAAAGGAGAGATCGTCCACCGCCGTGAAGTCGCCATACCGTTTTGTCAAGTGCTCCACTGTGATCATGGTTGACCTCCTTAACGCCGGCCCCGCAGGGCCCGTTTCGGAGCCATTATAGCCCGGGTCACTGAAACCATCCTGAAAGCTGAGCCGTGCGTTGAGATTTTGTACGGCAAAGCCGGGCTCCATTCCCGGCTCTCTATGTTTCACTCCCGGCTTTGGCGGTGCGCAGCTCCACCAGGAACCGGTTGACGCCCCCCTGACTCCCCGCCCAGATCTTTCCCCCATGCTGGGCCACGATGGTTTGGGCAATGGACAGGCCCAGGCCGAAGCTGCCTGTCCGGCTGCGGGCCGGGTCGGCCCGGTAAAACCGCTCAAACAGATGCCCCAGAGCCTCCGCCGGGATGGGCTCTCCCTGGTCGGCCACCGCCAGGCGGCAGCGGTTCCGCCCCGCCCGCTCCAGGGTCACCCAGGTCATGCCTCCCGGCCGGGCGTATTTCCGGGCGTTGTCCAGCAGGATATCCACCACCTGCCGCAGCTGCTCCGCCCCGCCCCGGACGGTGATCCCCTTGTCCACATGGGTCTCCAGCCCCAGGCCCGCCTCGAAAAACACCGGCTCAAAGGGGAGCACCGCCTGCTCCACCACCCGGCTCAGGTCCACCTGGGCAAATACCGCCGTTTGCTCCACACTGTCCGCCCGGGCCAGCTCCAGCATCTGCCGGATGAGGGCTCCCATCTGCCCGGACATGGTTTGGATGCTGGAGAGAAACCGTTCCTTCTGCTCCGGCCCGTAGTCCGGCTCCTTTAAAAGCTGGGCGTTGGTGTTGATCACCGTCAAAGGGGTCTTGAGCTCGTGAGAGGCGGCGGCCACAAACTGCCGCTGCTGCTGCCAGGCCCGCTCCACCGGCCGCACCGCCCACTTGGACAGCATCACGCTGACCCACAAAAAGGCCCCGAACCCCGCCAGCCCGATGAGCAGACAGGTGCGGAACAGCCCCTCCAAAGTGGCCCGCTCACTGGATATGTCGGCAAAGACCAGGCAGGGGCTCACCAGGCTGTCCGTCCGATAGTACCGCAGGCCATACTCCTCCAGCACTCCCAGCTTTTTTGGGGAGGACGTGGCCTGCCGGATGAGGTCGTCCAGAAATTCGTCGTCGGACAGGTCATAATACCCCCCTCCGGCGGCCATCAGCTCCCCCCGGGGAGAGAGCTGGAGGGTGAAGAAGGGCAGGCGCACCTCCTCCCCCCGCTGGTCGGGCGCGCCCAGCTGGAAGGGCTGGGCGGCGATGCTCTGCATCATGCGGATGCTCTCGCTTTCCAGATCCGCTCGGGTAAAGTAGAGCACCAGCCCCAGGATGACGGACAGCAGGATGGTGACGATGGCCATGTTGATAAGGACGAACTTGAGCCGCAGCTTTTTAAGCATCCTCCTCCACCTCCAGATGGTAGCCCAGCCGCCGGATCACCCGGATGCGCACGTTGGAGCCGATGCTGGTCAGTTTTTTCCGCAAAAAGCCGATGTACACCTCCACGTGGTTCTCCACCGCGTTGGAATCGTAGCCCCACACCCGGGCCAGGATCATCTCCTTGGACAGATTGCGCCCCCCGGCCTGGAGGAGAAAGCGCATGACGTCAAACTCCTTGGCGGACAGGCGCACCCGCTCCGTCCCCCGGATGAGCATGGCGGAGGACAGATCCAGGGCGGTGTTGCCGAAGGTGAGCTGGTCCACCTGGCTGCCCTGCCGCCGGAGCAGGGCGTTGATGCAGGCCAACAGCTCCCTGGTATCGAAGGGCTTGGTCAGGTAGTAGTCCGCCCCCGAGTTGAGCCCGGCGATCCGATCCTCCAGATCCCCCCGGGCAGTAAGCATGAGGATGGGTACCCCCAGCCGCTTGGAGCGCACCTGCCGGGCCACCTGATAGCCGTCCATCCCCGGCATCATCACGTCCAGGATCAGCAGGTCATACACCCCCAACTCGGCGTACTGGGACCCGGTCTCCCCATCATACACCATCTCCACCTCAAAGCCCTTGCCCCGCAGCAGCGCCCCGATGGAATCGGCCAGCAGCTTTTCGTCCTCAATGATCAGGATCTTCAAAACAGGTCACCCCCATATGTTGTCACTGTTATCCTACCAGCTCAACTTTAATCCAAGCTGAAAAATCAACCTTTCCCCGGAGTACCCACTTTTTTTTGGCGGGCGTTCGTGCTACAATGCAGAGATGAATGACACCGACCCCATCGGAAAGGACGGAGGAATACAGATGGAATACAGGATCGAACGGGACAGCATGGGCGAAATGCGGGTGCCCGCCGACCGCTGCTGGGGGGCCCAGACCCAGCGCAGCTACCAGAACTTCCCCATTGGCACAGAGAAAATGCCGGGAGAGATCATCAAGGCGTTCGCCATCCTGAAAAAGGCGGCCGCCATGGCAAACCACCGGCTGGGCAGGCTGGACGACCAGAAGCTGGACCTGATCAGCCGGGCCTGCGACGAGATCCTGTCCGGCAAGCTGGAGGGCCACTTCCCCCTGGTGGTGTGGCAGACCGGCTCGGGCACCCAGTCCAACATGAACGTCAACGAGGTGGTGGCCAACCGGGGCAACCAGCTGGCGGGAGAAAAGCTCCTCCACCCCAACGACCATGTAAATATGTCCCAGTCCTCCAACGACACCTTCCCCACCGCCATGCATATCGCCGGAGCGGTGGAGATCGAGGACAAGCTCTTTCCCGCCCTGGACAGCCTCATCGCCACCTTCCGGCGGCTGGAGGAGGAAAACAAGGACGTGGTGAAGAGCGGCCGCACCCACCTCCAGGACGCGGTGCCCATCACCGTGGGCCAGGAGATCAGCGGCTGGCGGGCCAGCCTGGAGCAGGACCGCGCCCTGCTGGCGCTGGCCCTGCCCCCCCTGCGGCAGCTGGCCCTGGGCGGCACCGCCGTGGGTACCGGCCTCAACGCCCCCAAGGGCTTTGACACCGCGGTGGCCGAGGCTGTGGCCCAGCTCACCGGCAAACCCTTTGTTACCGCCCCCAACAAATTCCACGCCCTCACCAGCAAGGACGAGCTGGTCTTTGCCCACGGCGGGCTGAAGGCCCTGGCCGCCGATCTGATGAAGATCGCCAACGACGTGCGCTGGCTGGCCTCCGGCCCCCGGTGCGGCCTGGGAGAGCTGCGCATCCCGGAAAATGAGCCCGGCTCCTCCATCATGCCGGGCAAGGTGAACCCCACCCAGTGTGAGGCGGTGACCATGGTGGCCGTCCAGGTCATGGCCAACGACGTGGCGGTGGGCATGGCCGCCTCCCAGGGCAATTTCGAGCTCAACGTGTTCATGCCGGTGTGCGCCTACAACTTCCTCCAGTCGGTACGGCTGCTGACCGACTGCATGGACTCCTTCAACCGCAACTGCGCCGTGGGCATCACCGCCGACCGGGAGAAGTGCCGCCACAACCTGCACAACTCCCTCATGCTGGTCACCGCCCTCAACCCCTACATCGGCTACGACAACGCCGCCAAAACCGCCAAGAAGGCCCACGCCGAGGGGATCTCCCTGAAGGAGGCCTGCGTCAGCCTGGGCTTTTTGACGGCGGAGCGGTTTGACGAGGTATTCCACCCCGAGGAAATGGTATAAGAAAGAAGGATGTTACCTATGGACGTAAATGAACAGGCCCTGAAGCTCCACTACGACCTCCACGGCAAGATCGAAGTGGTCACCCGCAGACCCATCGAGACCCGGGAGGACCTCTCCCTCATGTACACCCCCGGCGTGGCCGAGCCCTGCCGGGTCATTGTCCAAAATTATGAGGAGTCCTTCCGGCTCACCCGCCGGAGCAACCTGGTGGCCGTCATCACCGACGGCTCCGCCGTGCTGGGGCTGGGGGACATCGGCCCCGCCGCCGGTATGCCGGTGATGGAGGGCAAGTGCGCCCTGTTCAAGGCCTTTGCCGGAGTGGACGCCTTCCCCATCTGCGTGGACACCAAGGACGTGGACAAGCTGGTGGAGACCATCTACCTCATCTCCAAGAGCTTCGGGGGCATCAACCTGGAGGATATCGCCGCTCCCCGGTGCTTTGAGGTGGAGCGCCGCCTGAAGGAGCTGTGCGACATCCCCGTGTTCCACGACGATCAGCACGGCACCGCCATCGTGGTGGCTGCCGCCATGCTCAACGCCGCCAAGGTCACCGGCAAAACCCTGGGTCAGATGAAGATCGTCATCAACGGAGCAGGGGCTGCCGGTATCGCCATCGGCAAGCTGCTCATCTCCATGGGCTTCGGCAACATCGTCATGTGCGACCTGGGCGGCATCATCTGCGAAGGGGACCAGGGTCTCAACGCCGGTCAGGAGGAGATCTCCCACATCTCCAATCTGAAGCACGAGCACGGCACCCTTGCCGACGCCCTCAAGGGGGCCGACGCCTTTGTGGGGGTGTCCCGGCCCAATCTGGTCACCGCCCAGATGGTATCCACCATGAACCGGGGCATCGTCTTTGCCATGGCCAACCCCACCCCGGAGATCATGCCCGACGAGGCCAAGAAGGGCGGGGCCGCCGTCATCGGCACCGGCCGTTCCGACTTCCCCAACCAGATCAACAACGTGCTGGTGTTCCCCGGCGTGTTCAAGGGGGCCCTGGCCGTCCGGGCCCGGGAGATCACCGAGGGCATGAAGATGCGAGCCGCCCGCGCCCTGGCCGCCCTGGTGCCCGAGGACAAGCTGAGCGCCGACTATATCCTCCCCTCCGCCCTGGATAAAACCGTGGCAGACGCCATTGCCGACGCGGTGGCCCAGGAGGCCAGAGAGCAGGGCATCGCCCGAATCTGAGGATGTCCCCCTGTTTTTTGTAGATTTTGTTCTTTATCCTTCTGTTTTCTCTCTTGTTTTTGGCGGAATCCACAATTGCTTTCAGTCAAAAAAGTGCTTATACTACAACCCATAAAAAGCGATGAGAACGACCGCCCCCCGTGAGGGCCGCCAGAGAATCCGGGTCACCGACTGAGAGCCCGGTCCGGCAGGATGGGATGGCGCAACACGTTTGAGCCGGCGCTCCGAGCCCCGTTTGGGAGGTAGGTCCGTCCGTTTTACCGGCGTTAACGGTTCCGAGTGGCTCCGTCAAGGGCGATGGGGCAACCACGGGTGGTACCGCGGAGTTTGTTCCGTCCCGAAACCAGTCTATGGTTTCGGGACTTTTTTTATTTTTTTGCTGAAAGGTTGTGAATGGTATGGTGTTCCTGGCTCAGAAATTTGATACGATGGTGGAGGGCCGGAACAACCGGACCGATTCCATCCACGGCGCGGTCCACGCCCTGCGGGACATGGGCGGCATCACCTTCGTCACCCTCCGCACCCGGCATGGCCTGGTGCAGTGCGTGTGTACCCACAAGGAGGCCCTGGACGGGGCCACCGAGGAGTGCGCCGTCACCGCCTCCGGCCTGTGGCGGACAGAGCCCCGGGCCCCCGGCGGCATGGAGCTCACCGACGCAAAGCTCACCGTCCTCTCCCGGCCCGCCGCCCCCCCGCCGGTACCCCTGTCCAAGAAAAAGCTGAGCCTGAACCTGGACACCGAGCTGGCCCTTCGGCCGGTGGTCCTCCGCACCCCCAGGGAACGGGCGGTCTTCCGTATCCAGGCAGGCATCTGCCGGGCATTCCGGGATTTCCTTCAAAGCCAGGATTTTACCGAGATCCACAC
>NZ_JACJLC010000066.1 GCF_016901955.1 Pseudoflavonifractor phocaeensis
TTTCCAAGGCGCATGTCCTTGGAAATAACGGATTTTGATTTTATTCTGCGGCCTGCGGGCCGCAGAACTCTGCGAGGCTTCCTCTGAGTGAGGTTTTTCGACAGACTGAAGCTTCCCCCCTCAGGGGGGAAGCTGGCAGCCGCAGGCTGACTGATGAGGGGGATCCCCATATAACTCGCGCCCCCTCATCCGGCCCTTCGGGCCACCTTCCCCCCTCAGGGGGGAAGGTATACTGCACACTATCAAAGGAGACAAAAACCATGTCCATTCTCATTCACAACTGCACCGCCGTGCTGATGGACGAGGCGGGCACCGTGATGCCCAACGCCTATGTGGTGGTGGAGGGGACCAAGATCCGTTCGGTGGGCACCGAGCGGCCCTGGGGCCCCTTTGATCAGGAGATCGACGGCAAGGGCAACGTGCTCATGCCCGGCTTCGTCAACGCCCACACCCACGTGCCTATGACCGCCATGCGGGGTTATGGGGACGGCAACAACCTCCAGGACTGGCTGAACCACTATATCTTCCCGGTGGAGGCCCGCTGGGACGACCGGGCCATCCGGTGCTGCACCGACCTGGGGCTGGCGGAGATGATTGCCTCCGGCGTCACCTCCATTGCCGACATGTATATGCACACCGACGTCATCGCCCAGGAGGTGGCTGCCGCCGGCATCAGCGCCAATCTCAGCTGCGGCGGCGTGCAGTTCTGCGACGGTTTGGACCCCGCCACCCACCTGGACTGCGTGATACAGCGGGAGCTGACCGAGAAGTGGCACAACTACAACGACGGCCAGATCCGCATTGACGCCTCCATCCACGCCGAGTACACCTCCCGGAAGGAGCTGTGGCAGTGGATGGCCGACTACGCCCGGGAGCACGATCTGGGCATGCACGTCCACATCTCCGAGACCCAGGCCGAGCACCAGGCCTGTCTGGACCGCCACGGCAAGACCCCCATCCAGACCCTGAACGATTACGGCGTGTGGGACACCCGGGCCATTGCCGCCCACTGCGTGTGGACCACCCCGGAGGACTGGGCCATCATGGCGGAGAAGGGGATCTCCGTCATCCACAACCCCATCTCCAACCTGAAGCTGGGCAGCGGCATCGCCCCGGTGCCCGCCATGAAGAAGGCGGGGGTCAATGTGTGCCTGGGCACCGACGGCGTGTCCTCCAATAACTGCACCGACTTTTTCAGTGACCTGAAGTTCGCCGCCATCCTCCACAACGGCGCCAATCACGATCCCCTGGCCCTGCTCCCCCTGGACGCTCTGAAGATGGCCACCCGGAACGGCGGCATCGCCCTGGGCCGCCAGACCGGCGTGATCCAGGGTGGCTATGACGCCGACCTGATCCTGGTGGACTTCTCCCACCTGAACCTGACCCCCTGCCATAGCGTGATCTCCAACCTGGCCTACGCCGCCCACGGCTCCGACGTGGTAATGAATATGGCCCGGGGCAAGGTCATATACAAGGATGGGGACTTCCTCACCATTGACCTGGAACGGGTACGCCGGGAAGTAGCGGACTACGCTCTGCCCCTGCTGTTTGAGAACAGATAAGGAGGACTATCCTTGGCTAGCCAGCAGAACAAAAATACTTTTTACGGCGCGGCGGCCTTTTTGGCCATGACCACCATCATCGTCAAGGTCATCGGCGCCATCTACAAGATCCCGCTGACCGCCCTGCTGCCCGACGAGGCCTATGGCGACTTCAACGCGGCCTATAACATCTACACCTTTTTCCTCACCATCTCCACCGCCGGCCTGCCTGTGGCCCTGTCCAAGACGGTAAGCGAGTGCAACACCCTGGGCCGCCAGAACCAGAAGGCCCGGGTGTTCCAGGTGGCGTTTTTCTCCTTCCTGTTCATGGGGCTGCTCAGCTTCGTGTGCATGTCGGTGTTCTCCCCCATCGTGGCCAAATACGTATTGCAGAATGAGAAGGCGGTCTTTGCCGTGCTGGCCCTGTCCCCGTCGGTGCTGTGCTCCTGCTGCTGCTCCGCCTTCCGGGGCTACGCCCAGGGCCACATGAACATGATCCCCACCGGCATCTCCCAGGTCATTGAGGCCCTGTCCAAAATGTTCCTGGGCCTGGCCCTGGCCTTCCTCATCCTCAACTCCTCCATTCCCGACGACGACCTGCGCAGCCGTCTGTCCGCCTCGGGGGCCCTGCTGGGCGTGTCCATCGGCTCCATTCTGTCGGTGACTTTCCTGGCAGTGAACCATATCCGTACCGCCCGTCGGGAGCGGGTCCGCTCCAACGACCGGCCGGATACCTCCAAGCAGATCCTGGTCCGGCTGCTTAAGCTGGCGGTGCCCATCACCCTCAGCTCCTGCACCCTGACCATCGTCAACCTCATTGACACCGGCCTGGTGCAGAGCCAGCTCCAGAGCGTGTTCACTGCCATTCAGGACGGACTCACCGGCATCAACAACAGCGTGCTGGACATCTTCCCCAAGGCGGTGGAGATTTTCCAGGAAAACCTGGCCGCCTTCCAGACCGAGGTGCTCACCAACCCGGACACCCAGCTCAATCCGGTGCTGGACTCCGCCCGTGGGCTGTATGGTATCTACAGCAAAACCATGAGCATCTACAACCTGCCCTTTAACCTGATGGTGCCCCTTACCGCCTGCATCGTCCCCGGGGTGTCCGCATGCATCGCCCGACGGGACGGCCTGGGGGCCCAGCGCACCACTGAATCCGCCATGCGGGTGAGCGCCCTCATCGCCCTGCCCTGCGGCTTCGGCCTGTTCGCCCTGGGTACCCCCATCATTCAGCTGCTCACCGTGGGCAACGTGGATGAGACCATTGCCGGCCCTCTGCTGTCCGTGCTGGGCATCGCCTCCATCTTCGTGTGCATCCAGGTGGTGGCCTCCGCCATACTCCAGGCCAACGGCATCGTCAACCTGCCCATCATCACCATGATCATCGGCGGCGTGTCCAAAGTGATCGTCAGCTATACCCTGGTGGGCAACCCCAAGTTCATGATCTTTGGCGCTCCCATGGGCACCCTGACCTGCTTCGTGGTGGTGTCGGTGCTCAACCTGCTGGTCATCAAGCGCCTGGTACCCCATCCTCCCCGGCTGGTCACCGTATTCCTCAAGCCCCTCATCGCCTCCGTCTTTATGGCCGCCGGCGCCTGGGCTGTTCAGGGTCTGCTGGCCAAGTTCCTGTCCGGCTCCCTGCTGATGAACGCCATCACCACCGCCGGGGGCATCCTGGCTGGCGTGATCATCTACGTGATCCTGGTGCTGGGACTGCGGGTGCTGTCCAAGGAGGACCTGGAAATGATGCCTAAGGGTGACAAAATCGCCAGGCTGCTCCGGATCCGCTGAACAAAATGAAAAAAGAGGTTGCAGGAGGCCATGAAATATGGTAGATTTTCAGTACAAGGATTCCTATGACGTGCGGGACCTGGAGGAGATCGTCCGCATCCTCCGGGCGCCCGGCGGCTGTCCCTGGGACGCTGAGCAGACCCACCAGTCCATCCGCCGCAACTTCCTGGAGGAGGCCTACGAGGCCGTGGAGGCCATCGACGAGGGCAGCCCCGATCACCTGAAGGAGGAGTTGGGGGACGTGCTCCTCCAGGTGATGCTCCACGCCCGGATGGAGCAGGAGGAGGGCCGGTTCGATCTGGACGGCGTGGCCGACGGCATCTGTAAAAAGCTCATCTTCCGTCACCCCCATGTGTTTGGCAATGTGGAGGTCAGCGGCACCGGTGAGGTACTCTCCAACTGGGAGACCCTGAAGCGCCAGGAGAAGGGCCAGGCCACCAACACCGACGCCCTGGAGGCGGTAGCCCGCTCCCTGCCCGCCCTGTGGCGGGCGGAAAAGGTGCAGAAGAAGGCCAAAAAGGCCGGCTTCGACTGGCCGGACATCTCCGGCGCCCTGGACAAGCTCTCCGAGGAGATCGGGGAGCTGAAGGCCGCCGTGGCCCAGGGCACCAACGTGGAGGAGGAGCTGGGGGACCTGCTGTTCTCCGCCGTCAACGTCTCCCGATTCCTGAAGGCCGACCCGGAGGACGCCCTCAACCGCGCCACCGACAAGTTTATCCATCGTTTTCAGAAGGTGGAGGAATTTGCCGCCGCCCAGGGCCGCTCCATGGAGGGCATGACCCTGGAAGAACTGGACAAGCTATGGGAGCAGGCAAAGGGATCCTGACAGCCCGTTTTTTTACCATCCGATTACTTTAAGATGATCTACAGGAGGAAACTGCACCATGAACAAGGCTGAACTCATTAACGCCGCCGCCGATAAGGCCGGCCTGTCCAAGAAAGATATGGAGACCGCCCTCAACGCCGCCATCGAGGTCATCTCCCAGTGTCTGGCCGAGGGGGAGAAGGTGCAGCTGGTGGGCTTCGGCGCTTTTGAGGTGAAGAGCCGGGCAGAGCGCACCGGCCGCAACCCCAAGAGCGGGCTGTCCATCAAGATCCCCGCCTCCAAGGTGCCCGTGTTCAAGCCCGGCAAGGCCCTGAAGGATCTGGTGTCCCAGTAAACAGAAAAATGCCCGTCCTGCCGGACGGGTATTTTTATTCGGAAACGGAAGGAGGATTCAAAACCATGCGTCTGGACAAATGGCTGAAGGTGTCCCGGCTTATCAAGCGCCGTACGGTGGCCAACGAGGCCTGCGACAACCAGCGGGTCACCGCCAACGGCCGCCCGGTAAAGGCCAGCTATGACGTGAAGGAGGGGGACGTGCTGGAGCTCCGGTTTGGGGAGCGCACCGTGAAGGTGGAGGTGCTGTCGGTGGCCGAGCACGTGGGCAAGGCCGACGCCCCCGCCCTGTACAGGGAGCTGCTCAGCTGAGCCCCTCCTCCAGCACCCCCGCCAACAGCAGGGCATAGTCCGCCAGGGTATCCAGAGGGGCCCGCTCGTCCACCGAGTGGGCGTCCAGGATATCCGGGCCGGTGGAGGCCATTACCAGCCCCGGGGCCTTGGCCCGGAACACCGAGGGCTCCAGCCCCACGTGGACCGCCGTGATCTCCAACCCCCGCCCGGTCTGGGCCCGGTATACCCGGTCCAGCGCCCGGGCCAGGGGGTTGTTTTTGTCCCCCGGCCAGCCGGGGTAGCCCGTCCGGTGGCCGGTAAAGCCGTGGGCGGCGGCCAGGGCGGCGTTGACCGTTCCCAGCGCCTCCTCGTCCTCCCGCCGGGCGGCTCGAATAAACACCCTGACCTTACAGGCCTCCCCCTGGGCCTCCACCACCCCCAGGTTGGCCGAGGCCCCCACCACCTGGGGGAAGGCCGGATCCATTTGATACACCCCGTGGTGGATGCCGCCCACAAAGGCCAGCACCGATTCCCGGGCCTGCTGTGTCCACACCTGGTCCGGGCAGGGAAGGGGGACGCAGGCGAGAGTCAGGTTTGGGTCGGTGGCCCGGTACCCCTCCAGCGCCGCCGCCAGGGCGGACAGGTCGGGGGCCTGCCCGCCCACCACCACGCACTCCGCCGCCGCAGGGATGGCATTGAAGGCGGTACCGCCGGAGAAGGAGGCCACCGGCAAGCCCGGACGGGCCGCCAGCCAGGCGGCCAGCAGATGGATGGGATTGGCCCGGCCCAGATGGATGTCGTCCCCGGAGTGGCCCCCGGTGCCGCCGGTGACGGAGATCTGCCACCCTTGCCCCTGTGGGGCAGGGATTTTTTTCAGGGGCTTTTGCCACTCCTCCCGGCGTCCTCCGGCGGAGCCCACAATGGCCCGGCCCAGGTGAAAGCCGTCGGTGTTCAGCAGGGCGGCGGCCCCCTCCAGCCAGACCGGATCCACCTCCTTGGCCCCCTCCAGGCCCACCTCCTCGCTGACGGTAAACATGAGCCGCAGGGGCCCGTGGGAGATCCCCCGGCCCAGCACCCACAGGGCGGCGGCGTTGCCCAGGCCGTTGTCCGCCCCCAGGGAGGAGCGGCGGTCGGTGCGGAGATATCCGTCCTCCTCCAGAATGGTCACCGGGTCCCCGTGCGGGTCAAAGCCACTGCCCGGCGCCACGGCGCACACCATGTCCATATGCCCCTGGAGAATGAGCAGAGGCTCCCCCTCCCGGCCCGGGCTGGCGGGCAGATCGGCCCGCAGGTTGCCCGCCCCGTCCCGGACGGGGGAGAGGCCCAGGGCGCGCAAATATTCCACATAGTCCCGGCCGGTGGCCTCCTCCTCCCCCGAGGGGTGGGGGTGGCGGGACAGGGTCCGAAAGGTGTGTATTACCCCGGCTGTGACGGCCTGACGGCCCTCCAGTCGTTCCAGCAATGTCATATGGGTCATCCTTTCTGCGTTGTAGCCGGCTTCCGGCGGGCAGCCACAAGGGCTGCCCCTGCACATACGCTTTTATTTTACCACGGCATGGGGGAGAGGGCCAACTTTTCCTTGACAAATCCTTCCCCGGCGCTATAATAGTGCATTAAGGTGTCATGACATCTGTAATGACGTATAGAATGAGGAACGAGACATGGGACAGCTATCCGCTTTTCTCAAAAAAAAGAACATTGTGATCTCCGGCAAACGGTACGGGGTGGACGCCCTGGGGGCCATGGCCCAGGGCCTGTTCTGCTCCCTGCTCATCGGCACCATCCTGGACACCCTGGGGGACCAGCTGGGTCTGGCCTTCCTGGCGGAGGTGGGGGGCTACTGCTCAGCCATGAGCGGGGCGGCCATGGCGGTGGCCATTGGCTACGCCCTCCAGTCGCCCCCCCTGGTGCTTTTCTCCCTGGTCACCGTAGGCTATGCCGCCAATTCCTTGGGCTCCACCACCCTGGACGGAGGCAAGGGGGCCGGCGGACCTCTGGCGGTGCTCTTTATCGCCGTCATCGCCGCCGAGCTGGGTAAGGCGGTGAGCAAGGAGACCAAAATCGACATTCTGGTCACCCCCTTAGTCACCGTCCTGGCCGGAGTGGGCCTGTCCGCCCTGTGGGCCCCCGCCATCGGCACCGCCGCATCCGCCATTGGCGACTTTGTTAAGTGGGCCACCGTCCTCCAGCCCTTCTGGATGGGCATCCTGGTGTCGGTGGTCATCGGCATTGCCCTGACTCTGCCCATCTCCTCGGCGGCCATCTGCGCCGCCATTGGCCTCACCGGCCTGGCGGGGGGCGCGGCCGTGGCGGGCTGCTGCGCCAACATGGTGGGCTTCGCCGTCCTCTCCTTCCGGGAGAACCGGTGGGGCGGCCTGGTGAGCCAGGGCCTGGGCACCTCCATGCTCCAGATGGGCAATATCGTGAAAAACCCGAAAATCTGGATCCCCGCCATCCTGACCTCAGCCGTCACCGGGCCTCTGGCCACCTGCCTGTTCCATCTGGAGATGAACGATCCGGCGTCCGGCGTGGCCTCGGGCATGGGCACCTGCGGCATGGTGGGTCCTATTGGGGTGTACACCGGCTGGGTCAACGACGTGGCCACCGGCGCCAAGGCGGCCATTACCTCCTTCGACTGGGCGGGGATGATCCTCATCTGCTTCGTGCTGCCGGCGATACTTACCTGGCTGTTTGGCCTGTTCTTCCGCAAGATCGGTTGGATCAAAGAGGGGGACCTGACCCTGGACTGAGCCGCCCTGTACAAAAGACGGACCCGCGTGGTCCGTCTTTTGTTTTGCCAGGCTTTAGAAAACCTTTAACAAACCTTTAGTTCAGATCTGGCAGGCTATGGTATAATACCACCAAATCCATTTGGTACGGAGGTGCCCTATGCCGCTTACGGAACAACAACAACAGCAGCTTCAGGCTCAGCGGGCCAAAAACCAGCAGATCATCCGCCAGGAGGCCGACCGGTTTTTCGCCAACACGGCGGCGGATCTCCACATGGATCTGGATCAGATCAACCGGGAGCGGGCGGAGCTGGCCCGGGGCCGCCGCCCCCTGCCGGTGAAGGAGGACGAGGCCCTTGCCCAGCTGGGCCGCAAAGAGCTGACCCCCGAAGAGGTGGCCGCCCGCCAGGCGGAAGAGGAGCGGGCCAAAGCCGACGTGGCCGCCTGGATGGCGGAGCAGGAGCGGGAGGCCCGGCGGCTCCGGGAGGAGCGGGCCGCCCGGCAGGGCGAAGGGGCCCCCCAGACCGAAGAGGTCCCGGCGTGGCGGGAGACCGACGAGACCCGGGCCCGGCTGGACGCCCTGCGGACCCGGGTCAACGAAGAGTTGGTGGAAAACGAGGCCCTGGAGGACGAGCTGCAGCGGGCCCACGAGGAAACGCTGACCCAGACCCGGGCCCAGATCCTGGAGGCCCGGGCCAGAGACAGCAAGGAAAAGGTCGAAGAGGAGGCCCGGCTCCGGCAGGAGCAGGCCCGCAAGATCGAGGAGGAGCGCCGGCTGGAGGAGCAGCGCCGCCGGGAGGAGGCCCGGCTCCGGGCCCAGGAGGCCCAGGCGGAGCGGGTGCGGATGGCGGAAGAGGCCCGCGCACAGGCCCAGCTCCGGGCGGAGGAAGAAGAACAGGAGCTCCGGCGGTGGGCGGAGCTCCGGCGGCGGGAGGCGGAGCGCCTGCGGGAGGAGGCCTTCCAGGCGGAGGAGCGCCGGCTGGAGGAGGAGCGGGTGGCCCGGGAGGCCATGCAGAACAGCCAGCAGGAGCTGGCCCGGGACGTGGTCCGGTGGGACCAGCTCCAGGGGGACCAGGTGTGGAATGAAGAGGCCCTCATGCCCAGGGACACCTTCCGCTACCTGACCGCGGAAGAGCGGGCCGGCATGGGCAAGATCAGAAAGGCCTGTTACCATGTCAAGCGGGTGTTCTGGCAGAGAGACCTGGCCAGCCGGCGGGCCAAGTGCCGCAAGGCCGTGGCGGGGCTCAACCGCATCCACGGACAGCTGACCCGCAACGACGCCCAGGGGGAGCTGACCATCCAGCCGGAGCCCCAGTCCATGGAGGCGGGGCTGGAGCGGAACACCCTGTGGAACGAGGCGGAGCAGTCCCACGCCAACCTCCACCTGCTCCACTCCATGGGCCGGTACGCCCAGCAGGAGTGGAAGGCCCTGCTGGAGGCCAACGGCATCAAGGACGCCTTCAAGGGCCTGCGGGTCTACGGTGCCGCCGCCCAGGCCGAACAGGCCGCCCAGGCCGGCGTGGACAACTTCCAGGTGATGAACGCCTACCTCCGGGCCGGCCGCAATGTGGAGCGGATGCCCCAGCACCTGCGGGCCCGGCTGACCCCGGAGCTCAGGCGCCTCACCGACGACGCCGCCGACGGCATGAAGCTGGCCCGGCTGCCCTTCAACCTGACCCTCCAGCGGAACATCGACCTGGACGGTCTGTCCGCCATGCTGGGGATCAACGAGGCCCAGGCGGCCCACTACTTCACCCACTACCAGGAGCAGGCCAACCAGCACCCCATCCTGCAGGAGAAGGGGTTCTGCTCGGCCTCCCTGGCCAAGAATGCCTTTACCCGGCGGAAGGTGGATCTGGTGATCCTGGCCCCCAAGGGCACCGCCGCCGTGGCCATCGGGGGCACCGATCTGGGGCGGGTGCCCCTGGAGGAGGAGGTCCTGCTGGCCCCCGGCACCAAGTTCCGGCTGGTCAGCGTAAAGATGGTCAAAACCCAGCCTCTGCCCGGACAGGGCAACCGGGCCCCCGGCCAGCAGGATGCCGCCCAGGGGGGAGAGAACTATCATCAGAACACCTTTGCCCCCACCACCCAGGATACCGATGTGGCCCCGGACCGGTGGGAACAGGAGAAAGACAGCGCCGACACCGTGTGGCGGGTCTATCTGGAGGCCCTGCCCATGCACGACGGCGGCGTTCCCCGGGACCAGCCCGTCCAGCCCAATTAAGGAGGTATGACCATGGAATGGATTCGCACCGCCGTCACCGGGGCCCATGCCCAGGCCCTGGAGCCCTTTGTCATGCCCCAGGTGTGGGCCGACCCCGCCCGGGACAGCTTTTGGTTCCTGGCCGCCCGGCAGGAGTCCGGCCCCATCCTGGGCGTGGTGGTGGTGGACCCGACGGCCCCCGAGGCCCGGCTGCTGAGCATGGGGGTGGCCACCGCCTTTACCGGCATGGGGGTGGCCACCGACCTGCTGGACTATGCCATCACCCTGTTGGACCAGGCAGGCATCCCCTGGCTGGGCCTGACCTACACCCTGCCCCCCAGCCAGTGGCCCCCTCTGGCCTCCCTGCTGGAGAACGCCGGGTTCCAGCTGGACGGGGCGGAGGGCTATGCCTATGAGACCACCCTGGACCGGGTGGTGAACCACCCCCTGCTGGCCCCCAAGGGGCCCGCCCCCCGGCTGGTGAGGCTGGGGGAGCTGTCCCACCTGGAGCGGGGGAAGCTCATTACCCTGCTGACCCAGAACCACACCGACCCCTCCATCCTGGCCGACTGCGACCCGGATACCAGCTTCCTCTGGCCCACCGACCAGTCCTTCGGGGGCATGGTGCTGCTCACCCCCCCGAGGGACGGGGTGATCTCCGACCAGTGGACCTGGTTCAGCCCGGAGGCCGCCCGGTCCCGGGTACCGGTCCAGCTGTTTTACGCCGCCTTTTCCCAGGCCGCCCGGACCTGTCCCCCCGATACCCGGGTGGTATTTACCTGCGTCAACGAGGCCAGCGACAAGCTGCTCCACCACTTCTTCCCCGACCTGGCGCCTACCCGGTCGGTACGCTCCTACATCACCGCCACCCAGGCTGACCTAACAGAGGAGGAGCGGGAGGAGGAACTGCCCCCCATGGCCCCCACCCCCTACCGGGAGGCCTACTGGAACGACATACACCTGGAGCCCGCCGACGAGAACGAGCTGGTGTGCGCCGGGTGCCGGTACCGCATGAAAGAGGATATGACCGTCTGCGGCCAGTTCCTCCGCAAGCCGGGGGCGGTGCTTTATGGCGGTGCCTGCCCCGCCTTTTTCGCTCGGAAGTAGAGCGGGATCTGCAATACCGTGCTATCTACAGGGGCGGGCGGGATTAGACCCGCCCGCCCTTTCCCTAAAAATGAGCAATGGCCGCCTTTTGGCGGCCATTGCTCGTTTTCATTTATTCCAGAACCCACTGGGGCAGTACATTTTGGCAGAACCGCATAAGGATGGTGGCGCTTTGGGCCCGGTCGGCGCTTCCCTTTGGCTGGAGCAGTCCCTGATCGTTGCCGGTGAGCAGCCCCCGCTCCACCGCCCACATGGTGGCCTCAAAGGCATAATTGCTGGTATCGTAACGGTCGGGATATTTATTGAAGTCGCTGACTCCGCTGACCCCGCCGTCATATCCCCGCTCCCAAACGTAGCGATACAAAATGGTGGCCATTTGCTCCCGAGTAATGGGCTGCTCGGGGAGGAACTGGTGCTGGTCGTTGCCCTCCACGATGCCCAGCTCCATGGCCCAGGCCACCGCCTTTCGGTACCAGGCGTCCCTGGGTACGTCGGTGATTTCGCTGAGCACCACATTGCTGCTGGAGGGGCGGCCCTCCAGATTATACAGGATCTGCACCAGCATGGCACGGGACAACGGCATACCAGGCGCGAAGGTGGTGTCGGAGGTGCCGTTCATCAGGCCTTGCTCCCAAACATAGGAGATCCCCTCCAGGGCCCAATGGCCTGCCACATCGGTAAAGGGCAGATCGGAGTCCTCTCCCGGCTGGGGCTCGGCCACCTGCTGGCCGCAGACGGTACAGATCCCGTCCCGGTCGGGCTGGTGGTCGGTCTTGGGGATGGATTCCTGCTTTTCCGCCCCGCACACTATACAGGTATAGGTCCGCTGGCCCTCCCGGGTACAGGTGGGTTCCCGAGTGACCTCCCCGTCGTCATACTGGTGGCCGGAAGCGGACAGGGTACGCACCTCCCGCTCCCCGCACAGAGCGCATATCCGCACCTCCGTGCCGGTGTCGGTACAGGTGGGCTCGATGGTCACCTGCCAGTCCCCATACCGGTGGTCACAGGCACCCTGGATCTCCAGGGTGGCTGAGGCGCCGCCCAGAGTCACCGTCACAGTCTGGGTGCCGGAGACGGAGGAGTCATAGCCGGAGCACATGGCGGCGATGAGGGGGAGCTTGCACCTGCCATGGACAGAGCAGGTGGCGGTAACGGTGATATTGGCCGCAGCCAGGGCCTCCTCCAGATCCCTGCCGCCCAGGGACAGGGTGGAGCTGGACAGGGACAGGTTGGAGTAGGCGCAGCTGCTCCCCACAAAGTGCTGGGCCCAGTACAGCCGGTCCCCCTGGGCGCAGCCCACCCCCATGTGGGTGAGGGCGGCATTTTCGATGTTGGCCCTGTGGCCGGAGCTGTTGAGCCAGCCGTTCATCACCGCCTGGGCGCTGCCATAGCCGTAGGCGATGTTTTCAGCGGCGGTTCTGTAGGAGATTCCGTAGTCTTCCAGCACCGTAAAACACCGGCTGCCGTCCGGCCGGGAGTGGTCGGAGGCGTAGAGCACCGTCAGCTCCTGGGCCCGCTGGTTGCCCGCCTGCTGCATCTTATCGCTGGTGGACAGAGGAGAGAGACCCATGCTCATCCGGTGGATGTTGGTCAGCCGCAGCACCTCCCATTCTTCATCGCTGACGCTGCTGTCGTAGGTCAGCTGGATCTGGCCGCCGGGCTCCTCCGGGGTCTCTGTACCGGGA
The DNA here is from genome assembly GCF_016901955.1 of Pseudoflavonifractor phocaeensis. Classification (GTDB taxonomy): domain Bacteria; phylum Bacillota; class Clostridia; order Oscillospirales; family Oscillospiraceae; genus Flavonifractor; species Flavonifractor phocaeensis_A. Next base: position 12,492 of record NZ_JACJLC010000066.1, read on the forward strand.
TCTCCGCCGGTAAGGGCATTGACGGCGGTGGTATAGGCGGCGGCGTCATAGCCCCCGTCCCAGCCGTAGCGGATGTTGCCGCTCTGGTCCAGCACGATGGTGGTGGCGTACAGCACCGAGTTGTCGCTGGAGTCCTTCAGCCCCGCCGCCTTCATATACTTGATGGCCTGGGAGGCGCCGTTGTACATGGGGTCGTAAGACCAGGCAAAGACGATGGAGCTCCCCGGAGCGTAGGTGTCGGCGTAGGAGCGCACCAGGTCCTCGCTGGGGCTGACCCGCTGGCCGTCCACATAGCCGGGACAGCCGATGGCAATGACCTGCACGTCGCCGCCGGAGGCCCAGCTGGCGGAGGCCAGGGCGGGAATGGTACGGTTGGAGTTGAGGCAGCCGCCGGTGACGTTGTAGAACACCAGCACCTGCACCTTGCCCTTGTAGGTGTCCTGGGTGATGGTCCTGCCGTCCAGGGTGGTATAGGTCCAGGTGACGCTTGAGGGCACGTTGACCTGCTCCACCGCCAGGGCGGCGGGCAGCAGCCCCAGCAGCAGGCACAGGGTCAGCAGCAGGCTGGCCAGTGACTTGGTTTTCTTCATCGCTCATTCCTCCCTCTTTTTAAAAAAGCGCGCCGGGCGGCGCGCTTTTTTGGTTGGACGGGTTTACTTTACATAATATACGTAGTTGTCCTTTCTGGGGGCGGGAGCGGGCTTTTCCCCGTTCCAGTAGCCCAGCACGCAGTGGCCGATGCCCTCGTAGTCCCCCTGGACGCCCCACTTGGCCAGCAGGGCCTTGCCCTCCTCAGACTCAAACTCCTCCTTGGCCCGGTGGATCCAGCAGGAGCCAAGCCCCACCGCCTCGGCGGCGTTGAGCAGGTTGTCCATGACGCAGCAGCCGTCCTGGAGATAGGTGGGGGCGCTCTTGTCCGCCAGCACCACCAGCACAGTGGGAGCCCCGTAGAAGGGGTCAAAATCCACCCCCATGATCTTGGCGTTCATCTTGCTCAGGGCGGCCACGGTATCCGGATCCTGGACCGCCACGATGATGGGGGACTGCTTGCCCATACCGGTGGGGGCCCAGGTACCTGCCTCCAGCACGGCCTGGAGGGCCTGGTCGCTGATCTGTTCCGGCTTATAGCTGCGGCAGCTGCGCCGCTCCTTCATGACATTCAACACTTCCTGATTCATATGCTACGCTTCCTTTCCGCCTGGCGGCTGTTTCCAAAGAATAGTATACTCCGGATCTTTATTCCAGTAAAGTACCAATGGCGGGGATTTTATCTGTTTTTTTGGGGCAGTCCTTTGCTTCCCATTCCGTTCTTTTCGGCTGACAAGGGCGGCCAGGTATGATATAATGCGGTATCGGGCAATCTGAGAAAAGGAGCGGCTGGAGATGAAACTGAAAGTATTTGGCTATCTGATGCTGATCCTGGCCATTACCGGCGTGGTGCTGCTGGTCATTGCTCTGCGGGGGTAGGACGCCCCCATATCATAGAAAAGAGGTACACTGTTTGGAGTATCAAAAGCTGACCCTCCCCAATGGGGTACGGGTCCTCACCGAACAGGTGCCCGGGGTGCGCTCGGCGGCCCTGGGCATCTGGGTGGGCACCGGCTCCCGGCACGAAAAGCCGGGGGAAAACGGGGCCGCCCATTTTATCGAGCACATGCTCTTCAAGGGCACCCAGACCCGCTCCGCCGCCCAGCTGGCGGCGGAGATGGACGCCATCGGGGGCCAGGTCAACGCCTTTACCACCAAGGAGTGCACCTGCTTTTACGCCCGGGTGCTGGATTCCCATTTGCCTCAGGCAGCCGATATCCTGTGCGATATGTTTTTCCACTCCAAATTCGACGACAGCGACGTGGACACTGAGCGGGGGGTCATCTTAGAGGAGATCGGTATGTACGAGGACAACCCGGAGGACCTGTGCGCCGAACGGCTGGCGGGCGCGGTGTTCAAGGGCTCCCCGCTGGCCCGGCCCATTCTGGGCAGACAGCCCATTCTGGAGTCCATGAACGGCCCCTGGCTGAAGGAGTATATGCGCACCCACTACGGGCCCCGTCGGGTGGTGGTCACCCTGGCAGGGCGATTCACCCAAAAGGACGTGGACGACCTGACCGCCCGGTTCTCCCATCTGGAGCCCCAGCCTCCGCTGAAAACCAGGCCCGCCGCCTACCGCCCGGGCATTACCGTAAAGAAAAAGGCCATTGAGCAGAATCATCTGACCCTGGCCTTCCCCGGCCTGTCCTTTTCCGATCCCCGGCGGTTCACTCTCCAGCTGCTGTCCTCGGTGCTGGGAGGCGGCATGTCCTCCCGGCTGTTTCAGCAGGTGCGGGAGCGGCGGGGGCTGTGCTACTCTATCTATTCCTACGGCACCTGTCACGACGACACCGGCTACTTTGGAGTGTACACCGCCCTGGGGAAGGAGACTGAGGGCCAGGCCCTGGACACCATCCTGGCGGTCATCCGGGAGGTCACCGACCACGGGGTCACCCAGGAGGAACTGGACCGGGCCAGAGAACAGTCCAAGGCCAACGTGCTCATGGGGCTGGAGTCCACCCAGGCCCATATGAGCAGCCTGGGCAGGGGAGAGCTGATGGTGGGCAGGGTGCTGGATGAAGAAGAGATCATCGCCGCCTACGACGCTGTCACCCGGGAGGATGTGCGGGTCCTGGCCGGGGAGCTGCTGGATCTGTCCCACGCCTCCCTCTCCGCCGTGGGCCGGGTGGGCAAGGCGGAGGACTATCAGCGACTGCTCCACTGAGCTGTGGAAAACCCTGTGGATAATGTGTAAAACTTTTCATCTATGTTAAATGGGCCTGCCGCGGCAATGCGGCAGGCCCATTCGATTTTTGTCCGTGGGAGTTATTATCAATCGCCCCCTCATTCGGCCCTGCGGGCCACCTTCCCCCCTGTGGGGGGAAGGTCAAGGGTCCCCTGACACTATCTCCTATCCTATACAAAGACCACCTGGACCAGAAACATGTACAGGATGGTACCGCCAAAGATGCTCACCAGGTTGTTGTGGAGCCACAGGTGGAGAGCCACCACCACCCCCACGGAGATAAGCTGAGGGGCCCAGCCCCCCACCGCCAGGAAGGAGATGTCCTTCAGGCAGTAGACGATGAGCATGGCGATGATGGCGGGAGGAAGGACCTTACCCAGATACAAAATGATTTTGGGGGGCGCGGCTCCCCGGTCAAAGAGGAGGAAGGGGAGAGCCCGGGTAAGAAAGGTCACCACCGCCATTACAGCGATGGAGGCCACGGCTGCTTGGGGGGTCAGCATGATTCTGTCTCCTCCTTATCCTCCAGTTTGTCCCGCAGCACCAGCAGGATCACCACAATGATGCCCAGGGACACGATGAGCATTTGCTGCTGTCCAAACCACTGGCCTAAAATGATGAGAAACAGGATGGTCACCAGCCCCCCCATCAGGGCGGGCAGGTGCTTTTGGTAGGCCTTCCACTGATCCACGGCGATGACCACAAAGAGGGCGGTCATGGCGAAGTCGATGCCGGTGGTATCCACTGGGATGAGGGCTCCCGCCACTCCACCGATCACCGAGCCGATGATCCAGTAGCTCTGATCCAGCAGGGCGATGGCAAAGTAAAAATTCCGGGGATTTACCCCCACCGGAGCCTGGGCTGAGGCCAGGAGGGCGTAGGTCTCGTCAGTGAGGGAAAAGATCATGTAAAACTTCCGCCAGCCCATGCCCTTGAACTTCTCCAGCATGGACAGGCCGTACACCAGGTGGCGGAAGTTGATAAGCAGGGTCATGAGGGCCACCGTGCCCAGGGCGGCGGCGGTGGACAGGAGGGTCACCCCCAGATACTGTCCTGATCCGGCGTAAATGGTCAGGGACATGAAAAAGGCCCAGATAAAGTTGTAGCCCACAGCCTGAAGCATAAAGCCGAAGGCCATGCCGATGGCCAGATAGCCCATGAGCACCGGCACCGTCACCGGAAAGGCCGCCGCCAGCGACTTGCGATCCATAGTTATGACCATTCCTTTCCGCTGCGCTTCAAGGCACCAAAGGAAAATGAAACACAGGTGTCTCTAACGCAGCAAGTCGTAATTTGTTAGAATAGGCTTGAGGAAG
>NZ_JACJLC010000067.1 GCF_016901955.1 Pseudoflavonifractor phocaeensis
GGCGTAGGCTCCGGGGCAGGGGTGGACACCGTCTCCGCGGAGGGGCTGGGCGAGGGCGTATCCGCCGCAGGCGCTCCGTCCTGCCCCAGCAGCCACCAGACCAGCAGGCCCGCCGCCGCCAGCACCACCACCGCCAGCGCCACCCATTTCCCCGCGCCTGCGCTGCGGGGGGTGGATCGTTTACCGCTCATTGGCTTCTCTCTCCTCTGATCCCCGGGCAGGGCTCCGCCTCAGGGGATTACTCAAATTCACACACATAACCCATGCCGTCTGCCATGATGGGCACCACCGACACGGGATCGTTGCGCTGATCGTTCCAGTACCAGCCGTTCAGAGCCTGGATGTTCCACAGCATGATGTACCATTCTTCGGTGCCGTCCTGGTCCTGGCGGGAGGGCTCGTTCTCCGACCAGGCCTGGAAGGTGAACTCCTCGCCGGTGACCCAGTGGCCGAAGACGTTGCCCTGGTCGTCATAGGAGGTGTAGCCGCCCAGCCAGATGTACTTTACGTCCTGGGCCTCCGCCATGGCAATGATCTCATCCATCTCCGCCTGGGAGGTGATGGTGGCCAGGTGACCGCCCATCTGCTGGCACTTGCGGGAGGCCTCCTCCCAGGTCAGGCTCTCCTTGAAAAGCTCATACCGGTGGCCGCCTTCCACGCCGCCGTCGTCCCGGATGCTGCGGGTGGGGGTCACGGTCATCACGGCGTCCCCCCGGTAGCCCTGGCCGGAGACGTTGACCATCAGATCCCGGGTGGCATAGCTGTCCACGCTCTCGTCGCTGACGTATTCCACGATGTAGTAGTCCATCTGCTCCTCATAGATCTGGCGGAAGATCTCCTCCAGGTCGTACAGGTCGTCGATGAACCAGTAGCGCCCGCCGGTGCTGTCGGCGATGCGGCGGAGGGTGCTCTCCTCCACCGAGCCGCCCACGCCCACGATGTACACCGGGGTCTGCTGTTCGTTGGCGTAGAGGATCAGTTCCTCCGGGGTGTGGCGGCTGCGGTTGTCCATGCCGTCGGTGAAGGCGATGACGCACCGGGCGCCGCCCTGAAGGGTGGCATTGGTGACGCCGTCGTACACCGCGTCATAGAAGGCGGTAAGGCCGTCGGTGGACATGTTGTTGATGCCGTTGACCAGCAGGGCCACGTCGTCGGTATAGTAGCACATCTGCTGCACGATGGAGTCAAAGGCCAGCACCTCCGCCCGGTCGCCCAGAGCAAAGTCCAGTTCCTGAACGAACTGGGTCATGACGGTCTGGATCTTGCCCATGTCCACCGGGGAAATGCTGTCGCTCTTGTCGGCTACCAGGTCGATGTTCAAGCCGCCGTTGCCCTCCAGGGGCATCACCGCCTTGACCTCCCGGGCCAGGTATTCGCCGCCCTCCACGCACTCGGTGATGCGGAAGGAGTTGTTGCCCAGGCCCTCCACGGTGCTGCCGGTATCCTGGTCCACCACCTTGAAATAGGCCCGTACCACCGGATACTGGCTCACGTCGGTGGACACCAGCCGCAGCTGGGCGGGGGCAAAGTAGGGCGTGTAATAGTCAGCCTGCCGCTGCTGGGTGATGCCCTCCACCGACAGGGTAAGCACCGGCTGGCGCAGCTCCTCGCTGGCCTCGGCGTCATAGGTCAGGTAGGTAATGGACACCTGATTGCCCTCACTGGTCACCGACTGCACCTGGCAGTCCATCTCCCCTTCCCGCACAGTGAGGTCGTCCACTCCCAGGGGGAAAGGCTGGTCACAGGTCAATGTAAGCGTGATCACAGGGAAGTTGTCGGCGTTGACCTGCTCCACCTGGGTGGAGAGCTCCGCCAAGGCGTACAACCGCTGGTAGAGATCGTACTGCTCGTCCTCCTGGGCCAGGGTCATCTCTCTCAGCAGCTGGGCGGCCTTCTCCCGGTCGCCCATACCCAGGTAGGCCTGGGCCAGGGCCAGCCGGTCGGCGCTCTCCAGCTCCCGTGCCTCTCCGGCCTGCTCAAAGAGGGCCGCCGCGCCGGCGTAATCCCCCTTGGCCAGGGTTTCACTCCCCGACGCCACCGCCTCCTGATAAGCCTGGTTGGCGGCCATATTGCGCCAGAACAGGAACCCGCCCACGCCGATGGCCACCACCAGCACCGCCACCAGGGGAATGACCCACTTCTTTCCCTTCTTTTTCGGGGGCTGGGACGGCCCGGAACTCGGGTCCTCCGGCCAGGTCTGGTCAAAGCCGGGAGCCTTGGGCGGCTCCACGGGCCGCTCCGGCTCCTGGACCTTGGGCGGCTCTACGGGCCGCTCCGGCTCCTGGGCCTTGGGCGGCTCCACAGGCCGCTCTGGCTCCTGGACCTTGGGCGGCTCTACGGGCCGCTCCGGCTCCTGGGCCTTGGGCGGCTCCACAGGCCGCTCCGGCTCCTGGGCCTTGGGCGGCTCCACAGGCCGCTCCGGCTCCTGGGCCTTGGGCGGCTCCGGAGGCGGGGTAGGCTCCGCCTTCCGGGCGGCCTTCAGGTATTCCCCCACCGGCGCGCCGCATTTTTTGCAGAAATTCTCCGTTCCTTCCAACGGCGTCCCACATCGGTTACAAAACATATACCCATCTTCCTCTCTCTGTTGGCTCCCGTCAGGGCAGGGTCCGGGGCCTGCTAAGATCAGTTTAAGCTTCTATCATCTGTCTGTCAAGGAAGGAAACAGCAGGTCGTGGCAAGAACCTCTCTTTCTCCAAAGATCTGATTACAAGGAAGGGACGCCGCGGATCAGAAATCCGCGGCGTCCCTATGTTCCATTTCTGTTTATAACTCCCGCACCAGCTTGACCGCTACCCCCACGATGCGGGCCCTTCCCTGCTCAAATTCCCGGCAGGGGATGATGATGGGCTCATAGGCGGGGTTTTCCGGCTGTAGAATTACCATCCCCTTCTGACAGCGGAACCGCTTCAGCGTGGCGTCCTCCCCGTCTATCAGGCAGGCCACGATCTGACCGTTCTCCGCCGTCTCCTGCTGCCGCAGTAGAACCAGATCCCCGTCACGGATACCGGCGTTGATCATGCTGTCTCCCTTGACCCGCAGGTAAAAGTGGCACTCCGGGTCCGCCACGTCGGCGGCGGCATAACCCTCAATCTGCTCACTGGCCACGCTGGGAGTTCCCGCCCGGATCACCCCCAGGATAGGCACGACCGCCTCCCGCCGGGCGGGCGGCGACGGGTATCGGGGCACGTCAAAGCCCTGGAGCCACAGCGGGTCCACCCCCAGGGCCCGGGCCATGGCGGCAGCGGTGCCGACCTTGGGTTCCCGCTGGCCCAGCACATAGCGATTGAGGGTCTGCGGGTTCATGTCCAGACGGGCGCCCATCTGCTCATAGCTCAGCCCGGATTCCTCCATCAGGCTGCGCAACCGGGCGCCCAAGGTGCTCTCCTGCTTCATGACGACTCCCCCTGTCCCATTTTTAGGTCTATTTTAGCATATTTTATCACCAAATGCAACTAATTTTAACATATATTTATTGACAATCATCTCTAATTGGTGTTATTATATCCGCATTAGAACTTATGTTCTATTTATCCAACTTCGTATCACCGTTTGGGGGTAATCAAACATAAAAAATGCCCCGCCGATTGGCGAGACATTTTTGGTGGAGGAGGGTGGATTCGAACCACCGAAGCGAATCGCAACAGATTTACAGTCTGCCCCCTTTGGCCACTCGGGAACTCCTCCATATATGAACTTATCTGGAGCTGGTGGACGGACTCGAACCCCCGACCGGTTGATTACAAATCAACTGCTCTACCAACTGAGCTACACCAGCGCATTGCTCGTCCACAGCGAAGGTTATTTTAACAGAGAGGAAGTGGAATGTCAAGAGCTATTTTTATTTTTTAAAAAAAAGCAGGGAGGTAATGTTATCAGGCCACGGGTGTGGACCGACCCGCTGCGGGACATCCAGCGGCTTCCCCCATCGGGCTGGTGTGTCCGGTGCGGCGGAGAACTCTACGGCGGAGCCTGGGAGCTCTGTCCCACCTGCCGGAGAGCGGCGAGAGACAGATACAGAGAAGAGGAGATCAGCAATGACACTACTGGAATTATCCCAACAATACCGCAGCAGCGCCCAGGCGCTGCTGGACCGGGTACATACCCTGGAGGCCCGCCGCCGGCAGGAGACCGACGAGCTGGACCGCCGGCTGCTGGAGCGGCGGATTCACTGTCTCTCCGTCATGTGGCGGGAGAGCCGGGATCTGGCGGTGCTGTGTGAACGCTACTATGACAGGGGGTATCATCACAATGGCAGATACACGGTATAGGCGGGGGCGGCCCTACGCCGCCGATATGTCGCTCTACTCCAAAGCCATGGCCGGGGACAACTCCGAACAGGTGAACAGGCTGCGGCGCAATGTGACGCTGGCTCTTCGGGAAGACGTGACTCCCCGGCAGCGGGAGTGCATGCTGCTCTACTACGGCAAGGGTCTGAATATGCGGGAGATCGGCGAGATCATGGGCATCAACAAGTCCACCGTGTCCCGCATCATCAAGCGGGGGGAGCGGCGGCTGCGCCGCTGCCTGCGGTACGGAGCCGACCAGCTGCTGGCGCCCCGGGACCCCGGCTGATTTTCTACATCCCAGGCGGTTGAAAAAACCCCCGGTTCCATGATATACTTTCCTGCGGAATACCACGAATGCGGGCGAAGGGAGGACGCAATCATGGAACTCAACCTATCCCAAAAGCAGACCCAGACCCTCTCTCCCCAGATGATGCAGTCCATGGAGATCCTGCAAATGGGTTCTCAGGAGCTGCTGGAATATATCGAGGAGGCAGTCCAGGAAAACCCGGTGCTGGAGCCTGAGGAACGGTACGACAGGGCCAACGAATCCGACCAGCTCCGCCGCAAGCTGGAGTGGCTGGAATCCACCGACCCCCAGAACCGCTACTACCACCAGCAGGACACCGAGGAGCAGGATGACCGGCTGAGCAACTACGGCACCATGGAGGATCAGGAGAGCAGCCTGTACTACTATGTGCTCTCCCAGCTGAAGGTGCTGGAGCTGCCACCGGAGGTAGTGGAGGCGGGCGCCTTCCTGGTGGAGAGCCTCAACGCCAATGGTTGGCTGGACGAGCCTCTGGAGGATCTGGCCGTAGGCTACGGCTGTCCCCTGGCCCTTATGGAGGAGGCCCTGAAGGTGGTACAGAGCCTGGAGCCCGCCGGAGTGGGCGCCCGGGACCTGTCAGAGTGCCTGCGGCTCCAGCTGATCCGCCGCACCCCGGTGAACCAGTTGGCGGTGCGCATTGTGGAGAGCCAATTGGACGCCCTTTCCAAAAGCCGGTACGGACTTATCGCCCGGGCCCTGAAGGCCGCACCGGAAGAGGTCCGGGCGGCCTGCGAGCTTATCCGCACCCTGAATCCCCGGCCGGGCACCGGCTTTGCCGCCCGGGAGCACCTCACCTACATCAACCCGGATATCATCGTGGTCAGCTTTCCCGATCACTTTGAGCTGCTGACCAACGACTATTACTTTCCCCACCTGGGCATCAGCGGATACTACACCCGGCTGCTGAAGGAGAGCGACGATCAGCAGGTGAAGGAATACCTCACCGGTAAAGTGCGCCAGGCCAAGTGGATGGTCCACGCCATTGAACAGCGCCGGTCCACCCTCATGTCCTGCGCCAGCTGTATCCTGGATCTCCAGGAGGCATTTTTCCGTCAGGGCCCCGGTCATCTGGTGCCCATGTCCCTGGCCGATGTGGCCGGGCATATCGGCGTCCATGAGTCCACTGTCAGCCGCGCGGTGAAGGACAAGTATATTCAGTGCTCCATGGGGGTGTATCCCCTGAGCTACTTCTTCTCCCGGGGCCTGGGGGCCTCCGCCGGCGGCGAGGAGACCGCCTCCCCCGACGCTGCCAAGGCTCTTTTGAAAAAGCTTATCGCCGGAGAGGACAAGCGCAAGCCCCTGTCCGACCAGAAGCTGTGCGAGCTGATGAGCGCCCAGGGCTGCGTTCTGTCTCGCCGCACCGTGGCCAAGTACCGGGACGAGCTCCACATCCCCAGCACCACCGGGCGGAAGCAATACGAGTGATTTGGAGGACCTTATGCCCTTTCAAGCGGTATTTTTTGACTTTGACTATACCCTGGGAGACGCTACAGAGGCTATCGTGGCCGGCTTTCAGTACGCCTTTCCCCTCATGGGCCTGCCCGCCCCGGACCGGGAATCGGTGCGCCGTACCGTAGGCCGTACCCTGGAGGACAGCTACACCGCCCTTACCGGCGATCCGGCCCCCGCCCGCCAGGCGGAATTCCGGCGGCTGTACACCGAAAAGGCCAATCCCCTCCAGGTAAACGTGACCAGGCTCCTGCCCGGCGCTGTGGAGCTGCTGACCACTTTGAAGGAGGCCGGCATTCCCGCCGGAGTGGTGAGCACCAAGAAATCCGTCACACTAAAGGCGGTGGTGGCCGCCCGGGGGGTGGACCATCTGCTGTGTTCCGTGACCGGCGGCGACATGGTGACCAGGCCCAAGCCGGACCCCCAGGGCCTGTTGGCGGCCGTGACCGCTCTGGGCCTGGCCCCGGAGCAGGCGCTCTTCTGTGGGGATACCGTCATCGACGGGGAAACCGCCCGGCGGGCGGGGACCCATTTCTGCGCTGTCCTCAACGGCACCACTACCAGGGGGGATTTTGAGGCCAGCGGCCTCCCCGCCGACTATATCGCCGATGACTTGTGGGCGCTGAAAGCCTGGCTGAATTTGTGAGCGTTAAAGCCTCCGCGGAGCAAATCCGCGGAGGCTTTTTTGCGGCCCGGGAAAGCCTCCAAACCTACAGACATCCCCGCTCCGTAGGGGCCGGACACTGGCCGGCCCCACACCTGAATATAGTAAGGCCGGGCCCTTGGGGGGCCCGGCCTTACGCGAGAGAGGAAAAGAGGGGAAAAAGGAGGTAATCGTCACTTACCCAAACGACGGGCCAGCTCCTTGGCACAGAAGGTGGCCACATCATCGGCGTAGGTACCGGCGCCGAAGCCGGCGTCATAGCCCAGCTCCTTGGCCAGGGCGTGGGTGATGCGGGCGCCGCCGCAGCAGAAGATGTATTTCTCCCGGACGCCTTCCGCCTCGGCCAGCTCAATGAGCTCGGTGAGGTTCTGGATGTGGACGTCCTTCTGGGTGACGGTCTGGGAGACCAGCAGCACGTCGGCGTTGACCTCAGCGGCCTTGCGGAGGAACTCCTCGTTGGGCACCTGGGAGCCCAGGTTGTAGGCCTCGATCATCTCGTACCGCTCCAGGCCGTAGTGGCCGGCAAAGCCCTTCCGGTTCATGATGGCGTCGATACCCACGGTGTGGGCGTCGGTGCCGGTGGAGGCGCCGATGACCACCAGCTTGCGGCCCAGCCGCTCCTTCAGGAACTCGTCGGTCTCGTGCATGTCCATGGCCTCGTCGGCCACGGTCTGCACCACGATCTCGTTGTAGTTGATGGAGTGGGTGAGAGAGCCGTACACCACATAGAAGGTGAAGGCCTCGTCCAGCTTCTGCCGCAGGGCCACGTTGGGGTCGGCCAGGCCCATCTTCTGGGCCATGAGTACCGCCGCCGCCGCGCCCTTGTCGTCGTCCTTGACGGGCAGGGTGAAGGAGAGCTGCACCTTGCCGTCGTTCATGGTGTCGCCATAGGGTTTCAGCCGGGTCAGATCCAGAGTGGTGTCCAGATCTTTGTCACGAATCTGATACAGTCCGGAACTCATTTGCCGGCACCCCCTTTCATCATGGGCTCCAGGAAGGGGTTGAAGTACCCGGCAGCCTTGTTGACTACGCCGTCCAGGCCCTTGCCGCCGTCTCTGGGACGCTTGATGTCGGCAAAGATGCCCCGCTCCAGGGTCTCGAAAATGCCCAGCTGCTCGATCTGCCCCAGCAGGTCGGTGGCCTTGTGGAGCACGTCGGCCGCCCGGGTCTGCATGATGCCGCCTTCCTTAAATACGATCTCGCTGCCCAAATCCTGCATGGTGCGGAAGATGTACTGGGCGTTCTGGATGGCCAGGAACCGGTCGGACAGGAAGGGGGTGTGGATAGCCTCGGTCATCATACCCAGCAGGTGGATCTTCTGGTGGGTGAGGATGGTGACCATGTTGAACAGGGCGTCCTGCACATGGCCCCGGAAGATGTTGCCGGTCATGAACTTGGTGGGAGGCATGTATTTCAGAGGGGCGTTGGGGAAGATCTCCCGGGCCATTTCGGCCTGGGCCAGCTCATACAGGAAGCCGTTCTCCACGTCGGGATCGATCTCAAAGGCATGGCCAAGGCCCATCTGCTCCTCGGGCAGACCGGCCCGGAGGGCAAAGGCCTCGTTGAGGAACTGGGAGGCCAGTACGGTGTGGGCCTCCTCCACGGCGTCAGCGGTGGTAAGGTAGTTGTCCTCACCGGTGTTGATCACCACGCCGGCATAGGCGTTGATGGCCCGGGAGAAGGACTGGTCCACCAGGGTGCGCTGCATGTTGATGTCCCGGAAGAGGATGCCGTACAGGGCATCGTTGAGCATCACGTCCAGGCCCTCAAAGGCGCCCATGGCGGCGATCTCAGGCATACACAGGCCGGAGCAGTAGTTGCACACACGGATGTAGCGGCCCAGCTCCTCGCCTACCTTGTCCATGGCCTCCCGCATCAGGCGGAAGTTCTCCTGGGTGGCGTAGGTGCCCCCGAAGCCCTCGGTGGTGGCGCCGTAGGGCACATAGTCCAGCAGGGACTGGCCGGTGGTGCGGATGACGGCGATGACGTCGGCGCCCTGGCGGGCGGCGGCGGTGGCCTGCACCACATCCTCATAGATGTTGCCGGTGGCCACGATCAGGTAGATCCAGGGGCCGTCCTTTTCACCGCCGTGGGCGGCGATAAAGTCCTCCCGGCGTTTCCGGCGGGCCCGGATCTTAGCCAGGCTGGCCTCCACAATGGGATCCAGGGCGGCATGGATGTCCCCCTCGCCGTGGACAGGCAGGGCGGTCAGGTCCAGCTCGTCCTTCGCCACCGCCTCGGCGATGGCCTGGGGGTCCTTCCCGGTCTCCACCATAGCGTTGCCGATCCAGAAGGCCGCGCCCTGAGGCAGGCCACCCTTGTCCAGCAGGTGCTCCACCACCACGTTGGGCAGGGGGACGTCGGAGGCGTCCACACCGTCAATGCCCAGCAGGCGGCAGATGGTGCGCTCCACGGCTACGGTGGTGCAGCCGTCGATAAAACGCTGGGTGTCGTCAGCCACCCGGGAGGCATGGGCCCGGGCCTGCTCCACCAGCTTAAAATCAAGATTCAGCTTGGATTCCAACATCAATCACTTCCATTCTTTGTCAGTTCAAAAACGGGGGGAAGCGGGCCGCCCCGGAAAAGCGGCGGCCCGCTGTTATTATGCCTGAACTTACTCCTCGTGGTGGGAACGCTTATGCCGCTCCAGACCGGCGGGTTCCATGGACAGCTGCTGGCCCCGCTCCAGGCCGGCCACGCCCATGAGCTCTTTCTTTTTCTTGCCGGTGCAGTAGTCGCACTGACAGTCGGTGTAATGGTCGGGCTCGGTGTAGGTGGTGATAACACCCTCGTAGTTGCGGAGAATGACCTTCTTGGGGGACTGGGAGATGACGTACTGAGGCATGACGGGGGTCTTGCCGCCGCCGCCGGGGGCGTCCACCACGAAGGTGGGCACGCAGAAGCCGGAGGTGTGGCCCCGCAGGCCCTCGATGATCTCGATGCCCTTGCTGACGGGGGTACGGAAGTGCTCCAGGCCCATGGACAGGTCGCACTGATAGATGTAGTAGGGGCGCACCCGGATCTTGACCAGCTCATTGACCAGCTTCTTCATGGTGTAGACGCAGTCGTTGATGCCGGCCAGCAGCACAGACTGGTTGCCCAGGGGGATACCGGCGTCGGCCAGCATGGCGCAGGCCTTGGCGGACTCGGGGGTAATCTCGTTGGGGTGGTTGAAGTGGGTGTTCAGCCAGATGGGGTGATACTTCTTCAGCATGGCGCACAGCTCGGGGGTGATGCGCTGGGGCAGCACCACGGGGGTGCGGGAGCCGATGCGGACGATCTCCACGTGGGGGATCTCCCGCAGCTTGGCGATGATGTACTCCAGCCGCTCGTCGCTGACCAGCAGGGCGTCGCCGCCGGAGAGGAGCACGTCACGGACCTGGGGGGTGTTGCGGATGTACTCGATGGCCTGGTCCACCTGGTCCACCGGCAGGCCGGCGTCATGCTGGCCGGCGAAGCGGCGGCGGGTGCAGTGGCGGCAGTACATGGAGCACTGGTCGGTGATGAGCAGCAGGCAGCGGTCGGGATAGCGGTGGGTCAGGCCGGGGGCGGGGGAGTCCTCGTCCTCATGGAGGGGGTCCAGCAGATCGGCGGCGGACTGATGCAGCTCCTTGGCGGTGGGGACGGCCTGGAGCCGAACGGGGTCATGGGGATCGCCGGGCTGGATCAGGGACAGATAGTAGGGGGTGATGGCCATGCGCAGGGTGCCCAGGCAGGCCTTGACGCCCTCTTCTTCTTCAGGAGTGAGCTCCACGTACTTCTTCAGGTCTTCCAGGGTCTCGATGCGGTTTTTGACTTGCCAGTGCCAATCATTCCACTGCTCGTCAGTTACATCGGGAAAGAGGATCTTACGGCGAGACTCTGCCATAACTGGTCATCCTTTCTATCATCAGAATTATTGGCCGCTCAGGGCGGCGCCGGGCCCGCGACGGGCCGTCAGATATACTTGGCCTGGAAATAGTTCTTGAGCTTTTCGTTTTCCCGCAGCTCATCCAGGGTGGTTTCGGCGTGGCCCTTGGTGTAGCCGTTGCCCACGATCATGGTCAGGTCCTTGCCGGCGCCCTCGGCCCCCAGCGCGGCCTTGGTGAAGGAGGTGGCCATGGAGAAGAAATAGACGATGCCGCCGTCCCGTACCGGGAGGATGCAGCTCATTTCACAGTTTTTCACGTTTACCACACAGATGGAGATGTCATATTCCTGACCGCCGTTGGCCTCCAGAGCATGCTCCAGCACTTCCACCGGCTCGGTGGCGGAGCACACGATGGCCTCGTGGCACAGGCGCATCCGGCGCAGCAGCCGGGCGTCCTCGTCGGAGATGACCAGGGCCACCACCCGGCCGGTGGCGCCGCAGCGCTTCATGGCCTCGTAGCAGCAGAGCATGCCGCTCTTGCCGGCGCCGCCCAGGATGAGGACGGAGTTGCCGGGCTGTACCAGCTTTTTGGTCTGGGCGGGAGCGCCGGCCACATCCAGGGCGGCCAGGGCCAGCTCCTCGCTCATGTCGTCGGGCAGCTTGGCGTACAGGCCGGACTCAAAGAGGATGGCCTGGGCGTCCACCTCCACCCGGTCGATATCCTGGTGGATGGCCTTGATCTTGTTGATCTTCAGGGGGGTCATGGACAGGGAGACCAGAGAGGCGATGCGGTCTCCCTCCTTCAGGTCGATCTTGCCCTTCAGGTCGTCGCCGATCTTGGCCACGGTACCCATGAACATACCGCCGGAGCCGGTGACCGGGTTCTGCTGCTTGCCCCGCTCGGCCACGATGGAGAGGATCTTGGCGGCGATCTTTTCGTCGTCATGCCCGGCCTCGTTGGCGATCTGGGTAAAGGACGCCGAGTCGATGTTCAGGGCCGAAACGTCTACCAGGATCTCATTGGAATAGATCTCGTCCATGTTGTTGTCGATGCGGTATGCCGCCTGGGTAAGCACGCCCTTGGGTTCGATGACCCGGTGGGAGCCATATTTGTTGCCCTTTTTCTGCATTGGTCTACCTCCTACTGTCCGTCACGGAAAGGCGGGCTTTTGAGCCCGCCCTTCCCCTTTTCATCTCAGACGTACTTCTCCTCAAACAGCTTGCGGATCTTCTCGTTCTCCCGCAGCACGTTCAGGGTGATGTTGGCGTGATCCTTGGTGTAGCCGTTGCCCACGATCATGGTCACGTCCTTGCCGATACCCTCGGCGCCCAGGGCCGCCTTGGTGAAAGAGGTGGCCATGGAGAAGAAGTACACCAGGCCGTCGTCCCGCACAGGCAGGATGGCCGCCATTTCGCAGTTTTCAATGTTGACGCAGCAGATGGAGATATCGTACTCCTGACCGCCGGTGATGGCCAGAGCGGCCTCCATCACCTCCACGGGCTTGGTGCAGTCGGCCACGATGACGTCGGTGTAGACGCCCAGCTCAATGAGGCCGGGGACCTGCTTGGGGTTGCGGACCACGCCCACCACCTTGCCCTTGGGGCCGACCTTCTTCATGGCCTCGTAGCCGCACAGCACGCCGGACTTGCCGTTGGCGCCCAGAATGAGGACATTGTCCCCCTCCTTGGGCAGCTTGCGGGCCTGGGCGGGCGCACCGGCCACGTCCAGGGCGGCCAGGGCCAGGGGCTCGCTCATGTCGTCGGGCATTTTGGCATAAATACCGGACTCAAAGAGGATGGCCTGAGCGTCCACGTCCACCCGGTCGATGTCCTTGTGGATGGCCTTGATCTTGTTGATCTTCAGGGGAGTCAGGGACAGGGACACCAGGGAGACCACCTTGTCGCCCTCCTGGAGGTCGATCTTGCCCTTCAGGTCGTCGCCGATCTTGGCCACGGTGCCCATGAACATGCCGCCGGAGCCGGTGACCGGGTTCTGCTGCTTGCCCCGCTCGGCCACAATGCCCATGATCATCTCGCCGATCTTGGTCTCGTCGCCGCCGCAGGCCTCTTCGATCTGGGTGAAGGAGGCGGAGTCGATGTTCAGGGCGGTCACGTTGCACAGGATCTCGTTGGAGTAGATCTCATCCATGTTGTTGTCGATCTTATAAGCTGCCTGGGTCAGGACCCCCTTGGGCTCGATGACGCGGTGAGTGCCGTACTTATTGCCTTTTTTCTGCATACTGGATTCCTCCTATTTTCCCAAAATACGTGGTGGAAGGAACGGGGGTTTGCGATCGGTTGGGGAGTTTACTGATTTGGTTGGGGAGTGAATTGCTGTGGTTGGGGAGTATGTTTTTTTGCCGGGGCGGGGAGTGCCCCGGATGGATCACTTCAGGGACAGGATCTTGCGGGCCTCGTCAGGGGTGGCGATCTCACGGCCCAGCTCCTTGGCCAGCCGGACCACCTTGGCCACCAGCTCGCCGTTGCTCTTGGCGGGGACGCCCCGGGCCAGGTTCAGGTTGTCTTCAAAGCCCACCCGGACGTTGCCGCCCATGACGATGGCGGCGGCGGCCAGGCTGAAGGCGTTGCGGCCGATGCCGGTGGCGGTCCAGGTGGAGCCCTCGGGGATCATCTTCACCAGATAGTCCAGGTGGCCCACGGTGGCAGGGGTGCAGCCGGGAACGCCCAGCACGAAGTTGAACTGCATGGGGGCCCCGGGCACCAGGCCCTTTTTGGCCATGGAGAGAACGGTGTCCAGGTGGCCGATCTCAAAGCACTCATACTCGGGCTTGATGTTGTTCTCGATCATCCGTTTGCCGAAGGCCCGCATGGTGGGCATGTCGTTGACGAAGATATCGTCGCCGAAATTGCAGGTGCCGCAGTCCAGGGTAGCCATCTCGGGGAAGAGCTCGGTGGGCTGGAGCCGCTCCTCGGGGGTCATGCCGGTGGCGCCGCCGGTGGAGGGGATCAGGATCACGCCGGGGCAGGCCTCCTTGATGGCGTCCATCACCACCCGGAAGCGCTCCCGGTCCTGGGTGGGGGTCCCGTCGTCCCAACGGACGTGGACATGGATGATGGCGGCCCCCGCCTCAAAGGCGCTCTTGGCCTCCCGGATCATCTCTTCCACCGTGTAGGGGACCGCCGGATTCTGCTCCTTGGTGACCTCTGCGCCGCAGATGGCCGCGGTGATAATCAGTTTTTCCATAACGCGCCTCCTTCAAAAATTAACGCTATCCCGCACAGGAGAGACTATTCTCCCTGCGGAATAGCGCTTCATGAACAAAAAAACACTACTCATGTCCGCGGGAGGGGGAAACTCTCGTTCAGACACAAATAGCGCTTCATGCTTCTCATGACAATCCGCAAGCTCTGGGCTTACGGCTCAGGGGGAGGGCTGTACGATTCACGTCCCCCTTCGGCGGAGCGGACATTCACAGAACACCTCGGGCTCGCCTGCCCTTATCATTGCTCTGCTACCTTGCGCTCCGCGCCTCTATCCATGCGTATTATTCACTTTTGACAAATTTACTATAACCCAGCCCCTTTCGTTTGTCAACTATTTTTTAAAAATTTTATTCAACAAAATTTTTCTCCCATCCGCGCACTTTTGTGCGCTGCAGCAGGACATTGTTAGCGTGCTGCTTTTCCAAAGAAGGGGGCTGCCCCAGCCTGAGATCCCCCTGTCATTCTGAGCCCCAGCGGGGCGAAGAATCTTCCGGCGGGGGCAAGATCCTTCGCTGACGCTCAGGATGACTGTGCCGGCAGGCTCCCCCGCCGGCGCTCAGGATGACACAACAGGGGCCTGCTGCGTGATCTTGCAGCAGGCCCCTTCCGGCGCATTTACAGGTCCGCCTGGAACAGGTCCATCAGGGTGTCGTCCAGCTTGAGCAGCCGGTAGTCCATCCGCCGGGCGATGCGCTTGCGGGGGTCGTCCCCCTCGTCCCCCTGGATCTCCCGCACCAGGCCGGCCACCTGGTAGTGGGCCCCCGCCACGTCGCTGACCCCGTCGTAGTGGGTGGTCATAAGGGCCACGCAGCTCTGCCCCCCCAGGTGGCGCACCAGGGCCCTTGCCAGGGCGGCCCCCTCCTGGGGGTTGGTGCCCCGGGCAAACTCGTCCAGGGCCACGAAGAAGAACTGCTTTTTGGTCTCCCGCAGCAGCTTGTCCAGCAGGTGGACCTCCTTGCCGAAGGAGGACAGCCCCCCGGCCCCCGGGCCGCTGTCGGCCAGGATCAGCTCCACCCGGTGAAACAGGGGAAGCACCGCCCGCTGGGCAAACACGAAGAATCCGCACTGGCACAGCAGCAGGGTGAGCACCGTGGAGCGGAGGGACACGGTCTTGCCCCCCATGTTGGCCCCGGTGATGACGGTGCACCCCTTCCCCAGGTCCAGGTCCAGGGGGGTGAATTCCTCCCCCCGCTCCCTCAGGTCCTCGGCCACCTGGGGATGGATCACCTCCCGGAGGGTGACGGCCTTCTCCCGGGTCAGCTCCGGCCGGACGCAGCCAAACCGCAGGGCCAGCTTGGCCTTGGCTACGACCAGGTCCAGCCGGCCCAGGGTGTCCATGGCGGCCAGGAACCGGGCCCGCCAGGTCATGAGCTGTTCGGTGAGCATCTGCCGCACCTCCAGCTCCAGCTGATCCTCCCGTACCGCCAGCACCCGCCGCTTTTCCAGCAGGGGCCCCCGCTTGTCCTCCTGGGTCATGCGGATGGCCTTTTCCAGCTTGGCCTTCTCCGCCCGGAGGGGGGCCAGGTCGTTATGGTAAGAATTTACAATGGAGAAGGTGGGCAGCCGCCGTCCCTCCGGGTCCATCAGCTCCATGGCCTCCCCCAGGTCGGGGAAGACCAGCCCCTTCATCTGGGGCATCTGGCCGTAGGCCTGGGTGAGCTGCTCCAGGGTCACCAGGAAGTGCTTGATCTCAAAGAGCTCCACCAGGTCGAAGGGCACCCCCGGCTCCCGGTCCAGGGAGCCCCGGATGTCGTGGAAAAGAGGCAGCTGCCGGGTGACCCCCCGGAGGGCGGTGTCTCCCCCGCCCCACAGCTCCATGGCCAGGGTAATATTGTCAAATTCCTCTTCCAGGGCCTCCTCCTGGCCGGGGCCGTACCAGCGCAGGGCCCGGGCCAGGGTCTTGCCAAAGGGGGACAGGGGGCTCAGCCGTTCCAGCACCCACTGCAAGCCCGCATGTTCCCGCAGTTCATGGGTCAATTCCATGTTACGCCTCCTTCACGTTGACCACCGGCAGGTCCACAGCCTGCCGCAGGGCGGAAATGAATGCCTCCGGCTCAAAATGCCAGCCGTAGGCCGACCAGGGGTTGGCAGCCACGGCGGCGATGGTGAGCTCCCGGCGGACGCTGAGCACCCCACCGTTGCGCAGGAAGAGCTCCAGGGCGCTCCGCCCGGCCAGCACATGGGTGGCGTCCTGAGTCACCAGGGTGGTGGCCGCCCCCCGCCGGGCCAGGGTTTTCAGCAGAGGATCGGTGATCCCTCCCGCCGCCCACAGGGCCAGGGGCTTCCGGGGCAGCTTGTTCCACTTGGGATTGCCCCCCTGGTCCAGAGGCAGGTCCACCGGCTCCCCCTCAGGGGTGAACAGGGCGAACCGCCGCTCCTCCCCCGCCAGGGCGGCGCGCAGGCCGGGGTGCTCCGGCTCTTTCCGGGCAAAAAGCCAGCAGGTGTGGGCGGTCTCTGCCACCACCAGCTCCATGTCCCGGTCCAGGGAGGCCCCCGTGCACAGCAAAGC
>NZ_JACJLC010000068.1 GCF_016901955.1 Pseudoflavonifractor phocaeensis
CCTGGCGGTCAAACTCCTGCTCCAACCGGTACAGCGGGGAGTACATCACGTACTTCTGTACGGCGAGATGCGCAATGGCGGAGGGAGACGCAAAACTGCCGGGGATCACGGTGGGCTCCATAGGAGTGGGCACCACAATGGCTTCTCCGGTCTCTTTCTCGCAATGTTTGCAGGCGTAGGTGGGGTAGCGGTCCTCCCGCACCCAGAAATGGGCAGGCTCCATCTGGAGGCTGCGGTGGATCTCCACGCCAATCTCAACCAGTTCGCTGCCGCAGACGCTGCAAAGTCTCTCGTGTTCGGGCAGAGGATGCTCCACGACTTCTACAGGAGTCCCTTCCGGGATCACATCGTCAATGCTGCCCGGAACGGCGCTTGCGGGGCTTCTTCTGTTCGCTCTTTTTCACGGGCTCCACGCTGTCTGCATCCCAGGCCTCGGCCTCATTGAACAGATGGGCAAACTGCTCCATGACGATCTGGTCCAGCTGCTCAGAGGAGCTGCCAAACAGCTTCCTCTTGTTCAGCTTCAGCTGCTCCATCAGCCAGCGATTCTGCAAAAGGGACTGGGCCAGTTCGGCAGCCATTTTCTGATTCTCCTCAGCCAACTCGGCGGCCCTGGCGGCCAGCTTCTGGCTTTGCTCAGACAGCTCGGCGGTTTTAGCATCCAGCTGAGCCTGCATCGCTTCGTATTCCGCACGGGAAATGGTGATCATTTCCCGGTTACTTGTCTCATTCATTTCTGTACATTTCATAATAGCATTGTACCATAAATCGATGTAGATGTACAGAATTTACGAAGAATTTTTAAATGTTTTCCAACCCTCGGACTGGCCTGTGGGCCTTCGGTTGTTCCACATTCAACCCTTCCATGAGCCAGCGGTATTGCTGCGGCGTCAGCAGCCTGGCTTCCGCTTCACTGCGTGGCCATTGAAAGCTGCCGGACTCCAGGCGCTTGTACAGCAGCAGAAATCCATCCCCTTCCCAGTACAGCGCTTTGATCCGGTCTCGGCGGCGGCCGCAGAACAGAAACAGCGTGTTGGTGAACGGATCCAGCTGGAACTGCTGCTGAACGATGGTGGCCAGGCCATCAATGCCGCGGCGAAGGTCAGTGTAGCCGCAGGCAATGTAGACCTTGTCTGCTCCGGCAAAATCATTCAGCATGACTGTAGGATCCTCAGCAGCATGGCCGTTGTTTCAGCATCTGCTCCTGAATGGATGTCCACGGAAACATCCCCCAGACGCACGGTAGCCGAGATTCTGGCTGGCGGCGCCACACGCACCTCAGCAAACTGCGGTGCGTTTTGTGCCGCAAGAGAAAACAGCTTCTTTTGCCATTTGTAGTAGCTGGAGGAACTGACGCCATTGCCTTCGCACCAAGCCTTGACACCGATACCGCTGCCACGGCAGTCCGCGATCCGTTCACTCCAAACCGCAAGTTTCTCCTGGTGCTTCAGTGCCTGTAGATTTTTCTCCATAACTTTCTCCAGTCTCGGATAGTATCTTCCAGTCTCCGAGACTCTACGATACTATACGCTTTCATGGAGATATTTTCTCACAGTTGCCCCATTCCGACAATCCGCCGCCAGATTTGACGGTTACGCCCCTGACAATCACCTGTATGCAGCTTAAAACCGGCAGGATTTGGAATATCCTGCCGGTTTTTTCTTTTGAGTGGCAGTTAACAGCATAGAAATGGTGGCCTTTTTCGCTGTGAGACTTTTGAAGGTTAGGAACAGCATATCGCTTGGGCTTAGATTGCAGTGTCTGCATCCACCGGTAATGCTGTCATAGCCTTTTTGATGTGCTCATTCATCCGTTCATAAGAATCCCAAATTAAATTTGGACATTCCAAAACTTGACCGGCAGCAGACTGGATGAGCGTTAGGATTTGGCTGCTGGAACAGCCGCAGCTGCGCCGCACAAATTCTTCTGTCACAGGGACAATGGTGTGGGCAGCCAGATTGCGCGCGTTTTTTTCCACATCGCGGAGCATGAGTAAAGGCTGCTTTAAAGCCTGATCGTCCGACCATACTTCCAGGATTTTGCAGCACTGCTCAGACGCCAGAAATGTATCCTTATACCCCTTTGGGTAGGTATTATCCAGCAGGCGCAGTACCCTTCTACCGGTCTCGTCAGTATTTAACCTGTCACGGATCAACCGCTCCCGTCCGTCACAATAGCGGCGGATGGGGAGTTTAAGCTGGTGCTCCACCGCATAGAGGGAGAGGCGGTACAATGCCGGCGTCAGCCCTCGCAAGAAATCTACCAGCGCGCCTCGCTGCTGCCGGCTGCGCAAACCGATGAGATACTCAAAAATATCCCGTTCTTCGTCCCCTTTGGCTTTTGGAATCATTTTTTCTCTCAGCTCCAACGGCTGAATCCGGCGCCACTCCTGCCGTTCCCTCAGGCAGGCTGCCTCCAAAAGCTGTCTGGCCTGCAGCGGGAGAAGGTCGCCCATCTGCCGTCCAACCTCCAGTGCCGCCCGGTAGTCTCCTGCCTCCAGATGGGCCTCCAGAGCCTGCCCCTGGAGCTTGGCTCTCAGGTTCTCCGAATGCAGCACCCGGCAGCGGTCCACATAGTGCTCTGGCATCCGGTCCAGATCACACTCCCAATACAGCGCCAGGTCAAACTCCTGGGGATCCTCCCGGCGTCCGTTGTGCCTGCGGTTTGGGCTGTCCACCTGGATGCCCATCACCGGGAAGTCCAGCAGGTTGATGAGCACGGCCAGCGCGCTTTTCATTGCCGGTGTCCCGGAAGAGAGGTTAACCAAAATCCGATGTCTTGGGTAGGATCGGTGCAGGTTCCGCAGCAGCCTTTCAAAATCCTGATAAAAGACATCAAAAATGTGGGGATTTTCCAGCCCTGGGCGCTCCTCGCTGAGAATTTCCATGGGAAAGCCATCCTCCTCCGCCAGCAGCCGGAGGGCAGCCCGGTAGCGGTCATCCCGGGCCTGGTGCTCCACCATCTCCTTGGAGAGATAGAGCATCACGCGGTCCGGGTGATACCGGCGGCAAATGTGGAGCAGGCCCCCGTCCCGCTCGAAGGAGATGGGGTCAGTTCCTCCCACAGGGGAGAAGAGAAGGTCAGCCATGTCTATGGACCTCCTTGTAATATGCATAGCTGCTTTGGTTCGTCCCCTAGCGGGGTGTTGATTGTTTCCGTTTGTTCATGGCTTTATTTATGGCCTCTTAATGTTTCCGTCCCCTAGCGGGGAGTAGGTTGTTTCTTTGGCCCTGGAAATTTTGAAATTGAGATGGAGTAGTTTCTGTCCCCTTACGGGGTGAAGGTTGTTTCAAAACTTTTCCGTTTATTTTTGCCCTCTTTATGTTTCCGTCCCCTAGCGGGGTGTAGATTATTTCGCACGATATTAGAGGCCGATTATAGCCGCCATTAGTTACCGTCCCCTAGCGGGATGTAGATTGTTTCTGTTGCTCAATAAAATCATCATCATGGGCCGATGGTTACCGTCCCCTAGCGGGGTGTAGATTGTTTCCGGTATGATGCAGAAATTGTGGCGCTAGAGACCGCAGTTTCCGTCCCCTAGCGGGGTGTAGATTGTTTCATCTCACTATCTGTCAATGGGCCTTATTTCCAAGTTTCCGTCCCCTAGCGGGGTGTAGATTGTTTCTAGTGGAATATGGAGTTATCCATATATGGGCAAAAGTTTCCGTCCCCTAGCGGGGTGTAGATTGTTTCTGTAGACATCCTCGCAGATTGGAGGCGTGGAAATGTTTCCGTCCCCTAGCGGGGTGTAGATTGTTTCTGAAGCTTATAGTTTATTAGACCCACAATTAGGTTTCCGTCCCCTAGCGGGGTGTAGATTGTTTCTGGAGGAAGCTACATGTTAGATATTATTTTAATGTTTCCGTCCCCTAGCGGGGTGTAGATTGTTTCTTTAAGGAGGAAGTAAAATGAATATAGGAGCCATTGTTTCCGTCCCCTAGCGGGGTGTAGATTGTTTCGGTATCCACAGGCCAAAGCAAAGCATGGATCTGGTTTCCGTCCCCTAGCGGGGTGTAGATTGTTTCGGCTACCGGCTTAAAAACGTCCCTGCTGTCATAAAGTTTCCGTCCCCTAGCGGGGTGTAGATTGTTTCCTGTTGCGTTTTACTCTGGAGAATCAAAGGAACAGTTTCCGTCCCCTAGCGGGGTGTAGATTGTTTCAACCGTTTTCAATGCCCCATCTCAAGTCGCGCTGTTTCCGTCCCCTAGCGGGGTGTAGATTGTTTCGGCAATTATAGATAAAAATGCAGCTAAAATACGCAAAAAATTAGATGATATACATAAAACCGACAGGCAGCCATACCCGCTTTAAAATAGAATATCGATCAAACGGGAAAAAATCAGGTGCGAACCTACCTGTATCAGCCATATACAACAGTATTATATCATCCCCTTCGCACCTATACAACGCAAAAAATGGTGTTTTTTGGAGTCGTGGCTTGCGCAGGCCAATAAGATATGGTAAACTACAGGCAATCTATACAGATAATGTGATAATTCGGGAGGAAAATCAGGTGAAACGACGGACTGTTTTGGTCACCTTTGGTGCGCTCCTCCATGATATCGGAAAAATTGCTTACCGTGCAGGCGAGCCAGGAACGCACAGCAGCTCGGGATATCGCCTGCTGCGGGAGCTGTTCCAGCAGCAAGAGGTCCTGGACTGCGTGCGATACCACCACGAGAGCGCACTGCGTGCGGCGAAGCTGGCGCCGGATGCCCTGGCCTATGCGGTCAATCTGGCTGACAATATCAGCGCCGCTGCCGACCGCCGAGAGGAGGAAGGGGAGCAAGAGGGCGGTTTTGACCGCACCCTGCCTCTGGAGAGCATCTTCAACCACCTCAACGGCAGAAACAACACCCTGGCCCTTCCGCCTAACCAGACGGAAGGAGTCATGCCGGAGCCCCAGGAGGGTATTCACCTGGAGCAAAGTGAATATATCCGGCTTCTTCGGGAACTGCGGGAAGGGCTGAAGGGAATTGTTTTAGAGCCCCAATATCTGAACTCTCTTCTGGCCCTGCTGGAGGGGTGGACTTCCAGCGTGCCGTCCAGCACAGCCCGGGCTGAGCGGACAGACATATCCCTCTACGACCACGTAAAGGTGGCGGCAGCCGTGGGGGCCTGCATCAGCGAGTATTTGGAGGATGGGGGACGTCTGGACTGGAAACGGGAGCTTTTGGATCACCAGCGGGAGTTCTGTAAGGAGGAGGCATTCCTTCTCTTCTCCGCGGATCTCTCCGGCATCCAGTCCTTCCTGTACACGGTGACGACGGAGCAGGCTCTGCGCTCTCTGCGCAGCCGCTCCTTCTATCTGGAACTGCTGATGGAGCATGTGATCGACCTGCTGCTGGAGGGCTGCGGCCTCTGCCGGACCAATCTGCTCTACAGCGGCGGTGGACATTGCTACCTGCTGCTGCCCAACACAGAGAACGTACGGCAGACGCTGGAGTCCTGCATGAATCAGGTCCGGGACTATCTGCGGACGGAATTCGGCACCCAGCTCTATCTGGCCGCGGCTTGGGCGCCCTGCTCGGCGGATACCTTGGTCAACCGGCCAGCGCAGGAGGCCCCCTATCAGGCGCTCTACCGCCGCCTGTCCCTGCGTCTGGCCGAACAAAAACTCCACCGCTATACGGCGGCGGAACTGCGGGCCATGAACCGGCCGGAGGAGGCCCCCGCCGCGCGGGAGTGCAAGGTCTGCGGCAGGTCGGACCGGGTGGATGACGAAGGACGCTGCCCCTGGTGCAGCCGTTTTGTCCGTATGTCCCGGCCAATTCAGGAAAAGGACGTCTATCTGGTGAGCCACAGGGAGAGCGCAGACGCCCTGCCGTTGCCTGGCGGGCTGTACCTCTCCTTTGCGGATGAGAAGGAGGCGCGGGAAGCCCTCCGTACCGACCCTGAAATCCTGCGGGTTTATACCAAAAACCGCCTCCACACCGGACTGAGTTATGCCACCCGTCTTCACGTGGGGGACTATCACGCCAGCAACCTGATGGAGGAGCTGGCGGACCAGGCTCAGGGCATCCGGAGGCTGGCAGTATGCCGGGCGGATGTGGACAACCTGGGTGCCACCTTTGTCTCAGGCTTTGAACAGGAGGGCCCTCAGCGCAACCGCTATGTTACCCTGTCCCGGACTGCTGCACTGTCCCGGGCACTATCCATCTTTTTCCGCAGTTACATCAACAATATCCTGGCGGGCGACGGTAAGGTAAACCGCGCCCTGCCGGTGTCTATTGTGTATTCCGGGGGCGACGATGTGTTCCTGGTGGGTGCGTGGGACGGCTTGCTGGAGGGGGCGCTGCGCATCCGGGATGCTTTTTCCCGATTCACTGGCAATGCCCTCTCCCTCTCCGCAGGGCTGACACTTCATACCAGGACGTATCCCATCCGGCAAGCGGCTTTGGAAACCGAAGAGCTGGAGCAAGAGGCCAAGTCGTTTGACGGACGGAAGGACGCCATCTCCCTGTTTGCTGCCCGCCAGGGGTTTGTGTATCACTGGACAGACTTCACTTCGTTGGTTCTTGGGGAGAAACTGTCCTGCCTGCGGACCTTCTTTGACGGACAGTCTGACGAAGAATGGGGTAGAGGCAAGGCGTTCCTATATCATCTGTTGGCGCTGATCCGTAACTGTGAGCAGCCAATCAACCTGGCCCGCTTTGCTTACCTTTTGGCCAGAATGGAGCCTGGCGAGCGATCTTTGCCGGCTCACCAGGCGGCATACCGCGATTTTTCCAAGCGGATGTATCAGTGGTACCGCAGGCCGGAGGAACGGCAGCAGCTGATCACTGCCATCTACCTCTATGTCTACCAGACCAGAAAACAGGAGGAGATCTTGTGAATATGTCAGATGCATTCCAAAAGGCATATCAGAACAGCGGCAAGCCCATGCCGCACCAAGGCGGCAGGTCTGTACCCCAGCGACCGGCTGGTTTAGAGCAGAAGCAAAAGGTTGAGTCCCCAATACCCCTTCCGGCCAATTTTGTGGACGAGGCAGA
This sequence comes from Pseudoflavonifractor phocaeensis, assembly GCF_016901955.1. GTDB lineage: Bacteria > Bacillota > Clostridia > Oscillospirales > Oscillospiraceae > Flavonifractor > Flavonifractor phocaeensis_A. The sequence goes on from NZ_JACJLC010000068.1 coordinate 6,993, forward strand.
GCGGCTTATGCAAGAAAATAATAAGCTGCCCAAGGACGATAAGCACAGGTTTGACATTACCACCAGCAAGATCCGCAATCTGCTGAGCTTGGCCACCGAGATATACCACCAGGAGTATCTGCGTAACGAGCCGAAGCTGCTGGAGGAAAGCCTGTATCAGATCCAGATGATGCGGGTCCGGATGCTCTACGAGGCGGGACGGGAGCCGGCGGTCAAAACCTTCCTGGCGCAAAGCCATCTGATCGGTTATCTGAAGGATATTGGGGATGACCGGATGAAATTGATCCGCTATACCCAGTATCTGGAGGCCCTGGTAGCCTATCACCGCTATTTCGGCGGCAGAGAGAATTGAGGAGGCGCCGCTATGTACGGAAAGATTCTGATCCAGTGTGAATTGGAGCTGCTCACCGGTATGCACATCGGCGGCGGCGCCGCGTTTTCTGCCATTGGAGCAGTGGATAAGCCGGTCATTCGAGATCCCGCTACCAATGACCCCGTTCTCCCCGGCAGCAGTCTGAAGGGAAAGTTGCGTACCCTGCTGGCGCGCAGCATCTCCCAGGATATCACCAATATGCCGGACTATAAGAATGACGGTCCGGTCCTTTGCCGCCTGTTTGGAGCCAGCGCACCACAAATCATCCACTCACGCCTGCAGTTCAGTGACTGTTTTGTCCAGAACAAGGAGCACTTCCGCGCCATTGGACTCACCGAAGTCAAGGCGGAAAACGCTATCAATCGGGCTACTTCCGTGGCAAATCCCAGGCAAATCGAGCGGGTCATCAGCGGCGTCGTGTTTGGGGTCAATATTGTCTATGACGCCATGGAGGAATGTGAGGTCCGCGAGGATTTTACCTACCTGGCCCGGGGTATGAAGCTGCTCCAGTTCGACTATCTGGGTGGGCACGGTACGCGAGGCTACGGCCGGGTTCGATTCCGTAATCTAAAGCTGACACCCTTAGCGTGCAGCCTTTCCACAGAGTTAATTACAGAGCTGGCCGAAATGCTGCAAAAGGAAGTGGAGGACTGTGAACTATTCCGCCTTTAAGCTGCGATTTACCGCACCTGTCCACTTTGGTCAGGATTCTGCCCGCTCATTGGAACTGACCAAACCATATTTCTGTGCCGATACGCTGTTTTCCGCCCTGTGCCATACCGCACTGCTGACAGAGGGCGATCAGGCTGTGGAGTACCTCTGCAGCGCTGCGGCCAAAGGGGCCTTGTTGCTTAGCGATGGGATGCCATGGCATGAGGGAGAGGCGCAGGAGGAAGATCAGCTCTACCTGCCCAGACCGTTTTTGAACCCTGTACATCGCGCTGAAGTGTTGCCGTCAGAGCGCAAAAAATTGAAAAAAATAAAGTACATTCCTGCCAATGCCTATGGAGCGTACCTGTCCTCTCTGGCGGGTGGGCCTTATCTGGATTGCACCCAATTTTCACAGGACTTTGGGATGCAACATGAGGTCACAAAAGCCAGCGTTCCGGAGAATGGAGACGCTGTGCCCTATTTCGTAGGGCTTTTCACCTTCGAGCCCAACTGTGGGATTTACTTTTTAATGGGTTGGGAAGAGGATGAACTGCGAGATAGGGTCGGAACATGGCTGGAACTATTGGGAATGACTGGTGTGGGCGGAAAAATCAGCAGCGGGTATGGAACCTTTTGCGTGTATGATACCATTGAACTGGATGTTGGGTTTGACTGCGGAACGGAATGGCTCGTCCAAGCATTGAACGCAGAGGATGCTCCCACGCACATTACGCTGTCCTCCTGCCTGCCCGCAGATAGCGAGCTGGACGAGGCAATGGCTGAGGCCAGCTATCAACTGCTTCGGAAAGGCGGATTCATCCATGACCCTAGGGGAGATGGACAGCCAGTCAAAAAGCAGACACAATGCGTCTTTCAGGCAGGCTCCGTATTTAGTCGGCGGTTCCGCGGTGAGCTGAGTATAGTAGGCACGACCAGGGGGCATCCGGTTTACCGCTATAACCGTCCGCTCTGGCTGGGGGTGAAGCTATGATTCGGATGGAACATCTGGAAGAGTATTGCTTAAATTTGACTGCTTTCGGGCCAGTTTTTGTTGGATGCGGTAAGATATACGGAAAGAATAGTTACCTCTTTGACCCACGAACCAAACGGGTCTCCTTTATTCAGGAGGAGGCTTTGTTCCGCTGGCTGGTGCAAACGGGACATGTTGATTCCTATGAAGAGGCTGTCCTATGCGGGAGACCGTTCAACTTGGCTCAGTTTCTGCGGCAGTGCGGTATTTCAGACAAGGAACGTCACGCTTTGATCCGCTATGAGGTCAGTGCCGGAGAGATTCTGGACGAGACCCACAGTCTAAAGCAAATCCACGCCTTTATGCGGGATGGTCAGGGGCGGGCTTACGTTCCAGGTAGTTCCGTAAAAGGCGCGCTGCGAACCGCACTTCTCCACGCAATTCTGATTCGTGATGACAGCGGCAAAGAAAGAAACTTGAAACCGGTCAGAAAAAGCTATGAAATTGCTGAGAGCGATTATTTTAACACATTGAAGCTGAAGAATAGTCGGCCGGGAGATATGGTAAACAGCATCATGAGAGGCATCTCTGTTGCGGACAGCAAGCCGCTGCCTGACACCACATTGATATTGTCTAACAAATTGGATATAAATCCAGATGGTCGGCTCAGTCTTCCTAATCTCGTCCGGGAATGCATCGCGCCTGGAACGGAACTCACTTTCCGTCTGACTCTGGATCGTTCCGTTCTGGGCAAGAATTGGACCTTGGAGCAGTTGAAACAGGATATTGCCTTGTTCAGCCAGTATTATCAGAATACGTTTCAAACACGGTTTCCAGAACCTCAGGGAGGACGTATTTCCAATGGAAATTTTCTGCTTCTTGGCGGGGGGAGCGGATTTTTTGGTAAGACAGCAGTATATCCTCTCTTGGGTTATGAGAGAGCATCCCAGTTCACGCAGAAGCAGATGCAACAGGTATTCCGTAATCATAAACACGAGCAGGACCTGCGGCGCTACCGCATTTCGCCCCACTGTATGAAATATACCTGGACCCGGCATGGAACAAGGGAGTTTGGACTTTGTAAGGTGGAGATTCAGGAATGATATGGTATCAGTTCGAGGCCACGACCCCGGAAGGGATCGTGGCCCACAGTTCCTGGGGGTATTGGCTGTATTCCGCGCTAAATGAATCAGTTTCACCTGAAATGGCGGAGATCTGGCATCAACAAATTTCCATACCGTTCAGTCAGTATTTTTACCCTGAAAGAGAGAGGAACAGGGCCCGTTGGAATATTACTGTGTTTTCAGAGGAAGCAGAGAACGTCCTTTTACCGGTTCTGGAGCAGCGCCAAGCGCTTTTTCTTCGGGAGCCCGCATGTTCGCTTCCGCTGCGCATAATAGAGAAACGAGCTTTCCCTAGTGGAAGCGACTTTTTGGATTGCGCGGCAGCACTTGAAGACCGCAGGCGGCACACCATACAGTTCTGGACGCCGACAGCTTTCAAGCATAACGAAACCTATCAGATCTTTCCCGACATCCATCAAATGCTTCAGAGTTTGGTGCGGCGCTGGAATCAGCTCATGCCGGAGTATCCGCTTCTGGATGAAGATGCCCTTCGTATGCTGGAGACACAGATTTGGATTCAAGATTACCGCCTTCAGAGCCGACGGTTTGATCTAAAAGGACACCGTGTTCCAGGATTCATAGGAACTATCTGGGTGCGAAATCGGTTACCTGCGCCACTCCTGGAAGTCTGGAAGGTTCTCTTGCTCTTTGGGGTGTATGCGGGTGTTGGAATCAAAACCGCCTTGGGTATGGGAGGAATCTCCTGTCCAGAACTGACCAATCATTGACTATAAGTAATGTCTGCTGAACAACCGATAATTTTTTCTGGGGCCAGAAAATGACGAGCAAACAAGTAAGCAGGTGCAAGAGGGCGCACTGAATCCTGCGGAGATGGTAGTCAAACCGGTCAGAGGAGCGCAAAAGCAGCCCATCAGTTTGAGTGTCGTGTTGTATCTAACTTGAAGATGTGTTCAAAAAGAAATACCTTGTGACGCATAGAGGGGAATTCCAGCTAATATCCCCCGTCGCCCTGACCGCTATTAAAAATCCAAGGAAATAAGAGTTCCCAGAACGCATTGACTAAAATGACCGCCCCGATCAAGGTGATCCAGATGCAGATCCTCCTGTTCGTCCCCACCACCCAGGGGCAGTGGGGCCTGCGATTTGACAGTTTCTGGCCCAGGCTCTGGAGCTGGTGCCGCTCCGGACGGAGGAACCGATACCTCCACCCGCATTGGTGGAGCAACTTAGCAGCCTCACGCCTAAGGCATTTCCGTGGAGATGTTGGAGACGCTGGCGGCCTACTACCTTGCCAATAAGCCGGAGGACTCCGACTGGGTGGTGCTGCCGGCGGCCAACTTTGACGCATATTTCGGCACCACCAGCTTTGGGCAGAAGTATCTGAAACAAATCCTGAAGACCATTTTAGAGCGAGCCGAAACAGGCTTTGGACTGTACCGGTATTGGTTTGGCAATCTCCGGGCGTATAAAAAGGCCGCCATCTATCCGTCATGAGAAGTGTCATTTCCAAGGTGCATGTCCTTGGAAATGGATTTTGATTTTATTCTGCGGCCTGCGGGCCGCAGCTGCGCAGCCGTCGGCAGCTTTGCTGCCTTACGGATGCGGCGTACCCCTTGCGGGTAAACTCTGCGAGGCTTCCTCTGAGGGAGGTTTTTCGACAGACTGATGAATCCCTGGACGGCTATGTCCAGGGAGTCATTGTGTTTCAAAATGAAGTCAGCTTGGATTTTCCACAAATAAACTCTATGACCGACTGCTTGGGAATCCGCCACACCCGACCGTTCCGGAAGGCCTTCAGTTCTCCGGAGCCCAGAAGGGCGTAAAGAGCGTTTTTTCCCATTTTAAGTACCTCGCAGGCCTCTTCAGCAGTGAGCAGATCATCGTACTGTTCCAGCATCCCAAAACTCCTTTCCGCGGTGCGGGCAATCCCAAACGGTACACATGGGGCATTGACAACCTGGCTGACAATCCGGGTGTTTCGGCTGATTCCGTCCCCGGCGTCTGGTCTGGTTCTCAAAAGCTCCCGCATTTTTCAGTTCCTGCACGATGGCTGGTTCCGTTCGGTTCAACTCCAGCGCCAGATCTGAAATCCCCTCACCGGATTCAAAATCACGGAGCAGCTTCTCCCGCTCCTCTTTGCTCCAGTATTGCCCGGAGCGTTCACAGGGCCGCTCCCCGCTGCGCAGGGCGGCCAGGGCTTCTTCTCGCGTTGTCAAGCGTTATCAACTCTCCTTTCTTTGGATTTATTGATATGTTTGTTGATTAAAACTTACCAAAGCGCAAATTGACCCCTTTTTGATTACATATTATCCCCATGAATGACCCCGAGGCGATCGGGGGGTAAAATCATGGAGGTAATGACGATGAAAGAACAAAGAACCTGCGGCCTGTGCGGAGCGCCCCACCCTTTGGAAGAGCTGCACCCATTTGACGGCCTGGAGCTCTGCGCCCACTGCCTGGACCAGCGGACGCTGGTCTGCCGCCACTGCGGGGAACGGATCTGGGCCCAGGACAACGTCGGCAGCGGCGAGGCCCCCCTCTGCCAGGCGTGCTATGACGACCACTACACCAACTGCTGCCGGTGCGGCGCACTGCTCCACGAGTCCCAAGCCTACTACGCCGAGGACGACGACTATGACGAATACCCGTACTGTTCGGACTGCTTCCACACCCTGCCCAACGCCTCTCCCATCCACGACTACTATTACAAGCCCACGCCTGTCTTTCATGGGACAGGCCCGCGCTTTTTCGGCGTGGAGCTGGAGATCGACGGGGCCGGCGAGCTGCTCCGCAATGCCCGCTCGCTGCTGGAGATCGGCAACCGGGACGAGGACTGCCTTTACATCAAGCACGACGGCTCCCTGGACGACGGCCTGGAGCTGGTGACCCACCCCGCCAGCCTGGACTACCAGCTTCGCCATGTCCCGTGGACAGAGCTGTGCAGGAAGGCGGTATCCCTGGGCTACCTCAGCCACCGGGCCAACACCTGCGGCCTGCATATCCACGTGAGCCGGGAGGCCTTCGGGGCTGAGAGCTGGGAACAGGATCTGGCCATCGCCAGGGTGCTCTACTTCTTTGAAAAGCACTGGGAGGAGCTGCTGAAGTTTTCCCGACGGACGCCCCGGCAGCTGGAGCGGTGGGCGGCCCGCTACGGCTACAAGGAACAGCCCATGGAGATCCTGGACTACGCCAAGAAAGGTTACCACGGTGGCCGTTACACCTGCGTCAACCTGCAAAACACCCACACCGTAGAGTTCCGGATGTTCCGGGGAACCCTGAAAGCCAATACCATCTTCGCCACATTGCAGATGCTGGACCGGATCTGCGATGCGGCCATTTTTTTGTCCGATGATGAGATCAAGTCGCTGGCCTGGACTACCTTCGTCTCCGGCATCCAGCAGGACCGGTACCCGGAGCTGGTGCAGTACCTGAAGGAGCGGCGGCTCTATGTGAACGAGCCGGTGGAGAGCGAGGTGGAGGACTGATGTGCTGCCTGTTTGGCCTCATAGACTGTCGCCATACCCTGACCGGCCGCCAGAAGTCCAGGCTGGTTTCCTGCCTGGCGCTGGAGAGCGAGGCCAGGGGAACCGACGCCGCGGGCATCGCCTATAACTCCGCCGGCCGCCTGCGGATCTACAAGCGCCCTGGCCCCGCCCATCTGCTCCGGTTCCACATTCCAAACGATGCCCGGGTGGTGATGGGCCATACCCGCCTCACCACCCAAGGCAATGCCGGGCACAATCGGAACAACCACCCCTTCGCCGGGCAGGTGCCGGGGAGCCGGTTTGCCCTGGCTCACAACGGTGTCCTCTACAACGACCTGTCCCTGCGCAGAAGCCACAGCCTGCCCCGCACCCGGATCGAGACCGACAGCTATGTGGCGGTGCAGCTCATCGAACAGCAAAGAGCCCTCACACCGGCCAGCCTGCGACAGATGGCGGAGACGGTGGAGGGCTCTTTTGTGTTTACCGTGCTGGATGAGCGGGACGATCTGTATGTGATTAAGGGGGACAACCCCTTCTGCCTGCTCCATTTCCCAAGGCTGGGGCTGTACCTCTATGCCTCCACGGAGGCCATTCTGCGGCAGGCGGTGGCCCGTACCTGGCTGCGGTGGGAGCAGGCGGAGGAGGTGGCCATCGGCAGCGGCGACATTCTGCGCATCAACCGGCGGGGAGAAGTGCAGACGGACCACTTTGAGATGGGGTGGACGATGTACCCTCATGGAAGAAGCTGGGGGCGGTTTTCCTCCTGCCTGCCCGAGCCGCGCTACCTGGAGCAGTTGAAAAGCGTGGCGGCCTCCTTTGGATATGCCCCGGAGCAGATCGACCAGCTTCTGCAGGAGGGGTGGTCCACCGACGAGATCGAGGACGCCCTGTATGGCTATGACTATCTGTGAGAGGTGAGATGATATGCGGGTATTGATCGTGGAATCCGGAAAGGCCCCCCGCCAAAGTGAGATCAGGCGGAATCTGGCGTCCATGCAAAAGGTGGTGGGCGGTACCATACAGGTGTTGTACCCCTTTGAGGAGCCGGTGGCTCTGGTGTGCAACGACGAGGGCAAGCTGCTGGGCCTGCCTGCCAACCGGGCCCTGCGGGATTCTGCCGGGAATCTGTATGATATTGTGTGCGGCACTTTTTTCCTCTGCGGCGCGCCACCGGACGGCGAAGATTTCATCAGCCTGACAGAGGAACAGCTGGAACAGTATCGGCAGAGATTTCTCTGCCCGGAGCTCTTTCTGAACCTGGGCGGGGAGATCCTCTGCCTGCCGCTGTGAGTGGAAAAAACGAAGGTTTTTGGAACAGGGACCGGAGCTGGGCACAGAAGCCCGTTCCGGCCCCTGTTTTGGTTCCAGAAGCCGTTTCAAAATCTATGTGTCGTTTCCCAACCCTTTTTGAGACAGGAGTGGCTGTCATGAACCATCAGAAAATCGGCTATGCCAGAGTATCCACCGCTGACCAGAACCTGGAGCGGCAGCTGGACCTGCTCCGGCAGTATGGCGTGGAACTAATATTTCAGGAGAAGATGACCGGGACCAAGCGGGACAGGCCGGAGCTGAACAGGCTGCTGGCCCATGTGGCCCAGGGCGATACTGTGGTGGTGGAATCCCTGTCCAGGCTGGGCAGGAGCACCAAGGATCTCATCGAACTGGTGGAGCTGCTGAAAGAAAAGGGTGTGCAGCTGGTGAGCCTGAAGGAACAGATCGACACCAGTACCCCCACTGGAACCCTGCTCTTTACCCTGATGTCGGCCCTGGCCCAGTTTGAACGGGATGTGATCGCCGAGCGCACCATGGAGGGGCTGAAGGCTGCCCGGGCCAGGGGCAGGAAGGGTGGCCGCCCCCGCTGCGATCCCCATAAGCTCCGGCAGGCGCTGAAGCTCTACGAGGCAGGCCAGCATACGGTAGCGGAGATCGAGGAGCTGACCGGGATCAAAAAGGCCACCCTCTACCGGGCACGCAAAACGCATCTGGGGCCATAGGGACAGCAAAACCTCCTTTGTCATTTTTTACAACCTAACATAAAAGTAAAACTATATGAAGGAGGTTTTAGCAATGCTAAACCATTTGGAAAATGAACGAGATTTTTTGAAAGCCTTACGGGAGGGAACGATCCCTTCTGAACGATCCAGAGAATACTGGACCGACGAGGAAAAAGAGGAACTGCGTCAATACTTTTTGGATGGCGAGGGGATCTCCCAGATCGCCATTGCCCTTCAGCGGTCTGAAAACGCCATCGTACAGCAGCTGATTGCCTTAAAATGGTTTATCCCGACGGGGACGGCTGGCTCGCGGTCCGGCAGGGATCACAAGTGCCGCTGTCCACGTTGGAAAGAAAACGGATGCCCTTTTTACATAGGAGGTGGCTGCCGCTATGCTGGAGAGCTGTGATGACCTTCTGACTGCTGAGGAGGCCTGTGAGGTGTTGAAAATCGGCAAAAACGCGCTCTATGAGCTGCTGGGCGCCGGAACCTTAAAGGGGTTTCGGAATGGCCGGGTCTGGAGGATCCCGAAACAGGCCATCGTCGAATACATCAAGGCCCAAGCCAAGCTCAGCTGAAATGAACACATCCACCAGCGAAGCTGGTGGTTGTCACTATGCGGGCATAGCCCTTTGTTCCTCGCGGACGCGTACAACGCGTAATACGATCTGCCAACTGCGTAAGGAC